>JBOHIU010000149.1:0-15405 GCA_050725855.1 Xanthobacteraceae bacterium | reverse complement strand
GGCAAGTTGAACCACCGTTCGCTCGCCCTTGATGGCGGCAAGCGCCACCTTTGCCTTGAAGCCCGGTGTGTGGTTCCGGCGCGGTCGTCTTGACATGGTATCTCCTGATTCGCAGGCCACAGCGTGCGCGCCATCAGGCAGAAACTCCACCTATCGCCCTGTGCAGATTTGCGGGACCGGCTCTCTTCTCGTCAGGCCGTCGATAGGTCAGACGCTTGCCGACGATGCCCTTGAGCAAACGCGCGGCACGCTCTTTGTCGTCCACGCCAAGTGCCGAACGCTCGTTATAGCGAAAATCGAACTCGGCAAGATAGCGCTTCAAGTGCTGTTGGCTGACGTGGTGATATGTGCCGACGATGCCGCGTTTGAGGATTGAGAAATAGCCTTCAATCGTGTTGGTATGAGCATCGCCGCGCACATATTCGTCTGCGCTGTGATTGATCGTTTCATGGCGGTCAAATTCCTTACCAACGTGATAGTACTGACCGCCTTCGTCCGTCATTAGCGCAGACTTGCGGTCAACCTGAGCAACCAGGATCGGGCGCGACGTCTTGCTGTTTACCTCTGGCACATGGAATGAGCGCCCTTTGCCGCCGCGCTCGACAAGGGCGAATGCAGGTTCTTTACCCGCACCGCCGATGTTGTGTTTGTTGAGCTTGCCGACGTGCGTGTTCTTTTCCTTGCCACCAATCCATGTTTCGTCAGCTTCAACGATCTTGCCCTCGCCGCCGAGCGGGCCGGGAAATGTGCCGTCGCGCATTGCTTCGCGAATGCGATGGCACATGAACCACGCCGACTTGTAGCTGATGCCAAGCATACGGTGCATCTGATGCGCCGACATGCCTTTCTTGCTGGCGCACATCAGGAAGGCACACATCAGCCACTTATTGAGTGGAATATGCGAGCGCTCGAATAGCGTCCCGGTCATGACCGTGAACTGTTTGCGGCAGGCGCTTTCATTGCACTGGTAAAGCCCCGGACGGCCTTCAATGGCGGTCGCGTTGTTAACCGTACCGCAATGGCTGCAAACCGGCCCATCGGCCCAAAGATGGCCTTCCAGCCACTTGCGGGCCTTGGCCTCGTCGTGAAATACCTTGTTTTGCAACTCGTTCGCCATGTCCGGCACGTTGCTGAGTCAAGGTGATAATTCCCCCTCAAGGGGGAGGCGACGCGAAAGCGCTGCTCTCCGGGGGCTAAGTTGTGAGTGACACGTCTAATGTCTGACACCCGCACCGACACTGTATCGGTCGTCGAACGCAGCCGCGCGGTGGATGCGGGCGGCGCGATTGTCGGTGCGCATTTCCTCGGCCGCACCGCGGTCTTCGTGCTCGGCGAGGAAGCGCTGGTGTTCGCCGAACCCGACGGCGAACTGCGCCGCATGAATGTGCATGACGGCGTCATCCTCTCGGCGGCGAGCGACGGCGCCCGCGTCGTCAGCGGCGGCGACGACGGCAAGGTGGTCGCGACGGACCTGGGATCGAGCCGCGTTCTCGCGGCCGATCAAAACCATCGCTGGATCGATCACGTCGCGCTCGGACCCGACGGCGCGGTCGCGTGGTCGGCCGGAAAGACGGCGTTCGTGCAAGGCAAGGACATCAGGTCATGGGAGGCGCCGTCGACCGTCGGCGGCCTCGCGTTTCTGCCCAAAGGCTTTCGGCTCGCGATCGCGCACTATAACGGCGCCTCGTTGTGGTTTCCGAACGCCGCGGGGGCCGCGCCGGAAAAGCTCGAATGGAAGGGCTCCCACCTCGGCGTCACGGTCAATCCCGACGGCCGCTTTGTCGTCACCACCATGCAGGAGCCGATGCTGCACGGCTGGCGGCTCGCCGACCGCCAGCACATGCGCATGTCCGGTTATGCGACTCGCGTCACCTCGCTCGATTGGAGCGTCGGCGGCCGCTGGCTCGCGACCTCGGGTTCAAACCAGATCATCCTCTGGCCATTCCAGACCAAGGACGGGCCGATGAACAAGCAGCCGCGCCTGCTTGCTCCCGCCGAGCCGCGCGTCGATGTGGTGGCCTGCCATCCCAGGCAGGACATTGTCGCCGCCGGCTACGACGACGGCATGGTGCTCATCGTCCGCATCGAGGATGGCGCCGAGATACTGGCAAAAAAGCCGGGCGACGCGCCGGTCACGGCGCTGGCGTGGAGCGCCGACGGCACGCTGCTCGCCTTCGGCACCGACAGCGGCGCGGCCGGCGTCATCGATCTGGCGTGACCATCGTCGTTGCCGGGCTTGACCCGGCAATCCATGCTGCGCTCTCGATTTTGCGACCAGTCAGTATGGATGCGCGGGTCAACGGGGTTTCCGCGACGCTCGCGTCGCGGGGTGCCCGTCCCGCATGACGAATAATGGAGACAGCGATGTTTCTGAAAGTATCAACCGCCGGCGATTTGCAATTCGAGGAGTGGAATAATTTTCGCGCCTTCAAGCTGGTGGTGGAAGGCGATCGCGGCAAACTCGACGATGTCCGCCGTGTCCTGTCCGGCAAGGCGGAATTGCCGGACGCCGACACCGCCTGGATCTTCGAGGCGGCATTGCGCGCGTGGCCCGGTGTCGCACAGGATGACGAATGGCAACGGAATTTTTCCGCTATGATGGACAAGGCGCGGCCCCATGGCTGGATCGACGAGGTGCGCAAGGCGATCAAGGCGCACATCGAGTGGGTTGCCGCCTAAGCCCAGTCGCAGTCGGAACCGGGGAACGGCGCCGCGCGCCAGCCGTTACTCCCACATGGCACCGATCGCAAAAATCTTCGCGGGTTTATTGGCTTTCGCCGCGACGACCGGCCTCGCACTGGCGCAAGGAAGTACGCAGCAATGCGCCCAGCCGCAGGGCAATGGCTCGGCCATGAGTCAAAAACTCAGCCAATCCGGCGGCGTGATCTGCCCTCCGCAGGTCGATTCGGCCATCAAAAAGCCGGCGCCGAACAAGGGCAGCATGCCGGTCATTCCGCCGCCCGGCTCGCCCGGCGGCAACCCGAACGTCCAGCCGAAGTAAAAACGTTCCAAGTGTCCCGGGCGCGGTGCAGCAAAAGCGCGTAAACGCGCGTATGGCGCTGCGCCGCATATCAGGCGTCAATCGGCGCGATTTGTGAACAGCGCGTTGCCGAAGCCCGTGCCGATGGTGAACACGCCCCAGCGCGCGATGTCCTGCATGGACGGCAGTTCGCTCAAGCCCTGCACCACGGCATCGTTGTGCATGACGATCACGGTGTCGAAGTCACCGATTTTCGGAATCGCCTTGGCGACGGTCGCCGGAAGATTGAAACGGCTGCTTTCCCAGTTGCCCGGCAGGTTTTGCGCGCCGCGAACGATGATGCCGTCGGCCTCGATCGTGCCGGGGCAGCCGATGCCGATAAAGGGCACAAGCCGCAGTCCCTCCTTCTCGGCCCGCCTGATAAGGCGCTGCAGCATGTCGATCAAGCCTTCGACCGCATCGGCGCGGTTGAGCTTCTCATCGCCGTGGCGCCAGAGCTCGAACTTCCACACCCGCGCCTTGGCGAGATCGGGCGCGCGTTTGAGGTTGAGCGTGACGACGCCGGCGCGGATATTGGTGCCGCCGATGTCGACTGCGAGAATCGCGTCGTGAGCGCGGAACATCCACGACGGAACCAGATGCACTGCCCCGATCAATCCGGCCTCATCCGGATCGTTGCGGATGGGCGCGACCTTCACTTTCATCTTGTCCGCCTTGAGCAGCACGGACACGCGCCCGATCGCCAATTGGCCGATACGGCTCCCGGAAAACCCGCCGCCGACGATCAGGCGCTCGGCCTCCTTCCATTCCTTGAGCTTCAGAAACCGCCGCATCACCAGCGCCAATTCCTGTGCGAAGCTTTCGATGGCGCTCTGGATGACGCCGGCGGCTTCGCCATCCGCTCCGAGCAGGACCTCATCCAGACGTTTTTTTGATACCGCTTCGGCGGCCTGGTCGCCAAATGGGTCCTGGCCCGCCTCGCGCAGCGGCTTGCGCCATTGCTCGATGAATGCGCGAAACGCGCCCTTGCTGGCGCGATCGCCGATGAAGCCCGCGTCGTCCTTGAGCGCCACATTGTAGCTCTCGACGGCCACTTCCGGCAGCCGTGAGCTGCCATGCCCCGAGAGCACCGGCTGGCCGACGGATTGATCTGACATGAAGAGTTCCCGCGGTGCCGACACGATAACCGCCGCGCCGGTCAAAGGTTTCGACTCCGCGCTGTCCGGCGCGGTCCCCGAACGCGGAACGAACAACGCGGCGAGGCGTTGGCCTCCGAGCAAACGTATGGCTGCGTCGTGCAGGCCGAAGCGGAAAATTTGGATTGTTACGTTGAAGATATCTCAAGCCCATCGACCAGCAACTGGTTCGAATGCGAATACCGGGAGGCGGATAGGGGGACGGGTGCGAAGGCGGGTGCGCGGCCGGTTCCGGCACGCCGCAAACGCGGACACCATGGTGAGCCGGCGGCCGGCGGTATTGTTCAGCGGCCGCGCCCACGCCGTCGACGAATTGCCGTTTGCGCCGCGCGCCTTCATCTTCGACGTCGAAGGAACGCTGATCGACAATGTGCTCGCCACGCTGCAATGCTGGAGCGAGACCCTGGCCGAGATCGGCTTCACCGCGAGCGTCGCCGATTTGCATCCTTACTCGGGCATGGATGGCAAGCATATGCTGCGCCATCTGCTCAAAAAGAACGACCCGAAGCTTCTCGATCACCTCGTGCAGCTGCAAGCCGAGCGCTATCGGCTGCATTATCTGGATCGGGCAAGGGCATTCCCCGGACTTCGGCGCCTGTTTGCGCTCATCAAGCAGGACGGTGCCAAGATCGCGCTGGCGACCTCGTGTGACAAAGAGGTGTTGGCGCGTTATCGCGCGATCATGAATGTCGACGATCTGATCGATCACGCCTGCTGCGGTGACGAGGTGAGACACGAAAAGCCCAGCCCCGAAATCGTCAGCCTCGCCGTCAGAAAGCTGCGCGTACCGCCCGCGCAGGTCGCCATGATCGGCGATACGCCCTGCGATGGGGAGGCCGCGCGCGCCGCCGGATTATTGTCGGTCGGCGTCCAAAGCGGGCACTTCTCGCGGTCCGATTTGATGGATGCGGGATGCGCGGCCGTGTTCTTCGATCTGCAGGCGCTCGCCGAAAAGCTCGAGGATCGGGCGGCGCCGCCGCCCGATGTGGCCGAGGCTAAATCAGATATTGCCGCAGCGGCGGATAGCCGTTGAAGCCGACCGACGAGTAAGTCGCCGTGTAGGCGCCGGTCGCCTCGATCAGCACCTTGTCGCCGATGGCGAGCGAGACCGGCAGCGGGTAGGGCGTCTTCTCGTACAGAACATCGACGGAGTCGCAGGTCGGGCCGGCGATGATGCAGGGCGCGGTCTCGTCGCGATCGCGCGCGGTGCGGATCGGATAGCGGATCGATTCGCCGATGGTCTCGGCCAAGCCGTGGAACTTGCCGATGTCCAGATAGACCCAGCGCACCTCATCCTCGGGGCTTCGCTTGGCAATGAGCACCACCTCGGCCTGGATCACGCCGGCGTTGCCGACCAGGCCGCGGCCGGGCTCGACGATGGTGTTCGGCAGGTTGTTGCCGAAGTGCTTGCGCAGCGACCGGAATATCGCCTTGCCATAGGACTCCAGCTTCGGCGTCTTGCGGACGTAACGGGCCGGGAAGCCGCCGCCGAGATTGACCATGGCAAGCGCGATGCCGCGCTCGGCGCAGGCGCGAAAGATCGTGGCCGTCGAGGCCAGCGCGCGGTCCCAGGCCTCGATATTGTGCTGCTGCGAGCCGACGTGGAAGGATACGCCGTGGGCGACCAGCCCGCGCTTGTGCGCCAATTCCAGAATATCGGGAGCATAGTTCGGCTCGCAGCCGAACTTGCGGGAGAGCGGCCACTCGGCGCCGGAGCCGTCGCAATGGATGCGGCAGATCACGCGGCTGCCGGGCGCGGCGCGCGCCACCTTCTCGACTTCGGCCTCGCAGTCGACCGCGAACAGCGTGACGCCGAGCGCGAAAGCGGCGGCGATCTCGCTCTCCTTTTTGATCGTGTTGCCGTAGGAAATCCGGTCGGGCGTGGCGCCGGCGGCAAGGACATCGTGAGTCTCGCTCAACGATGCGACGTCGAAACAACAGCCCTGATCCGCCAGAAGCTTGAGGATCTCCGGCGCGGGATTGGCCTTGACGGCGTAATAGACCTTGGTGTCGGGCAGCGCCCTGGCGAAGCCTTGGTAGTTCTCACGAATGACGTCGAGATCGACGACGAGGCAAGGTCCGTCTTGCGTGCGATGCTTGAGGAATTCGCGGATGCGCGCGGTCATTTCAACCCCAGCTCCCTGATCCGGCCGGCGGCGTAGCCGCCGAGGTGAACCTCATGCGACGTGCGCGGTTCCGCATCATGCGAAACCGTACGCATCGCTGTGATGGCTGCCTTGGTCCGGATGAGGGAGATCCCGTTCCGCACTGCTGGCAAAGAAGGACAAAGCCCTTTCGGTGTCCCCGGCATTGGCGCCGGCAGTAACCAAAAAAGCCCTTCCGTCGTTGCTTTAAGCCGCGTCGCCCGTGGAGAGCGGGCTATGCCGGTTTCGCCTCCGGCTGTCGGTCGCGGGAGCAAGGAAGTAGCGTCTCTTCCTTAGGCGGCTGTCCGGCCTCTTGTCCGGATGCCCACCGACCGACACACGGCCACAGGCACGTGCGAAATTGGGCAAGCTGGAAATAGTCCATCCCGGTCTGAGTCGCAAGCGTTTTGGTCTTAACGAATCGTAACCGGAGTATTTTGATCGCGCGCCGCGGGGTCACTCTGTGACGAACGGCTCGACGCGATAGGCGGCGCGGAGAAACTGTATCATGACCGCGAAACCGCAAAGTATGAACAGGCCATCGAGCACGTGCGCGCCGAGTGCACCCAAGCCAACCAAGCTCGCGATCGCCCAGCTGCCGGCAAAGGCAGCACCGAATACCTCGGCGCTGATCAGGATCGCCGCGCTGACCACGGTCAGCACATGCTGCCAACGGATGCGCCTGGGGCGCGGCGGCTGGACGTTGTTCATGACGGCGCAATTACCCACAAATCCCGCGGGGCGCAAGGCGTCGCGAATTATTGGCCGTCCCACGCTGCCTGCGTGCCGCCGGAAGGCCGGGACGACGCCAAGTAGACGCCAAGTAGACGCCAAGCATCGGTCCATCTTCGGCTTGACATTTTTGGCCAATATGGGCCGGTACTGGTCCGATCCTGACATTGGCATCCGAGTTCGGCGGGTTCATGGCGATGCGCAACATGGTATGGATCCGAGCGCGGCTTCCAGCGATCGCTGTGGCGGTCCTCGCCGGGGCTTTGACGCTGCCGATTCCAGCGCAAGCGCAGTTTTTCAGTAATTGGGGATTTGGCGACGGCTGGGGCGATCAACCGCACAGACCGCCGCCGCCGTCGCGCGGCTTTTCCTTCCCGTTCTTCGGACGCCAATTTTCGCCTTACGGCCGGCCGGCCGGTCCGCCGCCCGATTCGTCGCGCGCGCCGCCGCCCCGCAAGCTGGAGGCGGCGCCGACCACGACCGTCGCGGTCGTTGGCGACTCGATGGCCGATTGGCTCGCCTATGGTCTCGAGGAGATTTACGCCGACCAACCGCAGATCGGCATCGTGCGGGATGTCCGTCTGTACTCCGGCCTCGTTCGCTACGAGCCGCGCAACGAAACCCTGCAATGGTCGCAAGCGATCAAGGACACGCTCGCGGCCCAAAAGCCGGCCGCGATCGTCGTCATGCTCGGCTTGAGCGATCGCCTGCCGTTGCGCGCACCGCCGCCAGCGCAGACCGCTCCGTCGCCGCAAAAGGGAAAGGACGGCAAGTCCACATCGCAAACGCAGTCCGGGGCAGCGCAGAAGCCGAGCGCTCAGGCGGCGGCCGCCGTCAGACCGGGACGCCCGGCCTCCGGCGAGAGCTACGATTTCCGCACCGATGAATGGGCGAAGCTTTACGCCAAGCGGATCGACGACATGATCGCGGCGTTGAAGAGCATGAACGTGCCGGTGCTGTGGGTTGGCTTGCCGGCGATTCGCGGCACGCGCAGCACTGCTGACATGAGCTATCTCGACGAGCTCTATCATGAAGCGGCGGACAGGGCCGGCATCACCTACGTCGACATCTGGGACGGCTTTGTCGACGAGGACGGACGCTACAGCGTGGAAGGTCCGGACTTCGAAGGCCAGACCAGGCGGCTGCGCACCGCCGACGGGGTTCACTTCACCAAATATGGCGCGCTCAAGCTTGCGCATCTGGTCGACCAGGACCTGAGCCGCGTCTTGGCCAATCCCGCGGTGTCGATGGCGGCGCGGTCGCAAGCCTCGGTCCCGGCGAAGCCCGGTGCGATCAGATCGGCGATCGGGCCCGTCCTGCCGTTGGCGGCGCCAGGCGGTGGAGGCGACGACCATTTGAATGGCGTCGACAGCGTCACCTTGTTGGGAGGCAACCAGCCTGCCCCCATCGCCTCGGCGGACCCGACCATAAGCAGTGCGTTGGTGCGCGGCGATCCACTCAATGCACCGGCGGGCCGCGCCGACGATTTTGCTTGGCCGCCGTCCGCCGCGACCGCGAGCGCGCCGCCAGCGACGAAGCCGTAGCGCTACGGTAAGTCCGGATTGATGCGGGTGCCGGCCTCCCGGCGCACTCCGTCGAGCTTATACGTTGTCTTAGGGTCGCGCGCTTATCGCCTGCCACACATGGGACACCCTCGGCGCCGTCGCGGCGGGCTGGCAGGCGGCGCTGATCAAGCGCGTCGGCAACGACGTCTTGGGAGTTGGTCCGCAGCCGCAAATCGTCGGCAATGACCTCGACGATGTTGCCGATCAACTCATTGCCCGGCACAAGTGACAGACTTGGCCGGCATCATCCACTGCGGCTGGCGCCGGAAACGGTCCAAGGCGATCGGCCGCTATCGAGCCGTTGCGGCCTGGCGCAGCGGCGCGCGGCTCAGCGCGTTGCCGGCGGTGGTGACCTTTTGCAGCAGGCGGACAAGCTCTTTTGCGTCCTTTTCGCTCAGACCGCGCAGCATGATCCGCTGCGCCGCTTCGACGGCCGGCGTCATGCCGCGCAAAGTTCGGCGTCCCGCATCGGTGATCTTCAATTCGCGCGCTCGTCGGTCCCGGCTGTTTTCGCGGCGCGCCAGGTGCCCTTTCTGCACCAGCCGGTCGACCACGCCGGTGATGGTGGTCCGGTCGTAGGCGATCAACCCCGCAAGCGTCACCTGATCGGTCCCGGGATTGGAGCTTACTGCGGCAAGGGCGGCGTATTGAACCGGCGTAAGGTCGTAACCCGACTTCCCGGCTTCGGCCAGGAACACGGCCACGGCAATCTGCTGGAACCGGCGCGCCAGATGTCCGGGCATCTCCTGGATGTCTTTCATCGCGTTCTCCGGAGGGGCGGGAATTAAGGGCAGGACTTGACGAGCATAGCGATAATCAGCATACTGAGCAATTGTCAGCATACTGATATTCAGTATGCTGGATGCATATCTGTATTCCAAGAGGCTGGCGTTTCCGCTCCCGGTCGGCAGCCGCCCGGCGCCGTGCAGCACGGTGCCGGCCAAATAAAGATGAGGCGACGCCATGCAGTTTCACCTCAACGGTTTCGAGCCGGGCGATCCTGAGATTTTCGACCCGGCGGAGCGCTATCCGGCGTCCGGTGCGCAGGGGCCTGTTCCCGAGGAGGTCGATGTCCTGATCGTCGGCTGCGGACCGGCAGGGCTGACGCTCGCGGCGCAGCTAAGCGCGTTTCCCGATATCAAGACCTGCATCGTCGAGCAGAAGTCGGGCCGTATGCTGCTCGGCCAGGCCGACGGCATCGCCTGCCGGACGATCGAGATGTTTGGCGCCTTCGGCTTCAGCGAACGGGTGCTCAAGGAGGCCTGCTGGATCAATGAGACGACGTTCTGGAAGCCAGATGACGAGCGACCGAAAGATATCGTCCGCAACGGCCGGGTCCAGGACGTCGAAGACGGGTTGTCGGAGTTCCCTCACGTCGTTCTCAATCAGGCGCGCGTCCATGATTTCTATCTGGATTTCATGCGTCGATCGGCGGCGAAACTCGAGCCGTATTATGCCCGTCGCGTTATGGCCCTGCGGCGAGCGCCAAGCCGCGACGGCGGAGAGCCGCGGGTCGACGTCACGCTGGAGCGGCTCGACCCTCCGCATCAGGGACAGACCGAGACGGTCTCCGCCCGCTACGTGATCGGCTGCGATGGCGCGCACAGCGCTGTCCGCGCATCCATGGGGCGGGAGCTTTGCGGCGATTCCGCCAATCATGCCTGGGGCGTCATGGATGTCTTGGCGATCACCGATTTTCCGGACATCCGCTGCAAGTCGCTGATCCAGTCCGCCAAGGACGGCAGCATGCTCATCATCCCGCGGGAAGGCGGCTACCTTGCGCGGCTTTATGTCGAGCTGGCCAAGCTCGAGAGCGGCGAGCGGGTCGCCAGCCGCAATACCACCCTTGATGACGTCATCGCCAAGGCGCAGCGCATCCTCAGTCCGTATCGGCTCGAGGTGAAGGAGGTGCCCTGGTGGTCGGTGTATGAGATCGGACAGCGGCTCACCGACAAGTTCGACGACGTGCCGGAGGAAGAGGTCGCGACGCGCCTGCCGACTGTGTTCATTGCCGGCGATGCCTGCCACACGCACAGTCCGAAGGCGGGGCAGGGCATGAATGTCTCCATGCAGGACGCTTTCAATCTCGGATGGAAGCTCGCCCTTGTGCTGCGCAAGCGATGCCCGCCGCCGCTGCTGCACACCTACTCCGCGGAACGGCGCGCCATCGCCAAGGAGCTGATCGACTTCGATCGCGAATGGGCTGCGCTGATCGCCTCCGACCGTGGCGACCGGAGTGCCGCCGATATTGGAATGACGCAGACTTATTTCGTCAGACACGGCCGCTATACGGCGGGAACGGCGACGCACTACCGTTCCTCGATCCTGACCGGCGAAAGCGCCCACCAGCATCTGGCCGAAGGATTCGTCATTGGAACGCGCTTTCATTCCGCACCGGTCATTCGGCTCGCGGACGCGCGGCCAATGCAGCTCGGCCACGTTGTCAAGGCGGACGGGCGGTTTCGGATTTTTGCCTTTGCGGGAGCGGGCGATCCGGTCGCGGCAAATTCCGCGCTCCGGCAATTGTGCGAATTTCTCGCGGAGGATCCCGCGTCCCCTATCCGAAAGTATACGCGCGGCGGCGACGATATCGATGCGGTCGTTGATGTCCGCGCGGTGCTCCAGCAGGCTCATCGCGAGCTGGACATCGAGGCCATGCCGGCGCTGCTGCTGCCGCGAAAAGGCCGCTACGGCCTTCGCGATTACGAGAAAGTATTCTGCCCCGACATCAAGGGCGGTCACGATATCTTTGCCATGCGCGGCATTGATCGGGCGAATGGGTGCATGGTCGTCGTTCGGCCGGATCAATACGTCGCGCACGTCCTGCCGCTCGACGGCTATCGGCAACTCGCTTCGTTCTTCGACGGCTTCATGCTACCGCAAACCGATCACGCTGCGCGCAAGATGGCCGAAACCGCGGCGGCTTAACATCGTCGCCTAACTCCACGACCGACTTACTGGGGCAGCAGCGTCGCGCCCATCAGAAATTTATCGACGGCGTGCGCCGCCTGGCGGCCTTCGCGGATCGCCCAGACGACGAGCGACTGGCCGCGCCGCATGTCGCCAGCGGCAAAGACCTTGGCAAGCGAGGTTTGGTAATCGTCGGTCGTGGCCGCGACGTTGCCGCGGCGATCGAGTTCGAGATTCAAATCCTTGACCATGCCGTCGTGCACCGGATGCACGAAGCCCATCGCCAGCAGAATGAGTTCAGCCGGAATTTCGAATTCGCTGCCGGGGATCGGCTTGAATTTCTCATCGACCCGCACGCAATGAAGCTTTTTCACCGCGCCGCCGTCGCCGGAAAAGGCCGTGGTGTTCACGGCGAATTCCCGCTCGGCGCCTTCCTCGTGGCTGGATGAGATACGGAGCTTGAGCGGCCAGTCGGGCCAGGTCAGCTCCTTGTTCTCGTGCAGCGGCGGGGCCGGCATGATTTCGAAGTTGGTGACCGAGAGCGCGCCTTGGCGGATCGCGGTGCCGATGCAGTCCGATCCGGTGTCGCCGCCGCCGATGACGATGACGTGCTTGCCAGCCGCCAGGATCGGCTCGCCGGGTTCGGCCGCTTCACCCGACCCGCGCCGGTTCTGCTGCGGCAGATAATCCATGGCGAAATGGATGCCGTCGAGTTCACGGCCGGGCACCGGCAGGTCGCGGCCTTTCTCGGCGCCGCCGGTGAGCACGACGGCATCATGCTGGTCGACGAATTCCTTGGCATCGAGGTTGACGCCGACGTGGGCGCCATAATGAAAGACCACGCCCTCGGCCTGCATCTGCGCGACGCGGCGGTCAACGTGATGCTTTTCCATCTTGAAATCGGGAATGCCATAGCGGAGTAGCCCGCCCGCCTTGGCGTATTTCTCATAGACATGCACGTCGTGCCCGGCGCGCGCGAGCTGCTGCGCGCAGGCGAGACCGGCGGGTCCCGAACCGACGACCGCGACCTTCTTGCCGGTGCGTTCGGCGGGCGGCTCGGGTTTGAGGCCCTGCGCGATGGCGCGATCGGCGATGGCGCACTCGATCGATTTGATGGTGACCGGGTTCTCGTCGATGTTGAGCGTGCAGGACGCCTCGCACGGCGCCGGACAAATCCGCCCTGTGACTTCGGGAAAATTGTTGGTCGAATGCAGGTTGCGCGCGGCTTCTTCCCAGTTGCCCTGGTAGACCAGGTCATTCCAATCGGGAATCTGATTGTTCACCGGGCAGCCCGGCGTGCCCGGAGTCAGCGCCCCGGTGCCCATGCAATAGGGCACGCCGCAATTCATGCAGCGCGCGGCCTGCGTGGCGTAATCCTTCTCGGCCATCGGCCGCACGAACTCGCGCCAATGCCGCACGCGCTCCGCGACCGGCTCGTAGTCGCGATCCTCGCGTTGGTATTCGAGAAATCCGGTGATCTTGCCCACTGCGCGCTCTTAAATGCCGGTGTGGCGATCGCAGCGCTCACACTCATTCGTCATGCCCGCGCATAGCCGTTCGAAGAACGGCGTCGCTTCGCTCGCCTGTGTCGCGGGCATCCACGTCTTACCGCTCCGATGCGGCAAAGACGTGGATGGCCGGAACAAGTCCGGCCATGACGCTTGTGAGACGTGACTGAACACCATTGCGTCCTACTCTGCCGCGATGGCGGCGGCTTTCAGTTCGTTGAGCGCACGGCGATATTCCACCGGCATGACTTTGCGGAACTTCGGATAGAAATCCTTCCAATTGGCCAGGATTTTGGCCGCCGCGGCGGAGCCGGTGAGGCGCGCGTGACGCGTGATCAGATGATGCAGCCGGTGGCTGTCGAAAAGGCTCAGGTCCGACATGACGTCGACCAGGCCGTGCGCTTCGAGATCGCGCGCGTGATGGAAGACGCGGGAATTGATGTCTTCCTCGCCGGGCATCGGCTCGAGTTCGACCATGGCCAGATTGCAGCGCGTGGCGAACGTGTCGTCCTCGTCGAGCACGTAGGCGATGCCGCCCGACATGCCGGCGGCGAAGTTGCGGCCGGTGCGCCCAAGCACGACCACCACGCCGCCCGTCATGTACTCGCAGCAATGGTCGCCGGCGCCTTCGATGACGGCGACGGCGCCGGAATTGCGGACGGCGAAACGCTCGCCGGCGACGCCGCGGAAATAGCACTCGCCCTCGATGGCGCCGTACAGCACCGTATTGCCGACGACGATCGATTGTTCGGGGACGATTGCGGAACGCGCTGGAGGACGCACGACGATACGGCCACCTGATAATCCCTTGCCGACATAATCGTTGGCGTCGCCCTCAAGCTCGAAGGTGACGCCGCGGGCGAGGAAGGCGCCGAAGCTTTGGCCGGCAGTGCCGACGAATTGGGCGACGATGGTGTCGTGCGGCAGGCCCTCGTGGCCATAGCGTTTGGCGATTTCGCCCGACAGCATGGCGCCGGTGCTGCGGTCGGTATTCTTGATCGGCAGCTTGATGCGCACCGACGCACCCGTTTCGAGCGCCAATTGCGCCCGCGCGATCAGCTTGCGGTCGATGATGTCATGGATCTTGTGATCCTGCGCCTCGCAATTGTAGAGCTTCACGCTTACCGGCACGTCGGGCTTGGTGAACAGCTTGGAGAAATCGAGCCCGCTCGCCTTGGCGTGGGCGATCAGTTTGACGCGGTCGAGCATCTGCATCTGACCGATCATCTCGTTGAAGGTGCGGTAGCCCATTGTCGCCATCAGTTCGCGTACTTCCTCGGCGACGAAGAAGAAATAATTGATCACATGCTCGGGTTGCCCCTTGAAACGCTTGCGCAGGACCGGGTCCTGGGTGGCGACCCCGACCGGGCAGGTGTTGAGATGGCATTTGCGCATCATGATGCAGCCGGCCGCGATCAACGGCGCGGTGGCGAATCCGAACTCGTCGGCGCCAAGCAGCGCGCCCACCACCACATCGCGTCCGGTGCGGATGCCGCCATCCACCTGCACGGCGATCCGTCCGCGCAAACGGTTGGCGACCAGCGTCTGATGGGTTTCGGCAAGCCCGATCTCCCAGGGCGAGCCGGCGTGCTTGATCGAGGTGAGCGGGGAGGCGCCGGTGCCGCCCTCGTAGCCAGCGATGGTGACGTGATCGGAGCGCGCCTTCGACACGCCGGCCGCAACCGTGCCGACGCCGACCTCGGAGACCAGCTTCACGGACACGTCGCCGTCCGGATTGACGTTCTTCAAGTCGAAGATGAGTTGCGCCAGATCTTCGATCGAATAGATGTCGTGATGCGGCGGCGGCGAAATCAGTCCGACGCCCGGCGTGGAATGCCGCACCTTGGCGATGGTCTTGTCGACCTTGTGGCCGGGCAGCTGACCGCCTTCGCCGGGCTTGGCGCCCTGCGCGATCTTGATCTGCATCATGTCCGAGTTGACCAGATACTCGGCGGTAACGCCGAAGCGGCCCGAGGCGACCTGCTTGATCGCCGAGCGCATCGAATCGCCGTTCGGCAGCGGCTTGAAGCGGTCGGATTCCTCGCCGCCTTCGCCGGTGTTCGACTTGCCGCCGATGCGGTTCATCGCGATGGCGAGCGTGGTGTGCGCCTCGCGCGAGATCGAGCCGAACGACATGGCTCCCGTCGAGAAGCGCCGCACAATGTTCCCGGCCGGCTCGACTTCCTCTATCGCAATCGGCTTGCGGCCGTCTTCGTCCGCCGCCTTGACGCGAAACATTCCGCGGATGGTGAGCAGGCGTTCGGTCTGCTCGTTCACGATTCTGGCGAAGGCGCGGTAGTGATCCTGCGAATTGCCGCGCACGGCGTGCTGGAGCCGCGACACGGTGTTCGCGGTCCACACGTGGTCCTC
>JBOHIU010000148.1:0-11280 GCA_050725855.1 Xanthobacteraceae bacterium | reverse complement strand
CTAGCAGCGACCCTAATTGAGCAAATGTTGCGAAACAAGACAGGCTCAAACGCCGTGCTTTTACGAAAGCTTATTGAAACCATAGCAGTCCGAGCCGGCACACTCTCTGCGGGTATTCACCGATTGTTGGGGCTCGCTGGGCTAAGCCGAGAACGATGGGGTCTGTCCCAAATCGCGAGCCTTTTTCCGCTTCATGTGGTCGAACGCGATGAATCTCGACGTCAACACATTATTTCTCATAACGATTTACGTGGAAGTAATCCTGGGTCTGCTGCTGCTATTTGTCTGGGTGCAGAATACGTCAATCACGGGGGTGGCGTGGTGGGGATTCGCCCATCTGCTGCGCGCCGCCTCGATTGTGCTGTTCGGCATGTACGGTTCGGTGCCGGACGTGATCTCGATCGACCTCGCCAACGCGACTCTGTTCACCGCCTTTGCGTTCACCTGGACGGGTGCGCGCGTATTCGATCACCTGCGGCCGCGGCCGGTTTTGCTTTTCGCCGGCGCCGCGTTGTGGCTCGTCGTCTGCCGGATGCCGGCGGTCGAGACATCCTTCAATATAAGGGTATTGCTCTCCTCCGGCATCATTACCGCCTATACTTGGGCCGCGGCCTACGAATTCTGGCGGGGGCGCGGTGAACCGCTGGTGTCGCGCTGGCCGGCGATCTTCATGTTGTTCGCCCACGGCGCGTTATATCTGTTGCGCACTCCGTTCGGCGCCATGTTGCCGTGGTCGCCGACCGGTAACGAGGTGTTCGAAAGCGTTTGGCTGACCGTGCTCAGCTTTGAGGCGCTTCTCTTCACCATCGCCATCGCTTTCATCCTGCTGGCCATGGCCAAGGAGCGCACCGAGCATCGGCACAAGACCGCCGCTTTGATGGACCCGTTGACCGGCATCGCCAATCGCCGCGCCTTCCTCCAGGACGGCGAGGCTGTGTTGAAGGGCCAGGCGACCAACCCGCGTCCTGTCGCGGTCATGCTGCTCGACCTCGATAATTTCAAGTCGGTTAACGACCGCTTCGGCCATGCGGTCGGCGATCGGGTGCTGCAACTGTTCGCGCAAATAGGCAATCGCTGCATGCGTCGGTTGGATTTGTTCGGCCGGCTTGGCGGCGAGGAATTTGCAGCGTTGCTGTTTGACGCAACGCGGGAGCGGGCATGCGCCGTCGCCGAGGACATTCGCGCGACATTCGCCGCGGCCAGCTTCGAGGTCGACGGCAGGCCGGTGGTCGCCACCACAAGCATCGGCGTGGTCACGAGCCAAGATGGGGTTCTTGATCTGTCGGCGCTGTTGGCCCAGGCCGATCATGCGCTCTATCGCGCCAAGGATAACGGCCGCAATCGTGTCGAAATTGCCTCCATCGAGCTTGTTCTCGATCGCATCAAACGGGCTGCCGCCGACCGTCCCGCCACCTTGGATGTGAAGACCGCCACCAAATCAGCGGCCTGAGCAAACCTTCAGATAGTGCGCTCGCGACGGCGCCGTTGGGCCGTCGCCCTCCGCCTTGGCCATGTTGGCGTGGCATTGGCGTTCCACCGCGGCATTGCGGTATTCGATCGGTGCTGTATTAGCTTCGGCGGGCTCTCCGTAGAAGCGCGAGGGCGCCCGCACGGGGAATTCCGATGAAGCGCAGTACGGATCGCATCTTTACCACGCATGTCGGCAGTCTCATCCGCCCGCCGGCGCTGCAAGAGTTCCTCCGCGCCAAGCAGACCGGCCGGTCCTACGACCAATCCAGCTATGCCGACTGCTTGAAGAATTCCGTCGCTGAAGTCGTGCGCAAGCAAGCGGAGGTGGGACTCGATGTCGTCAGCGATGGCGAGTTCGGCAAATCGATCTCATGGTCGCAATATGTGCTCGAACGGTTGAGCGGCTTTGAGCGGCGGCCGATAAAGTCCGGCAACAAAAATCCATTCACTCGGGGTGTCGATCGCGAGAACTTCGCCGAGTTCTACGCCGAGCTCGATGCCCGTGAAGGCGTGGCAACGATGGTCGAAGCCGTCTGTGTCGGGCCGATCGCGTATACCGGACAAACTGAACTCAAACGCGACATCGACAATTTCAAGGCTGCATTGCAGCAGGCGAAAGTCGAGGATGCTTTCCTTCCGGTCGCGGCGCCTGCAAGCGTGATTCCCGACCGAAAAAACGAGTATTACAAAAGCGACGAAGACTTGATCCGCGCGATCGGGGCGGCGATGCGCACCGAGTACCGCATGATCATCGATGCCGGCTTTCTGCTGCAGCTCGATGACGCTCGCGCCGCAGTGACCTACGATCGCATGGTGCCGCCGGCGAGTTTTGCTGATTATCGCAAATGGCTCAAGCTGCAGGTCGACGTCCTCAATGAGGCAATCGCCGGGCTGCCGGTCGACCGTATTCGCTATCATGTCTGCTGGGGTAGCTGGCCCGGCCCGCACACGACCGACGTGGCGCTCAAGGACATCGTCGATCTCATCCTCGAAATGAAGGTGGGCGCGTTCGTCATCGAGGGTGCCAATCCGCGCCACGAGCACGAATGGCGCGTGTGGGAAAACGCCAAGCTCCCCGAGGGCAAGATTCTCATTCCCGGCGTGATCAGTCACGCCACCAACGTGGTCGAGCACCCGGAACTCGTCGCCGAACGGATCGTTCGGCTGGCGCGGCTTGTCGGGCGCGACAACGTGGTCGCCGGCACCGATTGCGGCTTCGCCCAGGGACCATTCCACCGCCGCGTTCATCCCTCGATCATGTGGGCGAAGCTGGGCTCGCTGGTCGAAGGCGCGCGGCTGGCCAGCGCCGCGCTGTGGAAATGATGCGTGGCCACGCCGCGCGTCAAATTTAGCGCTCTCCTGTTTTCGCCGCGTGCATGCCGCGGCCCTCGGCATCGCGATTGCACCGGTTCATTTGCACCGCCGGATTTGCTAGGCTCTCGCTAATGGCACGGGCCCACCGCTATCAGGAGACTTGATCATGCTCGACACCACCAAAACGCTCCACACGGCGCCGTTCGATACGGCGCGCCTCGATCGGCTGATGGATGAGGCCGGGATCGATGTTCTCCTCGCCACCTCAAAGCACAATGTTCAGTATCTCCTCGGCGGTCACCGCGCCTTCTTCTTCGAGTCGATGGACGCGATGGGTTTGAGCCGTTACCTGCCGGTTTTCGTCTATGCCAAGGTCGCCGCGGAAAAAGCTGGCTTCTTCGGCCATCGCATGGAGAATTTCCAGAACGAGGTGAAGCCGTTTTGGGTCTCCGAGGTCAATTGCAAGAGCTCGGGCTCGGTCGACGTTATGGAGAAGGCGGTCGATTATGTGCGCAGGCTCGGCCTTAAGCCGAAGCGCATCGGCCTCGAACTGGCGTTTGTCCCGGTGGATTCGGCCGCCGTCGTGCGCAAGGCGTTCCCCGACAGCGAGATCAAGGACGCGCTTTTTGTGCTCGAGCGATTGCGCGCCGTCAAAACGCCGGAAGAACTGAATATGCTGCGCATCGCTTCCGACGCGGTCATCGACTCGATGGCGGCCGTCTTCAAGGGTCATGGTGCCGGAGCCACCAAGAACCAACTGGTCGAGGCACTGCGCCGCGAGGAGACTTCGCGCGGGCTCACATTCGATTATTGTTTGATTACCGCGGGATCGAGTCTCAATCGCGCGCCATCCGACCAGCGTTGGGAGCAGGGCGATATCTTGTCGCTGGATTCCGGCGGCAATTACCACGGCTACATCGGCGACGTTTGCCGGATGGGAGTCGTCGGCGAGCCGGATGCCGAATTGTTCGACCTGTTGGCCGAAGTCGAGGCAGTCGAGCAGGCCTCGATGAAGCCGATCCGCGCCGGCGCGCTTGGCAAGGAAATCTATGCGGCGGCCAACGCGGTGCTGCACAAGTCCAAAGTTCATAACCACACCCATTTCCTGGCCCACGGGATGGGGCTGGTGAGTCACGAGGCGCCGCGGCTGACCAATACAGGTCCTGTTCCCTATGACGCCTACGATGCCGAAAGGCCGCTCGAAACCGGCATGGTGGTCTCGGTGGAGACGACGCTCCAGCATCCCGAGCGCGGCTTCATCAAGCTCGAAGACACGGTGGTGGTCACGGACAAGGGCTTCGATATCTACGGTGATCGCATTCGCGGCTGGAATCGCGCAGGCGCTGGCTAGACGGTCGATACCCGTTGGGTGCGAAATTCTCGCCGGCAGGATTTCCCCCGTGTCTCAGGGGGGCGTCTGTCACCCATGTCTTCGGGGCGGACACAAATAGGGGTGGCTCCCCGGGCCGGATTCGAACCAGCGACCAACCGGTTAACAGCCGGTTGCTCTACCGCTGAGCTACCGGGGAACGATGCTCAACTGCCTGAAGCGACAACGCATATAACAAAGCCGGCCGCGCATTAAAAGCGCGAAGCGGACGATGGTCCTCTGCTTCCGATCGGCCGACAGAAGCCTTTTGGCGCGGCTGAGACCTGCAATTGCTTTCGACTGGGGCGGCTCGGGCGGAAACCGCGCTCTGAGAGGGATGGAGGCCACGCCCGGAATTGAACCGGGGTACACGGTTTTGCAGACCGTTGCGTAACCACTCCGCCACGTGGCCATGAACCGGCATGGCGTGGCTTGGCCGGTGCCGCCGATGCCGGTAGGCCTCGCTCTATAGAGGAACGCCTCCGGCCCGGCAACGGCATGGCGAAAAAGTCGCCCTGCGACGCGTCTGAAAGCACATCCGTGGCTCATCCGTGGCTCATCCATGGCTCATCCATGGCGCCAAGCTTGCGTTTTGCCATTCCCTGCCGCACAAGGCGCTGCGCTCACGAGGGGATTTTGAGGCATGTTCGACAGTGCCACCGCGCGCCGCATGATGGTGGACGGACAGGTTCGCACCGCCGACGTCCACAATTCCGATTTGATAGAGGCTATGCTCGAGCTGCCGCGCGAGCGTTTCGTTCCGCCGGCCCTGGCCGAGCAGGCTTATGTCGATGGCGACATCGAGTTTGCCAAAGGCCGATCGATGCTCAAGCCGATGGTGCTCGCCAAGCTTATTCAGGCGTCTCACCTGCAGCCCGACGATCATGTGCTCGATGTCGGTTGCGGCTTTGGCTATTCCTCGGCCGTACTGGCGCGGATCGCCGGCTCCGTCGTGGCTTTGGAGGACGATCCGAAGCTCGTGGACGCCGCCAAGGAGGCACTGGCAAGCTGCGGCGTGACGAATGTTGTGATCGCTGGTGGCAAGCTGGCGGAGGGATGGCCGAAGGGAGCTCCGTACGACTTCATTCTGCTGAACGGAGCCACCGAAATCGCGCCGGAGACGCTTGTCGGCCAGCTCAAGCCAAACGGCCGCCTCGCTTGCATTCTCGGGCGAGCGCCGGTCGCGAAGGCGATGCTGTTCCGGCCCGCTGAGGGCCGCCTGGTCGGCCGGCCGATCTTCGATGCCGCTGCGGCAGTGCTACCCGGCTTCGTGGCGCCCCCGGCTTTTGTATTCTAGCCGGCCAATCGCGGCCAGTGGCAGGGCGACCAGCCGCGACGCGTGTTTACGCGCGGTTACTGTGGCGCAGATGCGTCAATCCCAAGAAATCCACCAAGAAATCCACACCAGCATCCAGCACGGGGTTTCACGCCGATCCGCAGCCGCCTAATGTCTTGCGTTCCGCTAGCGTCAAGCGGCAGCGGAGGCGTTTGTTGCGTTGCCGATAGACCCACTGGGCGGCTGGGCCGGCGACCGAGCAGTGGTCATCATGCGGAGCAGGAAGGTGCGGGCGTTCATCCTGACCGTTGTCGGCCTCGCCCTGCTCGCGTCGGTCGCGGTTGGGGGCATGGTGAGCGAAGCGGCTGCCGATACGCTCGCTTGGGCGCTGGTGCAGGCCTACCAGAATAATCCTTCGCTCAATGCCCAGCGCGCGGCATTGCGCGCGACCGACGAGAATGTTCCCCAAGCGCTATCAGGGTACCGGCCCAAGCTCAGCATCACCGCCAATGGCGGCGAGAATTACACGGACGCTCATACGGAGACCTTCACGTCATCGGGCAACAATATCGCCAGCAGCACCAGCGTTGCCGTGCCCTATACGTCGAGCGGGGTCAGCGCCACGGCGACCCAGACGCTGTTTAACGGCTTCCAGACCGCCAACAAGGTGCGCCAGGCGGAGAGCCAGGTCATGGGCGCGCGCGAGACCCTGCGCGTCACCGAGCAGCAGGTGCTGCTCGACGCCGCCACCGCCTACATGAATTTGCTCCGCGATGAGGCGATTCTCGAACTCAATCGGCGCAACGTCGAGGTCCTCACCGAACAGTTGAAGCAGACCCGCGACCGTTACAATGTTGGGGAAGTGACGCGTACCGACGTCGCACAAGCCGAATCCCGGCTGGCCGCCGGTCGATCCTCGCTGCTCGGGGCGCAATCGAATTACGTCACCTCGGTCGGCAATTACCGCCGCGTGATCGGCGTTGCCCCGGGAAAGCTCGCGCCCGGCACGCCGGTCGACCGGCTCTCGCCCTCGACCCTCAAGGCCGCGATGGCGGAAGGGGAACAGCAGAGCCCATCGGTTCTGGCCGCGATGTACGGCGTCGACATGGCCGAACTCGCCGTCAAGATCAACGAAGGGGCGCTCTATCCGAACCTCACGCTGACCGCCAACGCGGGGCAGAACTGGCAGCCCACCTACAACACCACGCGGCAGTTCCTGGCTTCGGTCGCCGGCCAATTGACGATCCCGATTTACCAGGGGGGCGCGGAGTATTCGGCGATCCGTCAATCGAAGGAGACTTTGGGCCAGCAGCGACTCAATCTTGATGTCAATCGCGACCAGGCGCGAGCCACGGTGGTGCAAAACTGGGGACAGCTCGCAGCGGCCAAGGCGCAGATCGAGGCGACGACCGCACAGGTCAATGCCGCCGAGATCGCGCTCGACGGCGTCCGCGAGGAGGCGCGGGTCGGCGAGCGCACAACGCTCGACGTTCTCAATGCCCAGCAGGAATTGGTCAATGCGCGCGTCGCGCTGGTGACCGCCCAACATGATCGCGTGGTGGCGTCATATACATTGCTCGCCGCTGTCGGCGAATTATCGATGCCGAGACTGGGCCTCAATACGCCGATCTACGATCCGCAGGTGCATTATCAGCAGGTGCGCGACGCGTGGTTCGGACTGCGCATCCCCGACGGCAGATAAGAACCATTCAGAGATTTTGTGCATCGGCAGCCGATCACTTGCGTTGGAGTTCCGCCGTGACATACTTAACGACTACTTAACGACGGTGTCGCATAATCTGCTTTGGTGAGTCGTCAGGTGATTCTGCGCCAGGGATGCAAAAGCGGAATCATGCGGGGCAAGTGGCAAAAACATTGCCTCATGACGCGAGGGCTGGTGTAGAAGGCACGCTCGGGCAGCGGGGACGCGGTTATGACGCAGCCGGCAAGATCCAATGAGCCGTCAATGGAGGAGATCCTTGCCTCCATCCGCCGTATTATTGCCGACGACGATGCAGGTAAGCCGACGCAGCAGCCAGCGGAGCCTCCTAAACCTGCGGCTGCGGCGGTCAAGGAGTCCGCGCCGATGCCCGCCCCGGCGCCCGCGCCGGCCGATTTTCCAAGCCTCATTGAGGACGTTGAGGAGTCGGACGGGTTGAACGGTCACGCCGTAGACGAGGAGCAGGCCACCGATATTCTGGATCTCACCGAATCGATGACGACAGCAATGCCGCCGCCAATGCCGCCATCACGTGCACCGGCGGCGGCCGTGCCGCAATTCCGCACTATCGACGGCGATTCGGACGTCAGTTTTGATGAAGCCCCCGAGAGGCCCGCTCCGCAAGCGAGCATTAACGCGAACATGAATCCGCAGCCGCAGCTTCTCTCGTCAGCGACCAGTGCCGCGGTTGACTCGGCGTTCAACGCGCTGGCGCAGACCGTGTTGGTGCAAAATGCCCGCACGCTTGAGGATTTAGTGCGCGAAATGCTGCGGCCGATGCTCAAGAATTGGCTCGACGAGAACTTGCCCGGTCTGGTTGAGCGGCTGGTCCGGAGCGAAATCGAACGGGTCTCGCGCGGACGCTGATCGCCTCAGCGGCTTGCCGCGGTGGCCGGATTGCCGGTCCCCGAAGATGCTCCCCCGATTGATTGAAGCAAACGGCTTTACGCCGCCTTCAGCGCTGCCGCCAGCCGCAACGCTTGATCGGACAGCACCGCCGGTTCCTCCTTCACGCTCGCCGGCGGCTTCAGTGGAACACCGTCGTAGCGTGGAATGACGTGGATGTGCAGGTGAAACACCACCTGGCCGCCGGCGGGCTCGTTGAACTGTTGAATGGTGAGGCCCGTCGCGTCGAATACGGCCACAGCCGCGCGCGCGATGCGTTGCGTCACCTTGATCAGATGCGCGAGATCGTCCGGCGAAATATCGAGAAAGGTGCGGACAGACGCCTTGGGAATGACCAGCGTGTGCCCGGGCGCGCGCGGCATGATGTCGAGAAACGCAAATGCTCTTTCGTCCTCATAGACTTTATGAGCCGGCAATTCGTCGCGCAGGATCTTGGCGAAAACGTTATTGGGATCGTAGCTCGGCATCGTGCTCTCCGCGTCTGCCCGTGAACCTCATTGCGACCCGATCACCAAATCCTTGCGATAGGGCGCGGCGGCTGCAAGTTCGGCGCCGACCTCCGCCACGTAGGCGCGTTCGCGGACCAGATAATCGGCGATCGCCCGCCGCAATGCCGGATCGGCGATGTAATGGGCCGAATAGGTGGTGTTCGGCATGTAGCCCCGAAAAATCTTGTGCTCGCCCTGAGCGCCGGCTTCAACGAAAGGCAGCTTGTGCGCAATCGCGTAGTCGATTGCCTGATAGTAGCACAGCTCGAAATGCAAAAAGGGATGATGCTCGATCGCGCCCCAATGGCGGCCAAATAGGGTATGCGAGCCGATGAAATTGATCGCGCCCGCGATCCAGCGTCCCGCTCGTTTGGCCATCACCAGCAGAACGCGGTCGCTCATCTTGTCGCCGACCAGGGAATAGAACTCGCGCGTCAGATAGGGCCGGCCCCATTTGCGCGAGCCGGTATCCATGTAGAAGGCGAAAAATGCGTCCCAAATCTCTTCGGTCAGATCGCTGCCGGTGAGCCAATGCACGCTGATGCCGTCTTCCACGGCGTCGTGACGCTCTCGCCGAATGGTCTTTCGCTTGCGCGCCGTAAGGGCTGCAAGAAAGTCGTCGAAGCTGGCGTAACCCTGGTTCTGCCAGTGGAATTGCTGGTCGTTGCGCTGTAGAAATCCCAGTTCGCCGAGGAATTGGAATTCAGGCGCGGTGGCGAAGGTCACATGAACGCCCGACGCATTGTCGTGGTTACAAAGTCCGAGCAGACCGCCTACCAACGCTCGTCGGATTGCAGGCGCCTGTGGTCCGGGACGGACCAAAAGGCGGCGGCCGGCCGCCGGTGTGAAGGGCACCGCGACCTGCAGCTTCGGATAATAAGCGCCGCCGGCGCGCTCGTAGGCTTCGGCCCAGCCGCGGTCAAACACGTATTCGCCGCGCGAATGGCTCTTGATATAACAGGGCGCCGCCGCAACGAGCGTCCCGTCGGCCGCCGTCACCAGCAGGTGCTGAGCCTGCCAGCCCGACCGTCCGCCGACCGATTTCGATTCCTCAAGGGCTGCCAAGAAATCGTGAGTGATAAAGGGGTTGTAGACGAGTTCCTGATCCGAATCCAGAACCGCTGGAACGCCGGGGCATGGCGAACCCGGATTGGGATTGGCGCACGCGTCCCATGCCGCCTTGGGTATTCCATCGATGGCATTCACGGCACTGATGCGCAGTTCCTCGGCTGCGTGCGCGCCCGCATTGCGGCTCGCCGGCAATTTCTTCGGCGCATCGATCATGGGCGAAAGCCCTCGAATATCATCTGGTCGGCCCAGCGTTCGGCGGTCTGGCGTTCTGCCTCGGTTCGTACCGCCCAAGTCAACAACGGCAAGCCAAAAGCGTGCCGCGCCAGCAACGGCGCCAGGGCCGGCAGATTGGCCACCGCGTAGGCCACGAATTGTGGTCGTGAGGTCAAGGCGGTCACCAAGTAGCCCATGCCATAGCGCATCCAGAGTGGCATCCCATCCCAGTATGGATGCGGACGGTATTTCGCGGCAACGATTCCGCGGGGCAGGCGAGGGGATTTGTGCCGCAACGTCGTAAGCTGCCGCGGGTCAAACGACATCGGTGCCGCCGGCCCGCTATAGGCGGCGAGCACCGTCGCAACTCGCAGTGGCAGCCGTGCATCGCCGTCGAAGCGGCTTTTCAGTTCGACCACCATCGTGACCTGCCCGGCGACAAGATCGCACAGATCGCCCAGCGTCATCATGCGTTCGGCGCTGTCCCGAAAGGCGATGCACTTGAGCTCCGCAGCGGTGAATGAATCGAGCCGTCCTTCGCCCTCGGTGAGCCGGCCAAGCACATCGTCGTGATGCACCATCGCCTCTCCATCGCGGCTTAGCTGTACGTCGACCTCGATGCCATAATCGGCGGCGATCGCCGCGCGGACGGCGCCCGCGGTATTCTCAATCACGCCGCGAGCGATATCGTGCAGCCCGCGATGCGCAATGGGTCGTGCGGTCAGCCAGTCGAGCGTTGCCGACACGGAGTCTAGGCCACTTCGAATAAGCCCTCGACCTCGACGGCGGCGTCGGCCGGGAGGGCGGCGACACCCACAGTCGATCGTGCGTGCTTGCCCTTCTCGCCGAACGCGGCCACCATCAGGTCGGAGGCGCCGTTCATGACCTTCGGGCCGTCAGTGAAGCCGGGCGCGGAGTTGATGAAGCCGCCCAGGCGCACAACGCGCGCAATCTTGTCGAGATCGCCCAACGCAGCCTTGACCTGCGCCAGGATGTTGACCGCGCAAGCGCGCGCGGCCTTTTGTCCGTCTTCAACCGAGACGCCACCGCCGAGCCGACCTTTGGCGGCGAGCTTTCCATCGCCATCGAGGCAGAGCTGGCCGGACACCGTCAGAAGATTGCCGGTGCGTACGAATGGAACGTAGTTGGCGACAGGGGCTGGCGCCTCTTTCAGAGTGACGCCGAGGTCCCTCAATCTTTTTTCCACCGTGCCGGCCATTTTCGTCCTCCAGCGCTTCATGCCGCCAAGCAACGTAGTGCTAGTGGTCCGATTCTAACATTCGCATCCCATTTCAGCGCTCTATCATGCGAATGTTAGAATCAAAGGACCACTAGCCATATTAAGTGCTAGTGGAGCTTTGGATTTGACATTCGCTATCGGAGCTCCCGGCTGGGTGGTTAGCGAATGTCAAATCCGCTCCCCTGGGTGACTTAGCCCCGCGGTGGCGGGGCC
>JBOHIU010000147.1:0-44778 GCA_050725855.1 Xanthobacteraceae bacterium | reverse complement strand
CCGGTGTGACACGAACTTTCCAAGATCGGTGCAAGGTTTTCGTTACTCGCGTCAAGCGATTCTCTGCCCGCGCAGACGGATACCACGCGAGGCGGGCGGATGGAGTACAAACAGTTCGCCATCAATGCGTTCGAGCGGAAACCCGATAAATGGCGGGCACGTGTGCGCCGAACAAACGGAAGATCGTTGATCGCGACCCGACGCTCCAGAATGCAAGAATTCATTACTGGAATTGATGCCGAATCGGCGAGCCGGGCGATGGTCATGGCGATGGACGCGATCGATGCCGGGACCTTCTCCGCCCGGACCGCAAGACGTTTACCGTGATCCAATCAAAGATGGCTGCGGTCGCGATGCTTGCACTTGGGCGGAACGCTATAGGGCAAATGAAGCGTGCTATTGAACCTTCAGCCCCATCAGATTGGCGATGAGGTTTTTTTGAATTTGCGAGGTGCCGGCCGCGATAGTGGCGGCGCGGGCGTCGCGGTAATGGCGCGCCATATCGAATTCCTCGCAATAGCCAAAGGCGGCGAGTACCTGCATGCCCTGGTTGGCGACGTTCACGTAGGTCTCGGACGTAAAGAGCTTCGCCATGGTGATTTCGCGCAGCGCGTCCTGCCCGGTTGAGACGAGCCAGGCGGCGCGCCACATCAGCGCGCGTGCGGCTTCCACTTCGGTCTGCATATCGGCAATGAGATGCGCGATCGCCTGATTGGCGCCGATCGGGCGGCCGAACTGCTTTCTGTCCTTGGCGTATTGCAAGGCAAGATCGATAACGCCCTGCGCGGCGCCGACATTGCCGGCGCAGGAGGCGGCGCGCTCGACCTGCAGGCCTGACATCACCACGTCCCAGCCCTTGTTCTCGCCGCCAATGAGCCGGTCGGGCGGCACGCGCACGTTATCGAAGGTGAGTTCGTAAGTGCCGGTTGCGCGCCGCCCGAGCATGTCGAGCTTGCGCAAGCTTAGGCCCGGCGTGTCGTTGTCGACGAGAAACAGCGACAGACCCTGCCGGTAATGCGCCTTGGGATCGGTCTTGACGTAAAGACTGATCACATTGTTGGGCGCGCCGGCGGTCGACGCCCAAATCTTCCGGCCGTTGATCAGCCACTGATTGCCGTCGCGTATCGCGCTCGTGCGCATGGCGCCGATGTCCGACCCGGCATCGGGTTCTGACATCGAGATCGAGAGCTTGATTTCGCCTGCGGTCAGCTTTGGCAGCCAGGTGCGTTTCTGGTCCGCGGAGCCTTTGCGCAGCAGATTGAGCCCGCAAAAAATATTGCCGGTATAGGCCATCACCAGATCGGCGGAGACGCGCGCGATCTCTTCGGCGACGATGGTCATGTCAAGGAGCGTACCGCCGGCGCCGCCAAACTCCTCGGGGAATGGCAATGCCAGGAGACCGGCGGCGGCAAACGCCTGAAACAGGTCTTCTGGATACGTCCGCTCGCGGTCGTGTTGGCGCACGTATTCGGGCGGCGCATGCTTCTGCATCAGCTTGCGCACGCTGTCGCGCAACATGTTCTGTTCTTCGGTGAAAGCGAAATCCATGATCGGGGCTCCGGCACGTAACGAATTCGCGTGCAGCAAAGTACAATCGCTAGACTAGCGCGGTCACGCCTTCCGCTGTGGTTCTTAACGCTTCATTCACCATAGAATTTTACGAATGTTCAAGGTCGTTGCGCGGGGCGAGAGACGGAACTGGGAAAACCTCATGCCGAAGACCGTTCTTGCCGCCCTTTTTGGCGCGGCAATTCTATCGGGTGCTACCCTCGCTACGCCCGCCGCGGCAATGACGCTTGCGCCGCTCCCGGCGGGCCCTGCAGCCAATGCCGCGCTGCTCGACCTGGTCACCAACGTATGCGGCATCAATGGCTGCGTGCCAATTCACGTCAGGCGCGTGCGCAAGCCGCCGGCCGGTTTCGTCAAACGGGCCGCGCCGCTGGTCTTCCCGATCGCAAGCACGGCGCAAAAGCTGCCTGCAAAAAAATAATTCAGCTGGACTTTCCGGCGACGATTGCTTGCCGTCCGAGTTGCTGCCAGGCGGCCGGCGCGCCCGCCTTCCTGGCCGCTTCGGCAGGAGGCAGAGTCTTGTCCCAGCGCGCGGCGACGAATCGCTGTCCATTGACGCCGTCGGAGTCGGTGGAGCAAAGCCAAACGAGCGGCGGCACCATGACGTCGGGCGCGATCAGCTTTGTGCGATCGGGCTGTTGCGCGGTTGAAACCATGCGCGTGTCGGCGGCCCCGCCGGGAACGAGCACGTTGGCGGTTACGCCGGTGCCTTCGAGCTCCTGCGCGAGCGCCAGCAGATGCGCTTCGTTCGCGGCCTTGGAGCCGCCGTAGGGCTGGATGCCGGCGCGGTACATCGTGTCGAGGCTCGTGGTCACGTTGATGACGCGGCCCCAGCGTTGTTTGAGCATTTGCGGCACCGCGGCACGACTCATCAGAAACGCGGCGACGATATTGACGTCGATGATGCGCCGGAATTCCTCCGGCGCGACCTCCCAGAGCTTGGCGCTGTAGGCGACGTCGGGGCGCCGAAACGCGCTCATGTTGATGCCGGCATTGTTGAGAAGGATATCGACGTGACCGAAGTTCTCGATGGCCGCGCGCACGATCTTCGGCGCGCCGTCGTCACGCGTCACGTCGGCGACGATGTCGAGGATGCGGTCGCCCGCGCCGGCGGCCTCGGCCGCCTGCCCGGTCTGGTCGAGCGCCTCGGCGTCGAGTTCGGTGGCGGCAACGCGGGCGCCGGCCTGGAGCAGGCCGAGCGTCATGACCCGGCCGAGGCCGCGTCCCGCGCCCGTCACGATGGCGACTTTGCCGTCGAGCGGTCCTGGCATTGCCGATCCCTTGCTGGATGGTTGAGGGAAAGGGCCTTTTAGCACGATGGCCGTGAGGGACGCATCGGCTCCAAAACTGCCTTCGGCCATTTGGCCGCAGCCGTTGCGCGGAAAGGGCCACTCGCCTATATTCGAACAGCTTTTCCAGTCATCGTTGACGAGTGGCTTCGCCTGAAAAGGCGGGCGAAGCACAGAGGAGATTTACTGATGGCGACCGCGCCCTTGATGCCGAAAGCGACTGCCGTATGGCTGGTCGACAATACCTCCCTCTCGTTCGACCAGATCGCGCAGCTTTGCAGCCTGCATCCGCTGGAGGTGAAGGCGATCGCCGACGGGGACTCGGCCCAGGGCATCAAGGGCCTCGATCCTGTAGTGACCGGCCAATTGACCCGCGAGGAAATCGCCCAGGCCGAGGCCAACCCCGATTATCGGCTGCACATCGCTGAGCCCAAGGTGCGCATGCCCGAGGCCAAGCCGAAAAAGGGACCGCGCTACACGCCGGTGTCGCGCCGTCAGGACCGGCCCAATGCCATCCTCTGGTTGGTGCGCAATCACCCGGAATTGAAGGACAGCCAGATCATACGGCTGGTGGGCACCACAAAATCGACCATCCAGGCGATCCGCGATCGCACCCATTGGAACTCGGCCAATCTGTCCCCGCTCGATCCGGTGACGCTCGGGCTGTGTTCCCAAATCGACCTTGATCTCGAGGTGCAGCGCGCCGCCAAGGAGAAGCCGGCCCCGGTCGAGGAGCAGGGGGCGACGCTGCTTCCCGCTTCGGTGACCACCGCCCCGAAGGAAGAGCCCGAGCCTTCGGCGGACGAGAAGCCGAAGGACGAACTCGACGTCAACGCTGTATTCGCCAAGCTCAAGCAGCTCGGCGGCAAGAGCGAGTAGCCGCCTTACGCTGCCGCGCACCCGCGCCGTTTGCGTATAGGCAAAGATGAACCTTCAATCGCGGCCGCGGTGAAAATCGGCCAGCGGTGGCGGGCCCCAGATGCTGGTCTTTCCGCCCGGCCAGGTCTTTGGTCGTTGCGGCGTGTCCTGGTGCCAGGGACGCGGCTCGAAATAACCGAGATCCTCATCCACCATCTTGTCGAGCTCGCAGAAGAACTCGATCACCTGGTCATCGGGGTTGCGATGATAGGTGGCGATGTTGTGACCCGGCCCGTGGCGCAGCGGTCCCCAGATGATCGGGATTTTTTTCTGCCCGAACAGGTCGCACGAATTCTGCAAATGAATGAAATCCTTCAGCTCGAACGCCATGTGATGCATCCTGACGTTCTTGCCACGGATGAAGTTCACCGTATGGTGGTCGGTGTTGCAGCGCATGAACACGAAGAAGTCGTCGATCCAATCCGAAACCCGAAAACCCAATACTCGTTGATAAAACTCGCTGGTTTTCTGCGGGTTGTCGACCACCCAGGCGATATGGCCGAGTTTTAACGGGCCGACGCCGTGGTGTTGCAGGTGCTTGCCGAGATAGCTCCATTCCTTGAACAGCGCGATCGTCGTGCCCTTGTTGTCCTCGAAGGTCAGAACCGGGCCGATGCCGGGAGTGGAATCGTTGCGCAGATCGCTTGTGATGCCGTCCTTCTCCAGCTCACGGGCTAGGGCGCCGAAATCTGAATCGGGAGCGACTTCGAATGACAGCGTGGTGCAGCGCTCGGTGTCGCCCTTGTTGATCTGGATGGCGAGAAGTCCGACCTGAGTGGTGAGAAAGGCCCGGTCCTTTTCGCGTTCGGCGAGCACAAGTCCCAGAACCTCCGTGTAATAATCGATCATTTTTTGCAGATCGGGCGTTTCGAACGTGGCGTGCCCGATGCGTCTCGGCTTGATCATGGCGCTCTCCAGATTGGCGTGTTCTCAAAGGTTGCCGCCAATCAATCACCATGCCGCCGCCGACTCAAGGCCGACAGCCTCATTGGCGCAAGGCAATGCCCTTGCCAAGGGACGGGGATCGCGGTTTTGTCACCGGTCGCTTTAACGAGGCATCAGGGAGTGAATGCACATGGCTGGGGCCAAAGCGGCGGGCTACAAGCTCGCCACCTACAAATCGAGCGATGGGCCGCGTGCCGGAATTATCGTTGGCGAGGAGGTGTTCGACGCCGCCAAGCTGACCGGCAAGCCAGCCTATGCGACGGTGCTCGGCATCCTGCAAGACTGGAAGATAGCCGAAGGCGTCCTGCGCAAGGCGGCGGCCGGCGCGGCCAAGAGCCGGGCCAAGCGGCAGCCGCTGAAAAAGACCAAGCTCCTGGCCCCGGTTCAGTCCCCGCCGACGATCTTTTGCGCTGGCGCCAACTACGCCGATCACGCCGCGGCGATGGCGGCGCGCGAGGGCAATCAGCCGCCGGCCGACCCTCACGAGCAGGGGCTTAAGGCATGGCACTTCATTAAGGCCGCGCGCACCATCACCGATCCGGGCGCGACGGTGAAGATCTCCCATTATGCGAAGAACATGGATTGGGAGATCGAGCTTTGTGCTGTCATCGGCCGGCCCGCCAAGGACGTGACGCTCGACAAGGCGCTGAGCTATGTCGCCGGCTACATGGTCTCCAACGATCTTTCGGCCCGCGACCGCGGCCGCCGGCCGCCAGTTCCTGCGACCTCGCCTTTCAAAATGGACTGGACCAAGCACAAATCCTTCGACGGGTCATGCCCGATCGGGCCGTGGATCGTCCCCGCGAGCGACATCGGTGACCCGCAAAAGCTTGATCTCAAGCTGTGGGTCAATGGCGAGCTGAAGCAGAACTCCAACACCGGCAAGATGCTGTTTTCGCTGGCCGAGCAGATCGAACAGTTGTCGATCAACATGACGTTGCATCCCGGAGACCTGATTCTGACCGGCACGCCTTCCGGCACCGGCGCCGAGAATGGAACCTTCCTCAAGGCCGGGGACGTAGTGAAACTCTGGATCGAGAAGGTCGGCGAGATCGAAAATCGGATGGCGTAGTTGACCGAGCGGCCCCCGAGCATACCTGTGCTGTCAGGTATGCTGCCCTCGCCGGGCTTCTGCCGCCACCCGCGGTCGCGCGGCGGTTGGGTTTATGCTAATGCATGGACCGCAGGGCGTCGGCTTGAGTCCGGGCAGCCGAACTCGTCAATGGCCGTGCCAAAAAGGAATAAGTTCAGTCCGATACGGGCTTAACACGAGGGCAGTAACGCAGATGGCGGAAAAATTTGTCGCAAAGCTTGCTGAGTTCAATAATGGCGATCGCCGGATCGTCTTCGTCGGCGACAACGAGATCGGCGTTTTCAAGCACGAGGGCGAGTTTCACGCCTATAGCAATTTCTGCCTGCATCAGGGCGGGCCGGCTTGCGAAGGACTGACCATAGCCAAGGTCGAGGAGCGGTTGCGGCCCGACAAGACTTCGATGGGCCTCTACTTCTCCGAGGACGAGATGCATTTCGTCTGCCCGTGGCACGGCATGGAATACGACATGAAGACTGGGGAGTGCGTGAGCGACCGCCGCATGAAGCTGAAGAGATACAAGACGGTGCAAAAGGGAGAGGACCTTTATGTCGTCGCCTAAGCGCGCGGCAAAGCCGCCCAAGCCGTTGGCAAAATCGGCGGCGAAGACCGCGCGGCGGCCGGTCGCGGCGCGGCCGTCACCGCGAGTCGAGGTCGTCGATGGCGCCTCCGCGGACGCCTGGCGGCTTGCCGCAGTGCTTGAAAGCGGCATCGTCGAAGGCAAGCTCGACCTGGTTTCGATCGAAGCGCTGCAGAAGCTGATCGCCGCGGCGTGCCGCGTCTATACGGCCCGCGTCGAGGCGGGCGAGCCGATCACGCCGGTGCCGAAGAATTCGATTTCCGCCACCGATGTAATGGTCACCGCGAGCGGATTGCTAAAGGCCGCCGATCTCGCCGTTTTCGAGCTCGGCATGTGGCAGAGCTGGACGGGCCGGTAATGCTTGTTCTTTCAAGGATTGAACGTCAGGAGAAATACCATGGATCTCATCGCTGACCGCGGTCGCCGCGTAACGGTCGAGGAACTCAATACCAGCAGGCTCCTAGCGCATGCGCGTAAGCAGGCCCATCAGCGCAGCTTCGACGACCTGGTGATCGTCGACGTCGACGCGCATCACTATGAGAACGAAAACCAGAACGAATGGCTGCCGTTCATGGAAAATGACGTGCTGCGCCAGTTGAGCCTTTCGGCTGGCAGCAAGCGCAATCGCACCGGAATCATGCCGACGAATGTCGGCTATCAGGATATGGGCGGCCGCGTCACGCGCTATCCGATGCGCGGGTCGGAGAAGACCGACTCGGCGATTGGCGCGGAGCGCGACATCCAGCTCGGCCACCGCTGGATGGACGCCATGAGCGTCGATTATTCCTGCCTGTTTCCGACCGGCATGCTCAACATCGGCATGCATCCGCAAAAGGAAATGGAGGTCGAGCTGTGCTGGGCCTATAACCGCTGGCTCACCGAAAAGGTGATGCCGGAGGCCGGCGGCCGCTTCTTCTCGATGCTGTGCCTGCCGTTCTCCGATCCCGAGGCGGCGCTCCGTCAGGTCGAGACCTTCGGCGGCCGCAAGCACGTCGGCGGCTTCATGGTCACGACCGTGCGCTCGAACATGGCGGTCTACGACAACGCCTACATGAAGATGTATCGGGCGATGGAGGAGCGCGGCCTGGTGCTGTCGTTCCATTCAGGTCCGAACTGGGGCGAGCCGATCTACCGGAGCTGCAATCGTTTCATGTCGGCGCACGCGCTCGGCTTCTCCTGGTACAACGTGCTGCATTGCACGAACTGGGTGGTCAACGGCATGGGCGAGCGATTTCCCAAGCTGCCGGTGGTCTGGATCGAGGCCGGTCTCGCCTGGGTACCGTTCCTTATGCAGCGGCTCGATCACGAATACATGCTGCGGCCCTCGGAAGCGCCGCTCCTGAAGAAGAAGCCGTCCGACTACATGCGCGACATGTATTATTCGTCGCAGCCGATGGAAATTCAGGATTACGGCGCGATGGAAACGACTTTCCGCATGATCAACGCTGAAACGCAGCTGCTGTACTCCTCCGACTATCCGCACTGGGACTTCGATCTGCCGTCGACGATCTGGGACCTGCCGTTCCTGTCGGAGAAGGCCAAGCACAACATTCTCGGCGGCACCGCCGCCAAGCTGTTCAAGCTGCCGCCGCGCAACGAGAAGCAGAAAGAAAACCTCAAGCGCTTCGGCAATCTCGCCGCCCAGGCCGCCTGACTTTCCAGGCGTCAAACATCCGATCGCGTGCTGATGCCCGGCCCCATGCCGGGCATCGCCTTTTCGGCGCGATCAAGCATTTGCCTTGGCCGTCGCCAGCGTGTCGGCTTCCGACAGCGGCTTGCCTTTAGTCTCCGGCAGGAACGGCACCGCGATCAGCCCGAGAATGTAGAAGAGGCCAATAATCGACGCTGTCTTGCCATAGCCGCCGAGGCTGACAATCAAACTGCCGGCGATCAGCGGAGCAACAAAGGATATCAGCCGCGGTATATTGAAAATGAATCCCGCGGCAGTGGCGCGCATGCGCGTCGGAAACAGTTCCGGCAGCCATACCGCGGTCCATGAAAATACGCCCTGGGTGAAAAATCCAAAGATCGCGAATACCACCAGCAACAAATAGATGTTCTTCACCCACAAATAGACAATCGGCGTCACGATCAAGCACAGCAGGTAATAGAATATGGTCGTAGGCTTGCGGCCCAGTGCATCGGACAGGAACCCGAAGCTGAAAAACCCGAGCAAGGCGCCGATGTTTTGCAAGAGTCCGGCCAGCCCGACCCAGCGTTGCGCGGCAAGTCCGGCGGCAGTCGCTACCGATCCGACGTAGCTCGGCACGAAGCTGGAAACGCCCCAATAGCCGATTGTCACCGAGAGCGACATGATGAAAGTCACGATCAGCCGCATGCGGACGGCGGGCTCCGCGAACATGTCGATGAGGGTAAAGCGCACAAACGCGGCATCTTCGCCCTGGAGGGCGGCGCCGTGGCGTCGTCGTTCCTGTGCGGCGCGCCGCTGCCGGTTCGATTCCTCCCAGCGTGGGGATTCGGGAATGTTGCGGATAATCCAGAAAGTAATGAGCGCCGGCACCACGCCGATCAGGTACATGAAACGCCAGGCGCTCGGCCCGGATGTGCCGATCGCCAACCAGACCGCGGACGCAATGATACTGCCGATCGGGTAGCCGGCTTGCAGCAACGCGCCGCCCTTGCCGCGGGCGTTGTCCGGCCAGAGCTCGGCCGTGATCGAGGCGCCGGTCGCCCATTCCGAACCGATCGCAAGCCCGACGAGAAAGCGGAACAGGGCGAAGGACAGCCAGCTCCAGGATAGCGCGCTCAAGCCGGTGAGCAGGGAGTAGGCCAAAATCGTCAACGCCATCGACCGTTTTCGGCCGATATAATCGGCCAGAATGCCGCCGAGCAGGCCGCCAACACCCCAGCCGAATACGGTGATCGCAATCACCGCTCCCGCGTAGGCCGGGATGAACTTATATTCCGAAGCATGCAGGAGCTGGTGTAGCGCCGCGCCGATGGTGAGAATCAGCGCAAAAACCTCGAAGCCGTCGAACGTCCAGCCGAGGTTCGAAGCGATCAGCGCTTTCCACTGCGCGCGAGTGAGCGCGCGATACCACGGGCCGGAACTCGTTGCGCCCGATTGGCTCATGCCTTCCTCCCGCCATAATGCGCTCAACGTCTTCTCGCGTTGGCCTACGCAAAGCTAGCGCGACGACGAATGCGATGACAAGGAGCCGCTCGTCGGCAGGGGGGGTGGTCGAGTGAAGCGGTTTTGTCGTCGCACCGCGTGGGATGGCGGCGGCTTATCGATGTGCCGCAGCCGCACTGGTGCGCGGCAGCACCGCTTCCGGCCGCCAAATGCGGCCGCAAGGCGGCGGCGCGTCTAAAAATCGAACGGCCGTTTGACTGAAAACCATTTATTTTCAGCTATTTATTTCGATTTTCTGCGATGCACAAAAAACTAGATTTTAGCAAAAAGCCACATTACAAAATCGTTCCGTCAGCAACAAATGAGGGGCGAATTAGGATGAAGTTATTGATTGCCGCCTGCCTTCTTCTGGGCGTCTCCGCCACAGCCGCGAACGCGATCGATCTCGCCGATCTGGCGCCGTGTCGCCCGGCTGCCGCGAAATTTTGTGACCGCTCGGCCGGCATGACCTGGAATAATTTGTTGCGTTGTGGGGAGACGCTTGCTGCCCACAGCTGGCGCGTCAGCAGTCGCTGCCGCGCCGTGTTGCGCAAATATGGCCAATTGTAAATCGGTGACCGCAGCGGCCTTTGCCGGTTCGTCGAAGCCCGGTGCAGCGCATCGGAGGTTGGTCGTCTGAGGAAGTGTCTCCGTCAATAGGCGTGAATGAGGGCGGTCTTCACCAGCTCGGCGCACTTCCCCTGTCTGCGCTGACAAGTTGGCAAAGTCTCCGGGGTGAGCCGACGATCTCCATCCGCCTATTGGCAAGCCGGCGTTATCCGCTGCGTTGCAACGACGCCGTAGCGGCGTTGTTCGACCACTTGCGGTCGTGCCGGCAAAGCGCAAAGATCGAACAAAGGGGCACCGCAAGACCTCGCAACCAACCGGGAGGAATTCATGCGTGCTCGGATCACGACGCTGAAGTTTGCCGCCGCATTTGGTATCGCGCTCGGCATAACCGCCGCCCGCGCGGCGCCATTCATGATCGTCGGCGACGACCAGAAAGTAGGCTTTGAAAACGGCAAGGGTGTCGTATCGCCAGCGGGCAACGATTCCGTGTTGATCGTCGACGTTGCCAATCCGCTGAGCCCGAAAATCGTCGCCAAGCTCCCATTGAAGAATTCAGTCGTCGGGCCGCCGGTGAATTTGGCCATCGATCCAACGGATTCGGTCGCGATCCTCGCGGACTCGATGAATGTTGCTAAGAACGGCGACGCGTACAAACAAGTTCCTGATGACAAGATTTACGTCATCGATCTCAAGGCGAAGCCGGTCAAGCTGATCAACACGATAACGGGCGATAAGCAGCCGTCGGGCCTGTCTATCAATCCGGCCGGCAATCTCGCGCTGGTGGCGAATCGTGCCGGCAAATCCATCTCGGTCCTTTCGATACACGGCACCGACGTGAAGCTCATCGGCAATGTCGCCATGGGCGATAAAGTCCCCGCCGTCGTCTTCACGCCGGACGGCAAGCATGCGCTGGCGACGAAGGCGTCGGCCAACAAGGTGGCGTTGCTCGACATCGACGGCGACAAGGTGACCTACACCAAGCACGATCTGCTGACTGGACTGTTCCCTTACAATATCGTTGTCGCGCCGAACGGCTCGATCGCACTGACGCCGGACAACGGCGACAACGGGACGTCAGACGGCAACGTGGACACGGTGAGCGTCATCGATCTGGCGCAACCGGTGCACGTCATCGATCACGTCACCGTCCCGGACAGTCCGGAAGGACTCGCGTTCAGTCCAAAGGGGAATCTCGCCGTCGTCGCCGAGGCGACCGGATCCAACCACGCGAAGAGCGATTGGTTTTATCACCCGCACGGCGAGGTCACTGTCTTGCAGGTGCAGGGCAAGAAGGTTACACGCCTGAAAGACATCAAAGTCGGCGCACTGCCCGAGGCGATCTGCTTCACGCCTGATGGCCACTACGTCTATGTCGGCAACTATATGGACAAGGATTTCTCCATTCTACGGGTTGACGGAACCAAGGTGACCGATACGGGCAAGCGTTTCAAAGTGCCCGGCCAGCCAGGCTCCGCGCGCATGAGCCCCGATTGACCCTGGAGCGTTCGCTGCTGCTGCCACACCTGCGGCTGGGCCGGTCGCCTGATGCCGACCTGCCGGCGCGCCTGCCTTGCCCGCAGGCCGTTTGGCGGGTCGTGCCGAACCAGCGACCGAGTTCTTATCAAACTGAAAGGTTTTGTATTGTACATTCGGGCAGGGGCGGGCGAACGGGGTAGGTTTACTCTGGCGATTCGCAGGCGAATTGACGCCCGCGAAGGAGGGAGCCATGCGCACATTGCTGCTGCCGTTGAGTGCGCGTTTCATTGTGTTTACCGGTGTTCTGGTCGTTACCGCGGTTCTCCTGGTAGAGCTTTATTTTGTTCCGTCGCCCATTGTCGGCATTCCGCTTTTGCTGTTCGGCGGGCTGTCGGTCATCGGTACGCTCGATCTCATTCAGCCGCGGCACTCGGTGCTGCGAAATTATCCGCTCACGGCGCATATCCGATTCATTTTGGAAGAAATTCGTCCTGAGATTCGGCAGTATTTTTTGGAAAGCGAAAAGGACGGCACGCCCTTTTCCCGCGACAAGCGCGCCATTGTTTATCAACGCGCTAAGCGGGCCCTGGACAAACGGCCGTTCGGTACCCAGGACGACGTCTATGCCAGCGGCTATGAGTGGTTGCACCATTCGATCGCGCCGAAGTCGGTGGTCAAGGAGCCGTTTCGGATCGCGATCGGCGGGCCGGATTGCACCCAGCCCTATTCGGCCTCGATCTTCAACGTTTCGGCGATGAGCTTCGGCGCACTCAGTGCAAACGCCATCCGCGCTCTCAATAGCGGCGCCAAGAGAGGCAATTTCGCGCACGATACCGGGGAAGGCGGCTACAGCCGTTATCATCGCGAGAACGGCGGCGACATCATCTGGGAGATTGGCTCGGGCTATTTTTCCTGCCGCAACGAGGACGGCTCTTTCTGCGCCGAGAAATTCGAGGAAGGCGCGTGCTGCGAACAGGTCAAGATGGTTGAGCTCAAGCTCAGTCAGGGTGCCAAGCCGGGCCACGGCGGTGTGCTGCCAGGCGCCAAGGTCAGCCCGGAAATCGCCGCGGCGCGCGGCGTGCCGGTCGGCATCGATTGCATTTCGCCGTCGCGCCACTCTGCGTTCTCGACGCCGATCGAAATGATGCAATTCATCGGTACGATGCGCCAGCTCTCCGGCGGCAAGCCGGCCGGCTTCAAGCTGTGCATCGGCCATCGGTGGGAGTTTCTTGCCATCTGCAAGGCGATGCTGGAGACCGGGATCTACCCCGACTTCATTGTCGTCGACGGCAAGGAAGGCGGTACCGGTGCAGCGCCGCTGGAATTTGCCGACCACCTCGGTATGCCGCTGCGCGAGGGGCTTAATTTTGTGCACAACGCGCTGGTCGGCATTAATGCCCGCGATCGCATCAAGCTCGGCGCCAGCGGCAAGATCATCAGCGCCTTCGATATCGCGCGGGTCACGGCGCTGGGAGCCGACTGGTGCAATTCGGCGCGCGGCTTCATGTTCGCGCTGGGTTGCATCCAGTCGCAGTCCTGTCACACCGACCGCTGCCCGACCGGCGTTTCGACCCAAGATCGCGTCCGCCAGCGCGCGCTTGTGGTGACCGACAAGTCCGAGCGCGTGTTCAATTTCCAACGCGCCACGGTGGAGGCGTTGGCCGAACTGGTGGCGGCGGCCGGATTGAGCCACCCGGCAGAGTTGTCCCCGACGCATTTCTCGCGGCGCGTCTCCGCCCATGAGGTTAAGAGCTTCGCGGAGCTTTATCCGGCCCTGGAGCCGGGAGAACTGGTCAAGGGTTCAGGCGACAGCCGGTACGAAATTCCCTGGGCGATGGCGAGCGCCGAGGAGTTCCGCGCGCAACCGCGATCCGTGTAGGACTGCACCGGTCAACCTCACACAGCCCGGCGTCATCGCCATCCGGTGCTGCAATTTGACCTGCGCGCCGCTTGCTCCCTTTGGTGTATGCCCAAGGGGCCGACTTACTATGATCGGCCATAAGAAGAGACGATCCCGGTATGTTCAGGGTCTCGGGGAGGAGCATTATGAGCGTGCGGCGCCGGGAGCTTTTTATTTTGGCAACGAGCGCCGTGGCCGCCAGCGCGTTGTCCCCCCTGGCCTTTGCGCTCGATTATCCGACACGGCCGGTCAAGATCTATGAGGGCTTCGGCAGGGGCGGCACGCCCGATTTGATCTCGCGCCTGATGGCGCAGTGGCTTTCGCAGCGCCTGGGCCAGCCCTTCTTCGTCGACAACAAGACGGGGGCCGCCGGCAACATTGCGACCGACCTGATGATCAAAGCGCCGCCGGACGGTTATACGCTACTGACGTCACTGTCGGCGAACGCGATCAACGCCGCGCTCTACCACCATCTCGGCTTCGACTTTTTGCGCGACACCGTGCCGGTCGCGGGCTTGATCCGATTGCCGATGGTTTTGCTGGTCAACCCGTCGTTCGCGGCCAAAACCTTTCCGCAGTTCATCGCCCATGCCAAGGCCAATCCCGGCAAGATCAACATGGCTTCTCCCGGAATCGGCACGCCGATGCATGTAGCCGGCGAACTCATCAACCTGATGGCCGGCATCAAGACGGTTCACGTGCCCTATCGCGGACCGGCCGGCGCCTTCACCGATCTGCTGGCGGGGCGCGTGCAGGCGTTCATCATCACCGTGCCGGCCGCCCTTGGATTTATCAGGGGCGGAAAGTTGCGCGCTCTGGCGGTCACCGGGACGGCGCGCGCGGACGTGTTGTCCGAAGTGCCGATGGTTTCGGAATACCTGCCCGGGTTCGAAGCGACCGTCTGGGACGGATTGTCCGCCCCGAAGGGGACGCCTGGAGCAATCGTTGAAAAGTTGAACGCGACGGTCAATGCCGGCCTTGCCGATCAGCAACTTAAGACCAGGATCAAGAAATTGGGGGCCGAACCTATGCCAATGACCCCTGCGCAATTTGGAACATTTTTCGCGCGGGAGACGGCGAAATGGGCCAAAGTCGTCAAGTTCTCGGGCGCCAAAGCAGACTGAGCCCCGCGGGTACTTCAATGACAGTGGAGGAAAGCTGATGCATTCCGGGCGCCGAAAATTTCTGCTGATGGCAACGTCTGGCGCCGCGCTGTCCGCATTGCCGCGGCTCGCCACCGCCCAAGCCTACCCCGTGCGGCCGGTCCGCATCATCGTTCCTTATCCGCCTGGAATCGCGCCCGACATTGCCACGCGCCTGGTTGCGCAATCCTTGTCGCAGCGGCTCGGGCAGCAATTCATCGTCGACAATCGTCCAGGCGGCGCCGCCAACATCGGCACCGAACTCGTCGTGCACGCGGCGCCTGACGGCTACACGCTGCTTACGGCGACCATGACGAACATCCTCAACATATCGCTGTACAGCAATCTCGATTTCAATTTCACTCGCGATATTGCGCCTGTCTCCGGTTTGGTGCGGTTGCCCCTCGTTCTGGTCGTGAACCCATCCGTGCCCGCCAAGACGCTTCCCGAATTCATCGCCTATGCCAAGGCTAATCCGGGCAAGATCAACTTCGCCTCGGTCGGAGCCGGAGCCGCGACTGACGTCGCTGGCGAACTGTTCAACAGCATGGCGGCCGTCCGCTTGGTCAACGTGCCTTATCGCGGCAGCTACCTGCCCGACCTTCTCAGCGGTCAGGTGCAGGCGTCGTTCACGCCGATCCTGCAATCGCTCGGCTATATCAGAACGGGCAAGCTGCGGGCGCTGGCGGTGACCGATGCGACGCGTTCATCGGTGTTGCCGGATGTGCCGACCATCGGCGAGTTCTTGCCGGGCTACGTGGCGGTCGTCTGGGATGGCATCGGAGCGCCGGCCAAGACGCCGCCCGATATCATCCGCACGCTCAACAACGCGATCAATGCCGTGCTCGACGAGCCATCGGTCAAGGCGCGGTTTGTCGCGCTCGGCTCCGACCCCATGGTCATGAGCCCGAGCGAGTTCGGAAAATTTGCTGCCGCCGAGGCCGTGAAATGGGGCAAGGTGATCAAAGCCGCAGGCATCAAGGTGCAGTGAGCGCCCGATCAACGATCCGAGAAAGGGAGTCCGTCATGAACCTTCGCCGTCGACGATTTCTGCAACTGGCTGGTGCAGCGGCGCTGCCCGCGCTGCCGCGCTTGGCGCACGCCCAATCCTATCCCACACGGCCGGTACGCCTGATCGTCACCGTGCCGGCCGGGGGCTCGCCCGACGTCATTGCCCGGTTGATTGCGAAATGGCTGACGCAGAAGCTCGGACAGAATTTCCTGGTCGAGAACAAGCCCGGCGCCAGCACCAACATCGGTACCGAACTGGCGCTTAAGGCGGCGCCGGACGGCGGCACGCTCCTTCTCGCCATGTCATCGAACGCGATCAATCCAGCGCTCTACCACCACCTCAATTTCAATTTCATCCGCGACGCCGAGCCGGTGGCGAGCATTGCCACGATTCCCCTGGTGCTCGTCGTCAATCCGGCATTTCGGCCGAAAACTGTCCCCGAGCTGATCGCCTATGCCAAGGCCAATCCGGGCAAGGTCAACCTGGCGTCGGGCGGCAGCGGCACGCCGCTCTACGTCGCCGGTGCGCTGTTTCGCATGATGGCCGACGTCAAGATGGTCGACGTGATCTATACCGGCGAGGGTGCCGCTTTGCCCGATCTGCTCGGCGGCCGCACCCAAGCCATGTTCGGCGTCATGCCGGCTGCGCTCGGCTATATCAAATCCGGCAGGCTGCGTCCGCTGGCGGTGACCAGTACAAAGCGCCAGGAGCTGTTGCCGAACGTGCCGGCCATGGCCGAGTTTCTCCCTGGCTATGAGGCGAATGGCTGGTACGGCATCGTCGCCCCCAAGGGCACGCCGAAACCCATCGTCGATACGCTCAACAAACAGATCAATACCGCGCTTGCCGATCCGGCGATGCGCAAACGCTTCACCGACGTCGGCTGCAGCGTGTTCACCGGCTCGCCCGCCGACTTCGAGAAATTCATCCGCAGCGAAACCGAGAAATGGGGCAAGGTGATCAAGTTCGCCGGGATCAAGGCGGATTGATTTCATCCGGCGGACTATAAGCCGCCTCGGCGTTTGCGCAGGAGTTGTTTGAGCCGCTGCGGCGTCACGGGAATCTGCGTCACCGCGCCCGGCATGCCGATGGCGTCGTCGATGGCCGAGGCGATCGCGGCGCCCACGCCGGTGATGCCGCTCTCGCCGGCGCCCTTGATGCCGAGCGGATTGCGCGGTGTCGTGTAATCCTCGCGCAACAGCACGTCCGGCGCCGGGGTCTCGTGCACGGCCGGAAGCAGATAATCCGCGAACGTCACGGCAAGCGGATCGCCGCGCTCGTTATAGATGAACTCCTCGGATAGGGCGCCGCCCAGTCCCTGCGCGTAGCCGCCGACGATTTGCGCCTCCACCAGCGCCGGGTTGATGGCGCGGCCGATGTCGTAGGCGATGAAATAGCGCTCGACGGTCACGCCGCCGGTTTCTTCATCGACGCGCACGACGGCGATGTGACTGCCGTACGGATAGACTTGATGATCGACCCGGAACCAGCCGTCGGCGGACAGGCCCGGTTCGCGCCCGCCCAGTGTCTTCGCGCCCGGCGCGAGATGCTGCGCGATTTTGCCGAGGCCGATCGAGGGGCCGCCGTCACGATCCTTGCGCACCACGACGCCGTCGATAATGTCGAGCGCGTCAGGGGTTGCCTGCAGCAGTTCGGCCGCGGCCTCGAGCGCTTTTTTGCGCACGTTCAGCGCCGCGATATGGGTCGCCGAGGCCGTCATCACGGTCGCGCGGGACGCATGCGCGCCGATGCCGTAGGGAATGCGGTCGGTCTGGCCGTGGATCACCCGACATTTTCTATAGTCGGCGCCAAGCGCGTCGGCGGCGACCTGCGCCATCACGGTCTCGAAGCCCTGGCCGAGCGACGCGCCGCCGGTGACCACCTCGATCATGCCGGAGGTGTCGACCGAAATTTTCACGCCATCGGCGGGACCGAGGCCGCTCTTTTCGATGAACATCGCCACGCCGATGCCGACCAGTTCACCGGCCGCCTTGCGCTTTTTCACCTCGGCGTTGAGCTTCTGCCAGTCGATCCGGGCGAATTGCTTGTCGAGCAGCCCGATATAATCGCCGGTATCCATGAAGATGTGTTCGCCCAGCGCCTCGAGCGGCCGCTCATAGGGAAGCTCGTCCGAGCGAATGGTGTTACGACGCCGCACGTCAATCCGGTCGAGGCTGAGTGTGGCCGCGATCGCGTCGGCCAGCCGCTCGCGCACGAATGTCGTCTCGTAGCGGCCCGGCGCGCGATAGGTTGCGGCCGGTGTCTTGTTGGTCAGCCGGAAATGACCGAGAGAGCGATAGGCCGGCACGCGATACGGGCCGGGCAAAATGCCGGCGGTCATATGCACGACCCGCGTGGCGTGGGTGCGGATGTAAGCGCCCTGATCGTGGAAATAGATGTCGTCGATCGCGAGGATGACGCCGTTGTCGTCGACCGCGGCACGGATCTTGTGCAACTGCTGACGCGAGTGATTGGCCGCGATCAAGTGCTCGCGCCGATCCTCGATCCACTTCACCGGGCGGTTGAATTTCTTGGCGGCGACGCAGACCAGAAAATCCTCAGGGTACATTTCGCCGCGGATGCCGAAGCCGCCGCCAACGTGCGATTCGTGAACCTGCACCGCGCTCGGTGGAATCTTGAGCATGCGCGACAGCAGTTCCTGATTGCGGTGCGGCACCTTGGCGGCGCCGCGCAGTTCGAGAATGCCGCGCGCGGCGTCGAAACGGCCGATGGCCCCGCGGGTTTCCAGGGGCACTCCGGAGTGCCGTCCGATAGAGAGTTCAAGTTCCACGACATGGGGCGCGGAGCGAAATACCGAATCGACATCGCCGTAGCCTTGGCGGATCAGCGTTGCCTCGCTGCTATGGCCGGGGGAGAATTCGAACGGCGGAGCTTCGGCATCGAGCACCGGCGGCAGTTCCTCGACCTCCATGGCAATCAGATCGGCGGCATCTTCGGCAATGTATGGATCGGCGGCAAACACCGCTGCGACCGGCTCGCCAACGTAACGCACCATTCCGTTCGCCAGGATCGGCTGCCGGTAAGGGTCGAGCGCCGGAATAGAGCCCTCGCGGAAGTCGATCGGCGGCACCTCGGCGACATCGGTCGTCGTCCAGACCGCGAAAACCCCGGGCAGCGCCCTCGCCGCTGAAGCCTCGATTGACACGATCCGGCCATGCGCGTGCGCGGAGCGTGCGATGCGCATGTGCAGCTGATGCGGGAAATTGATGTCGCCGGCGAATTCGCCACGCCCGGCGACGAGCGGCGGATCTTCGAGCCGCTCGACCGACTGGCCGATCCATGACTTTCCCACCGCCTTCATGCGGCTGCCGCACGTTCCAGCGCCCGGCGCGTCACCGCCAATACCAGATCGCGCCGGAATTCCGCGCTGTTGACGATGTCTTCCATCGGATCAACCGCGGCGGCAGCCGCAGCGGCCGCGGCGCGAAAAGCTTTGTCGCCCGGCTCGGCGCCGGTAAGCGCCCGTTCAGCCTCGGCGAGGCGTCGCGGATTGGGTTCGGCGCCGCCAAGCGCGACGCGTGGCTCGACAATCGTGCCGTTCTCGACCCGATACGTTGCGAGGGCCGCCGCGATCGCAAAATCCCCGGCACGGCGGCTGAATTCGTAAAAGCCGCAGCACGTATCGTTTGGAAGTATCGGCAGCCGGGCCTCGACGAGGAGTTCGTCGTCGGCGAGCGCGGTCGTCATCACGCCTTGGAAGAAGTCGCGTGCGGCCACCGTGCGTTCGCCGCGCGCGCTCTTAGCCAAAACTTCGCCGTCCAGCGCGGTCAGCACCAGCGCCCATTCCGACGCCGGATCGGCGTGCGCCAAGCTGCCGCAAAACGTTCCGCGGTTACGGATCGGATAATGAGCGATGTAATGCATGACGTTGCTGAGAAGCTTGCCGAGCGGCCCATCGCAGACCGGACGCTGGAACGCAGCATGGCGTACGCACGCGCCGATGACGAGCTTGCCATCCTTGACCGAGAGACGATTGAGCGCTTCGATCCCATTGATGTCGACTAGGTGAGCCGGCTTGGCCAGGCGGAACGCCATCGTCGGCACCAGGCTTTGCCCGCCAGCCAGGACGCGGCCGTCCTGCGGAGCGACTTCCGCGAGCATCGCCACCGCTTCATCGACGGTTGTCGGCGCGTGGTAGCGGAACACCGCAGGTTTCATCGGCTAGCTAGTATCAAGATTGGGATTGATGTACGTTTTTGAACTGATGCACACTTTTCGGTACAGAGTCAAAAGTCGGCAACGCAGTCATTCGGCATGAAACCACCTCCCTTTGCCTATCACGATCCGCGCACAGTGGCCGATGCCGTCGGCCTTCTCGGGACCCTTGAGAACGCCAAGCTGCTCGCCGGCGGGCAATCGCTGATGCCGATGTTGAATATGCGCTATGTGCTGCCGGATCACATCATTGACCTTAATCGGGTCGATGGACTGAGCTATATCCGCGAGCGCAACGGCGGGATCGAAATCGGCGCCATGACGCGCCAGCGCGAGATCGAATTCTCCGATCTCGTGCGCGCCCGCTGTCCGCTGATGCATGAGGCGATCCGGCAGGTCGGCCACCGGCAGACCCGCAACCGCGGTACGCTCGGCGGCTCGCTGTGTCATCTCGATCCGGCGGCCGAACTGGTCTCGCTCGCGGCGGCACTCGACGCAAAGGTGACGGTCGCTGGCAAGAACGGCAGCCGCAGCGTCGATTTTTCCGCTTTTCCGGTCGCCTACATGACACCGGCCCTGGAACTGGACGAACTACTGACCGGGGCCATCTTTCCCTGCTGGCCGGCCGGTCACGGCTATGCCTTCATCGAGTTCTCGCGCCGGCATGGCGATTTTGCCATCGTGTCGGCGGCGGTGCTGATCGAGGAGGATAAAAACGGCAAGGTGACGCGTGCCTCGGTAACGCTTGGCGGTATGGGGCCGGCACCGGTGCGGGCGGGCGAACTCGAGCGGGCGCTGATCGGCGAGACCATCGAGGAAAAGCGGCTCCGGGACATGTGCGAGACATTGCGCAAGCTCGACGCCATCGATGATATCCACGCGCCGGCATCATACCGCCAACAATTGGCGACGGTGCTGCCCCGCCGTGCGCTGCTCAAGGCCCACGAACGCATCGCAGAAGGGACTCGGCCATGAGCGACACACGAAAGATCGCCGTCACCGTCAATGGCACGCGTTACGAGGAAACCGTCCCGGTCCGGGTGACGCTTGCGGATTTCATCCGTCATCAGCTCGGCCTTACCGGCACGCATCTCGGCTGCGAACACGGCGTGTGCGGTGCCTGCACGATCTTGCTCGACGGCCGTTCCGCGCGGTCCTGCCTGATGCTGGCGGTGCAAGCCGACGGCCACGAGATTCTTACCGTCGAAGGCATCGCGCCGGACGCCGATAATCTGCATCCGCTGCAGGAAGCGTTTCGCGACAATCATGGCCTGCAATGCGGCTTCTGTACGCCGGGAATTTTGACGACCTTGATCGAGTTCCTGCGCGACAATCCAGACCCGACCGAGCAAGAAGTACGGATCGGCATTTCCGGTAATCTGTGCCGTTGCACCGGCTACCAGAACATCGTGATCGCCGCGCTTGACGCAGCGAAACGGCTCCGCGATTCACCTGCCACGCCGCGCGGCAGCGCGCCGAGGGACCCGGTGGAGCGGATTTGACATTCGCTACGCACCCTGCCGACAGTTCCTGTAGCGAATGTCAAATCTAAAGCTCCACTAGCACTGATATTTGCGAGCGGTCCTTTGATTCTAACATTCGTACGAGAGGGTGCCGAAACGGGATGCGAATGGTAGAATCGGACCACTAGCCTGACGTGACCGGCCCGATGACAAGCATCGGGAGCACCGGTGAGGGAGCAACTTATTCCCCTTCGCTTTGACGATATAGGCAACCGGCTCAAGGCGTTCCGCCTCGGCTCCGGGCTGTCCGCCGAGGAAATCGCGCAAAAGCTCGGTATTTCGCGTACCGCGCTTTACCGGTTCGAGAAGGGCGAACTCGCCAAGATTGAAACGCTGGAGAATCTGGCCGAACTCCTGAAGGTCTCGGTGCCGACGCTGCTCGGCGTCGGCGTCGAATACGTTGCTTCAGCGGTGAGCTATTTCGAGCGCATGCGTCAAATCGAGGAAACCGCCGAGCACATCATCGTTCTCGCCGGTCCGATCTCCTACGTGCTCGCATCTGACGCCTTCGATCTCGCACTTGGCGACGTGCTGCGCGAATCGCTTCCCGACAGCATCGGCGCGCGCGATCGCGCGCATGCGCAGATCGATGAGTTGATGGACGTGTTGCGCCAGCGCAAGGAATGTTACCGGCGGCGCCAGCCCGCCATCGTCAACCTCATCTCGGCCGCGGAAATGGAGCGCTTTTTGCGCCACGGCCTGGTCGGACGGCTCGATCTGCCCGAGAATCTGCTTCGGCGGCGTCGCGCGCTCGCCCGCGCTGAGGCCGAGCATTTCATCGGGCTTATGGAAAAACAGCCGATCGGCGTGCAGATCGGAATCGTGCTCGACACGCTGCCGCATACCAGTTTTCAGATCTTCCGCCAGCCCGACCGGCAGATCTTGGCACTCAGTCCATTCCGGCTTGGCGAAGAACCCAATATCCGCGTCGGCGTCGCGATGATCACTTCCGCGCCCGAGGCGCTGGCGCTGCACGAGAAGATGGCGAAAGATTTATGGGCCAGCGCGCTCAAGGGGCCTGCAGCCGTGCACTTCATGCGAGCGACCATGGAACGGCTGGCGACCGCGTAAAACCTGCCAGTTCCAGCCCGCGCAACGGTTGCTCATTCGCGCGTAAGCGGGAATCAGGATACGCGAAACGACTGGTCCCCGCTTTCGCGGGGACGAGCCGAATAACCAAGCTATCGAACGCATTCGGTTCACACGTTCAGCCGGTGCATCTGCCCGGCCGGATAGCGCGTGCCGGCGGCGGTGCCGGGTGGGACGATGCGATCGATCTCACCAAGATCGTCGGCTGTCAGATCGACCTCGACGGCGCCCACGTTCTCCTCGATGTGCTTGCGCGATTTCGCTCCCGGTATCGGCACAATGAAAGTGCCGAAGCGCGCACCTTGCGCCATGGTCCAGGCGATGGCGAGCTGTGCGAGCGTTGCATTCTTTTTGCGCGCGAGGCATTCGAGCGCCGCGCGCAATGCCATGTTGTTCTCGACGTTCTCGTCCTGGAAGCGCGGCAGCCGGAGGCGGATGTCCTGTGCGGTCATCTGTTGCAATCGTGGCACCTCGGCGCTCAGCATGCCGCGCCCGACCACGCCATAGGCCATCAGCGCCATGCCATTTTGCTGGCAGGCCGTGATTTGACCTTGCTGCTCCGCGTCGCGGGAAAACAGCGAATATTCCATCTGCAAGGACGCGAGCGGATACACGGCGCTGCCGCGCCCGATCGATTCAGCAGAGCACTCCGAGAGCGATATGAAACGCGTCTTACCTTCCTTGATAAATTCGGCCATGGCGCCGACGCTTTCCTCGACCGCGACGCGGGGATCGACGCGCGACATGCAGAACACGTCCAGACAGTCGACGCCAAGATTTCTCAGGCTGTCCTCGATTGTCTTTCGCAAATACCGTGGATCGCCGCCGCCACGTACGCCATCCAGATTGCCGTCGCGCGGGCTTCCGCTTTTGGAATGGATGACGACCTCTTGCCGCCGGCCGCGGATCGCCTCTCCGATCAGACGGTTATTGTGACCCTGGCCGTAGCTTGCCGACGTATCGAGAAAATTGACACCGCGCTCGAGCGCGCAGCGAATGGTCGCGATCGACTCAACATCGTCCGCCGGCCCGTACACGCCTGACATCCCGTAGCAGCCGAGACCGACGACAGACACCACCAGATCGGTGTTGCCGAACTTGCGCCGTTGCATCGAATCTGCCCTCTCGCGGCAAAGCGACCGCCTAGAATAGCATCGAAAATCTCGATTAAACTGCAACCCAGGCCCGGGTCGAGGCGGCGAAGTGCCGCGCCGTGACGAGATGGAATCCTCTTCATGAATTTTGAGCTTACGCAAGAGCAGAACCTTTTCGCCGAACAGGTGCGCCGCTTTGCGCGCGAAAGGCTTGCCGATGGCGCGCTCAAGCGCGCTCACGACGCCGGTTTTCCCTTCGACGTGGCGCAGCTCACGGCAAAGCAGGGCCTTATGGGCATCACGCTGCCGCAACGAGACGGCGGGCAGGGCGGAACGCTGATGGATGCGGTGATCGCTATCGAGCAGATCGCCGCCGAGTGTCCCCGCAGTGCCGATGTGGTGCAATTCGGCAATTTCGGCCCGATCCGTACCTTCGCTGAGTATGGCACCGCGGCGCAGAAGAAGCGCTGGCTCGCCGATCTTTTGTCCGGTCACATAGTCATGAGTCTTGGCATGTCCGAGCCCGATGCCGGTTCCGCCGTCACCGATCTGAAAACCAGCGCGCGGCAGGATGGAGCCTATTACGTCATCAACGGCGGTAAGGTGTTCTCCACGTTCAGCGCGCAAGCGCAGATTTTTCTCGTCTATCTGCGCTTCGGGCCGGGCCTGGACGGGATCGGGTCGGTGCTGATCGAGCGCGGTACGCCGGGCTTTTCCATCGGCAAGCCTTCCTCGTTCATGAGCGGGGAGGAATGGTGCGAGCTGCATTTTTCCGAGTGTCGTATTCCGGCGGACAACGTTCTGCTCGGTCCCGGCGGTTTCAAAAAACAGATGGCCGGGTTCAACGTCGAGCGGCTCGGCAACACGGCGCGTTCGCTCGCCTACGGCCGCTATGCTTATAACGCTGCGCGCGAGTACGCGAAAACGCGCGAGCAGTTCGGCCGGCCGTTGTGCGAGTTTCAGGGCTTGCAATGGAAATTCGCCGACATGGCGGTAAAGCTGGAAAGTGCGCAGCTCCTGCTCTATCGGGCGGCGGTAAACGCCGATAACGGCCTGCCGTCGGTCTACGAAACCGCGATCGCCAAGGTGGCCTGCAATCAAACCGGATTCGAGGTCGCGAACGAAGCAGTGCAGATCATGGGCGCGCTCGGCTACAGCAGCGAGACGCTGGTCGAATATTGCATGCGGCGCACACGCGGCTGGATGATCGCCGGCGGTTCGACCGAAATGTTGAAGAACCGGATCGCCGAGCACGTCTTCGACCGCCGCTTCGATCAGCGCAAGCCGAGGACCATCGCGGCGAAATGATCACTGATGCTTGCGCGTAAAGGTGCGCAATAGCCAAGCGACCAAAGCCGCGCCGCATGCGAGCGTGGCGATCTCCGCGGCGCGGCTCGCCGCAAGGATCGAAATGAGCGCAAGCACCGCCAGGCAGGCATTGACGGCGAAGACGCGGGCGACGATTTCGGTGACGCTGAATCCGCGATCAGTGGCGCGCTGGTAATAGTGGGTACGGTGTGCCTGCCAAACACGTTCGCCCTTCGACAGGCGGCGAATAAGCGTCAGCGTCGCGTCCGCGAGGTAGTAAAGCGGCAACAGCAACGCGGCCGCCAAGTGGCCGTGATCGGCGAGCAGGACCAAAAGCCATCCCACGAGCAAGCCGATCGGCAGGCTGCCTACGTCGCCGAGAAAGAGCTTGGCGGTGGGACGATTGAAATAGGCGAAGCCGATCATGGCCCCGGCGAGAGCGAGTGCGACCGCGATGCCCTCGCGCGACAGCGCACCCAAACAGCCGAGCGCCGCCAGCGCGCCGCAGACCGGAACAATTTCGGCGACCGTCATCCAGTCGATGCCATCCATGAAATTGACGAGGTTGACGAACCACAGGCCGACGAGGAACAGGAGGATGCGTTCAAGCCACCACGGCAGGATGGAAATAAGCCGCAGGTCGTGCGGCAGCGCGTAAATCACCGCGGCCACGGCGAGCGCCTGCAGCAGCAGGCGCGGCGCCACGCCGAGCGGATGGATGTCGTCGGCCGCGCCCACGCATGCCATGACCAAGACCGCCACAAAAACGGTCACAAGCGGCGTCCCGAGCGGCGTGCCGAGACTGAACAGACCGAATGCCGCCGCCAAGCTGGTCGCCGCAATGACCGCGATGCCGCCGCCTTGCGGTGTCGGCAAGCGGTGTGAGGAGCGGGCATTCGGCCTGGCCAAGGCGTAGCGCTGCAGGACTGGATGCAAGATCATGATCAATCCGACGCAAATAAAGGCGGATAGAGCGGCAATCGCCGCGCCGCGGATGAACCAGATCGCCGCCGTCGCCTCGCTCATCGGACATCACCGCTTCCCGTTGGCCAGGCCCCGTTGTAGCGGATTCGCTCGCGTTCTGCCTCCGTGATTGGAAAACCGCCATGATTCGCCGCAGTCTCAATGGCTTAAACTGCGCTGGCGGTGCCGGATCGAGGCGGCTCATCGAGCCCGGCGATATTGCGTTTTTTTATCGCGCGGAGCGGTCTATATGGTAGTGCCATGAGGGGTTTTTTCGGCAATCCGCGCCGCATTTTGGTCGTCATGCACGACCTCGTCATGACGGCGGCTGCGATTGTCGCCGCGTTCTACTTCCGCTTCGAGCAAATCGGGCTAACCCAGCGAATCCACTGGCTCCCGATCATTCTGCCCGGATATCTGGTCTATGCGGGCTTCATCTATTGGATATTCAAGCTCTACGTCGCCAAATGGCGTTTCGCCTCGCTGCCGGATCTGTGGAATATCTTCCGGGCGGCGACCGTGCTTGCGCTGTCGCTTCTGGTGCTCGATTACGTTCTGGTCGCTCCGAATTTCTACGGCACCTTCTTCTTCGGCAAGATCACGATTGTGCTCTACTGGGTGCTGCAGATATTCTTTCTCGGCGGCACGCGCGTTGCTTATCGCCTGTTCCGGCATGCGCGCACGCAGCAGCATCATGCCAAAAGCCCGGAAGCGATTCCGACTCTCGTCGCCGGCCGCGCTGCTGACGCGGAAGTTTTGTTGCGAGCGATCGAGAGCGGCGCGGTGACCAAGATCAGGCCCGTCGGCATCCTGTCGCCGTCGCGAGCCGATCAAGGTCAGGCGTTACGCGGCGTTCCGGTACGCGGTTATCTGACCGATCTTGAAGAAGCGGTGGCGGCGTTCGCGGAGCACGGCGTTCACGTTGGACGCCTGGTGCTGACGCCGACAGCTCTGGCTCCGGAAGCTCACCCGGAAACGATGCTGATGCTGGCTCGCCGCCTGGGTCTTGCCACGAGCCGGCTGCCGTCGCTCGATGCCGGCGAGGAAGCCTTGCGTCTGGCGCCGGTTGATGTCGAGGATTTGTTGCTTCGGCCCAGTGTAAAGATCGATTACCAGCGGCTGGAGAATTTCATCAAAGGCAAGACCGTGGCGGTCACCGGCGGCGGCGGCTCGATCGGGTCGGAAATCTGCGATCGCGTTGTGAATTTTGGCGCTGCGAGGCTCCTGATCCTGGAACATTCGGAATCGGCGCTGCATGCCGTTCTTGAAAAACTCGCGGCTAAGCCGGGATCGACAGCGGTGGAAGGCCGCATTGCCGACGTCCGGGATCGCGACCGCATTTTTCGCCTGATTGCAGAGGCCGAACCCAATTTCGTTTTCCATGCCGCGGCTCTCAAGCACGTGCCGCTGGTGGAACGCGAATGGGATGAGGGAATCAAGACCAACGTGTTTGGCTCCGCCAACGTCGCCGACGCCGCGGCCGCGGCCGGCGCCGAGGCGATGGTAATGATTTCCACCGACAAGGCGATCGAACCGGTCTCCGTGCTCGGGGCGACAAAGCGTCTGGCGGAGATGTATTGCCAAGCCTTGGATGCCGCTGCCGCGCGGTCGGCGAATGGCGGCAAGCCGCCGATCCGCATGATTGCCGTGCGCTTTGGTAATGTGCTCGCTTCGAATGGCTCGGTGGTGCCGAAATTTAAGGCCCAGATCGAGGCCGGCGGGCCTCTCACCGTCACTCACCCCGATATGGTCCGATACTTCATGACCATCCGCGAGGCTTGCGACCTCGTCATCACCGCGGCGAGCCATGCGCTTGGTCCGACCCGTGCCGCTGCCTCGGTCTATGTGCTGAACATGGGCCAGCCGGTCAAAATCGTCGATCTCGCCGAACGCATGATCCGACTAAGCGGGCTTGAGCCCGGCCGGGACGTCGACATTGTTTTCACCGGCGTCCGTCCCGGCGAACGCCTCAACGAGATATTGTTTGCGCGCGAGGAGCCGAGCGTGGATATCGGCATCGTCGGTGTCGTCGCCGCGAGTCCGGTCTGCCCGTCGGTCGAGGCGGTGCGCGATTGGATCGCCAAGCTCAGGCAAGGCCTCGATTGCAGCGAGCGCTCGGCGATTGTCGGCGTGCTGGGCGAGGCGGTGCCGGATTTCCGCAACGCCGCGCAATGACGTGATGGCGCGGGCATTACAAAGCAGCAAACAATAGTGAGGGGGCCTGATGGCAAAGTCGGTTCTTGGCATCATCGGCGGTTCGGGATTCTACGATCTGCCCGGGTTGGAGGCAGTGCGCAGCAAAAGGATCTCCAGTCCCTGGGGCGAGCCGTCGGGTCCGTTGCGTATTGGCAACATTGCAGGCTTGCCGGTGGTATTCCTCTCCCGGCACGATACCGGGCATCGGTACTCGCCCTCCGACATCAATTATCGCGCCAACATCGACGTTCTTAAAAGGGCAGGGGTTACCGATCTCGTCTCGCTGTCGGCCTGCGGTTCGTTCAAGGAAGAGCTGCCGCCGAGCACGTTCGTGCTGATCGATCAGTTCGTCGACCGCACGCATAAACGAGAAAGCTCGTTCTTCGGCAAAGGGTGCGTCGCCCATGTGTCGATGGCCCGTCCGGTCTCCCCGCGGCTGCGGATACATCTCGCCGAAGCGGCGATGGCGGAAGACATTTCGATCGTGCGCGACGGTACCTATGTCTGCATCGAAGGCCCGCAATTCTCCAGCCTGGCCGAAAGCCTGACCTACAAGAATCTCGGCTATTCGGTGATCGGCATGACCAACATGCCGGAAGCCAAGCTCGCGCGAGAAGCGGAGATATGTTACGCCACCGTTGCCATGGTGACGGATTTCGACTGTTGGCATCCCGACCACGATGCGGTCACGGTGCAGGATATCGTCAAGGTCCTGATCGCCAACGCCGAAAAGGCCAAGCGTCTCGTGGCTCGGCTGGCCCGCGATTTTCCACGCGAGCACGAGCCATGTCCGATCGGTTCCGACCTGGCGCTGGACAATGCGCTGATTACGGCGCCCGAAGCGCGCGATGCGAAGCTTCTGAAAAAGCTTGACGCAGTAGCCGGTCGAATTCTCCGGGCCGCGCCGCGCAGGCCGCCACGCCGCGGAAAGAGGACAGGTGGGACAAGGCGGCGCAGTTGATCGCCTCAGTAGAGCGGCGATTGCGAGGTCAAGCTCGGCGACCCAACCGTCCCGCCGTTGACATCAAAGGGCACGTATTGCTGTGCTGGGCATTGGTCCGTGCCGACGTCGTATCGCGCATTGACGATGGCGTTGTTGTTGATGAAGAACGAGTAGAACACACGGCGCCCCCGATCATTGTAACGGGCGCAAGCGAGCCAACTCCAACCGGCGGTGGTGTGGACCCAGCGAAGAGCCGAAATCTGAAAGCCGCTGTAAGCGGAAAGGTCCTTGAATTTCTTCAAAGCGTTGGAAATGAGCCTGCCATAATCGGCCGGCGGCGATGGCTGCGCCGCATTCTCCGGAGGGACAGCAGCGCATTGCGCCAGGGACATCGTTGCGCCGACCAATGCCACAATTCGCATCGCCGAGGCCATGGCGCCAAGGCGCCGCCACGCTGTCGCCTTCATCGTCGCTTTTGCTCTGTTGGTGGGGGCATAAGTAACGGGCAATGCGCAAATAATCAGGCGACGGAAATGCCGCTCCACGGAGCTTGCATCATAAGCGGCAAAATATGTATAGGTGTTAAGATTTCTGCGCTAGCGAGGTGTGGCAGGGGATGGATGCCGGTGTGCTGGGGCAAACAAATCGGTCTTTCACGCCAAGTCGTCAGCGTCGCCATTGTGCTTGCTTTGGGCGCATTGACCGCGGCCTGCTTCCAGCCCCTCTACGGGGATCACACACTTTCGGCTGGCGATTCGGTCCGCGATAAGCTCGCGGCGGTTGAAGTTGAGCGGGTTCCAGCCCCCAACGGCACGCCCCAGTCGCGCCTTGCCGTCGAATTGCGCAACAAGCTGATGTACGATTTCAATGGCGGCGCGGCGCCCAATGCACCGGCCTATCGATTGCAGATCGGCGCGTTGAGTTCCGGCATCACGACTGTCATCGTGGATGTCGCGAGCGGCCGGCCGGATACCCAGGTTTCCGCGGTTAACGCAACATTTACCCTGACAGAGATCGCCACCGGCAAGGTTGTCTTGAGTTCGTCGACCTTTGGACGGGCCTCGTTCGACATTCCCGGGTCCGCGCAACGATTTGCGCAACAGCGTGCGTGGCTCAATGCTGAAGATCGCGCCACGGGCATGATTGCGGACAGCATACGCAACCGGCTGGCGTCCTATTTCGTCGCCGGCACCTGATCGCTCGCGGCATCGCAGCAGCGGCGGACTAGGATTCCGCTCTCGGCCGGACCTAAATACACGTTGCCACGCTTAACCAATTCTTGTCCATAGTCAACAACCGATTCTTCTTTGTTTTCAATGGCCTTTGCCTTGCCAAAGCCATGTTTTGAGGACACGAATTTCTGGGGGATATAGCCTCGTCGGTCGTTTCTGCGGCGTCGTCCGATTATTTCGGCTGGCGCGATTGCGTAGGCTTGTGGGGAGCACGATTTGGTGGCGGACCTTTCGGGTGCCCGTCAGCGAGGGCGGGAGCGACGACGCTACCATGCTCTGGTATTCGCCATCGTGGCGACTTGTTGCGCTCTGCCTTTCTCCCCGGCGTTCAGCCAGCTTTCCCCCGTCGGCGCGCCCAATGAACTGCATTTTCCGACGCGCAATAAGCCCCCCAGTTCGCCGTCCATTCCACCGAACACGCCGATGCTCGTTCAAGCCGACGAGATCAAGTATGACTATGCCAACGATACGGTCGCCGCGGTCGGTCACGTTCAAATCTATTACGGCGGGTCGACCATCGAGGCGGACCAGGTCATCTATGATGAAAAGACCAAGCGCCTGCGCGCCGAAGGCAATGCCAGACTAACGGAGGCGAACGGCCGGATCACCTATGGGCAGGTGATCAATCTCACCGACGATTATCGCGATGGATTTGTCGACTCGCTGCACGTGGCGGGACCAGACGACACCCATTATGCCGCCGCGCGGGCTGATCGCTCTCAGGGCAATTACACCGTGCTGCAAAACGGTGTCTATACCGCGTGCGAGCCGTGCAAGGAGAATCCGAAAAAGCCGCCCGAGTGGCAGGTCAAGGCCGAGCGCATCATCCACTCCGACAGTGAGAAGATGCTCTATTTCGAAAACGCGACGGTCGATTTCTTTGGTTTTCCGGTGGCGTATTTTCCGTTTCTTTCCGCGCCCGACACCACGGTCAAGCGAAAAAGCGGTTTCCTTTTCCCGACGATCGGATCGGGCACCGCGTATGGCGAGAGCATCACTACGCCTTATTATTTCAATCTCGCGCCCAACTACGATTTGACGCTTTCGCCGACCTATATGACCAAGCAAGGATTCTTGCTCAGCGGCGAATGGAATCAAAGGTTGACCAACGGCTCCTACTCGATCAAGGCGGCCGGCATTTTCCAGCAGGACCCGGATTATTTTGCCTCCGAGTACGGCGCCGGAACGCCCGAGACCAAATCTTTTCGCGGCACGGTGCTGACTGCCGGCCAGTTCAATCTGAGCCCCCAATGGGTCTGGGGATGGACCGGGGTGTTGGTGACGGATCCAACCTTCATCAACGACTACTCGCTGGGTCAGTTTAACGGCACCAATCTCGATCCATTCAACACCGGCACCAGCGAGAGTGACGAAGGAGTTTCGCAGCTCTACCTGGCCGGTCGCGGTGACCGTAGCTACTTCGACCTTCGTTCAATCTACTACACCGGCTATTCGGAACTTGACCAACAGAGCCAGCTTCCGATCATCGCCCCCGTGCTGGATTATTCCAAAACGCTTCCGGAGCAGGTGATGGGCGGCGAACTGAGCTATAAGATCAATGCCACCAGCCTGACCCGCCAGCAGGCGAGCTACGATCCGATCACCGAGGCGGCCGTCAACGACGGTATTTGCGCGAACGGCACGGCCGAGACCACGAACCCCGCGCTCCTCAACAAATCCAATTGCCTGCTGCGCGGCATACCCGGGGAATACACGCGAGCCTCCGCCGAAGTCGATTGGCGCCGCACCGTGATGACGGCCAATGGCCAGATGTTCACGCCCTTCTTTTCGTTGCGCGGCGACGTCGCTTCGGTCGACGTCGACGATCAGCCCGGCGTGTCGAACTACATAGCGCCCGGCGAACACGAACTGGCCCGCATCATGCCGACCGCCGGCCTCGAATACCGCTATCCGCTCATCGATGTCGAACCGTGGGGCACGCAGACCATCGAGCCGATCGCCCAGGTCATCCTGCGGCCAAACGAGACCGATATCGGCCAATTTCCCAACGAGGATTCGCAAAGCCTGAACTTCGACGACACCAATCTGTTTTCCGTGAATAAATTCTCGGGCTGGGACCGAGTGGAAGGCGGCGGCCGTCTGAATGCCGGTGCGCAATACACAGCCCAGTTCAACGACGCCGGGTCGTTGAATGCGTTATTCGGTCAATCCTATCAGCTGTACGGGCTCAACTCGTATAGCGTCGGCGACATAACCAACACCGGTCTTGACAGCGGACTCAACACGAACATCTCGGATTATGTTGGTCGCATTTCCTATCAACCGAACTCGACATACATGATTCTCGCGCGTGCCCGATTCGACGAGCAGACGCTTGCCATGGAGCGCTTCGAATTGGAGACGCGGGCGAATTTCGACCGTTGGGGAGTGAACTTCCTATACGGCGACTACGCTGCGCAGCCGGATCTTGGATTCCTGACTCGGCGCGAAGGTTTCCTGGCCGGCACGTCGTATAAGGTGACGACCAATTGGGTGGTGCTGGCGTCGGCCGGCTACGATCTCATCGCGCATCAATTCAATCAGACACGTTTGGGTGTCGGTTATGTCGACGATTGTCTGATGTTGGCGGTCAATTACATCACCGGCTATGCGTATAACGGCACGGCCACCCCTGTGCAGAACACGGGCGTCACCTTTCAGCTGAGCCTGCGCACCCTGGGCCCCGACGTGCTGCAGGCAGGCGCCTATTAGGCGCGCAAAGCCGGGCAATGACCAGCTCACTGCGCTGTTGACGGCCATTCTTCGCGGCGGCATAGCCGTCTATAGTACCGGAACCGAGGTGAGGGGATCGCTATGCGCGAGCCGGATGACATGGTCGCGGCGCATTTTCGCCGCTCGTGTGAGGGACTTGAACGCGCCGCCGGCGATATGGACCTGCGGCTCGCGATCCATGGCGTGGCCGATGCCATCACCCGGACGTTTCAGAACGGCGGCAAGCTGATGATCGCGGGCAACGGCGGCAGTGCTGCCGACGCCCAGCACATTGCCGGGGAATTTCTGTCCCGACTTAATTTCGACCGCGATCCGCTTCCCGCCATCGCACTGACGACAGATACCTCGGTCCTGACCGCGATTGGCAACGATTACGGGTTCGATCGCACGTTCGAGCGCCAGGTGCGTGGTCTGGGTCGGCGCGGCGACGCACTGCTCGCCATCTCGACGTCCGGCCGCTCGCCTAATGTGCTGGCGGCGCTGCGGGCTGCTCGGGATCTCGGCGTCACAACCATCGGATTCAGCGGTGACGGAGATCGCGAAATGGCGGTCGATTGCGACCATTATGTTGGCGCACCGGCCGCCGATACGCCGCTCATCCAGCAAATTCATATCGTCGCCGCGCATGCCATTTGCGGCCTTGTCGAGCGCAATCTATTCGGAGCCGGTTATGGCAAAGGCTGAACCGCGAGCCGCAAGCCCTTCGATTCCTTGTCCCGCGGGCGATGCCGAAACCGCGACGCGATCAGCGACTGCAATCACTTGATTGTACTGCCGCGGGCCGGAAGAGTTCGGAATTATGCGATGGCGACGGACGACATTGGCCTGTGGTGTGAATTCAAAGACGCAGCAGACAGCTCGCGCCCGGCGCTTTTCCTCGACCGTGATGGAATTATCGTCGACGACACGCATTACCTTGGTCGCGCCGAGGACGTGCGCATGATCGATGGCGTTGCCGCCGCGATTGCCCGCTGCAACCGATTGCGCATTCCAGTCGTGGTGGTGACGAACCAGTCGGGAATCGCGCGCGGCCTCTATGACTGGAGCGGCTTCCGTGCCGTGCAGGAGGCGATCGTAGCCGCATTGGCTGCCGGCGGCGCCCATCTCGATGCTGTCTTCGCCTGCGCCTACCACGGGGAGGGATCTGGGTCGTTGCGGGTTGCCGGCCACCCCTGGCGCAAGCCTAACCCGGGCATGATCCTGGCGGCCGGGAAGCACATGAATCTCGATCTTGCACGCTCCTGGATTGTCGGCGACAAGCCGCGCGATCTCGCCGCCGGCGCGGCCGCGGGTCTCGCTGGTGGAATTTTGGCGGCGGCGGATGAACGCGATCAGCAACAGGTATCGCGGCTCGTTGGCACCCCATTTCTCGTCGAGACGGCGGCGCATCCGGCCGATGCGCTTGCCAAGTTGGTGGAAAGCGGGCGCCTGGCCCAGCGGGTTCAGTGCTGAGGGAACATGCCCGAGCGCATTCTCGTTACTGGCGCGGCCGGGTTCATCGGCTTCCATTTAGCGCGCCGGCTCGCTGCCGACGGTTGGAGCGTCCTCGGCATCGACAATCTCAATGACTATTACGACCCGCGCCTGAAGCAGGCGCGGCTTGCTGAATTACGCAACAATCCGAATTTTCGCTTTGCGCAGTGTGACGTTGCCGACCGCGACGCAATCGCAAAATTGTTTGCGGCCGAGAGGTTCGCCTACGTAGCGCATCTTGCAGCGCAGGCAGGTGTCGCCCATTCGACCGTTGACCCCGCAGCCTATGTGGATGCCAACCTGGTGGGATTTGCCAACATCCTTGAAGGATGCCGCCATGCGCGGTCGCGGCACTTGGTCTATGCGTCTTCCTCCTCGGTGTACGGCGCCAACACGCGCATGCCGTCGCGCACCACGGACCGGGTCGACGAGCCCTTGAGCCTGTATGGCGCGACCAAACGATCCAACGAACTGATGGCGTTCGCCTATGCGCATCTGTTTGCTTTGCCTGCGACAGGTTTGCGGTTCTTCACAGTTTATGGACCCTGGGGCCGCCCCGACATGGCGGTATGGCTTTTCACGCAGGCGATTTTCGAGGGTCGGCCGCTCCGCCTCTACAATTCGGGGCGCATGCGCCGCGATCTTACTTACGTCGACGACGTCGTCGAGGCCGTCGTGCGGCTCATCGCATCACCTCCGAATTCGACCGCATCTGCGGCTGGCGCGCCGCCTTCCGCACAGGCGATTGCCGCGCGTATCTTTAATGTCGGCAACGGTCAGCCCGTGGAGATCAGCGAAATGGCCGATCTTCTTGAAAAGATCATCGGGAGGCGTGCCGATCGCGAACTTCTGCCCATGCGTCCGATCGACGTTCTGGAAACATTCGCCGACAGCTCCGATCTGGAGCGTGCGGTTTCCTTTGCGCCGCGGACCGCGATTGAAGATGACCTGCGCTCCTTTGTGGATTGGTTTCGCCATTATCGGCGGCACGTCGGGTGATCGTCCAATCGTTGTCCGCAGTCCGTGCCACGCAAGCCAGCAAGCCACGGCCTCCGACACGGCTTCGCCGCTTGCCGCCTGATATGGCGCTAAGCGCGGCGGTGCGGTAATGCTGGAGTTCGGCTTGGGGATTGTCGCGCATGCATCTTGAAACTCGCGTGCTCGTGACCGGAGGAGCTGGATTTCTCGGCTCTCATCTTTGCGCGCGGTTGCTTAAGGAGGGTGCCAGCGTCATCTGCCTCGATAACTTTTTTACCGGCACGCGGAGCAATATCGAGCCGCTTCTTGACGACCGTCGCTTCGAGCTTATGCGCCACGACGTGACATTCCCGCTTTACGTGGAAGTCGATCAGATATTCAACCTGGCTTGCCCCGCCTCGCCAGTGCACTATCAGCACGACCCGGTACAGACCACCAAGACCAGCGTCCACGGCGCCATCAACATGCTGGGGCTGGCCAAGCGGCTGAAAGCGAAGATCCTTCAGGCGTCGACGTCCGAAGTGTATGGAGATCCCGAGATTCATCCGCAGACCGAGAGCTATTGGGGCTCGGTGAATCCGATCGGCCCGCGTTCCTGTTACGACGAAGGCAAGCGCTGCGCCGAAACGTTGTTCTTTGATTATTGGCGCCAACATAAATTACGCATCAAGGTGGCCAGGATCTTCAATACCTATGGTCCACGCATGCATCCAAATGACGGCCGCGTGGTATCGAATTTCATCGTGCAGGCGCTGCTCGGACGCGACATCACGGTGTTTGGTGACGGCTCGCAAACCCGCTCGTTCTGTTACGTCGACGACTTGATCGAGGCCCTGATCCGGCTGATGAATTCCGCGGACCAGGTGACGGGACCGGTCAATATCGGGAACCCGAAGGAATTCACGATCCTGCAACTCGCCGATATGGTGATCGATCTCACGAGATCTCGCTCGCGCATCGTGTATCGGCCCAGGCCGCAAGACGATCCGCGGCAACGAAGCCCCGATATATCGTATGCCGGCGCGGTACTAGGGTGGGCTCCGCGGACGCAATTGCTGGGCGGGCTGAAGCAGACGATCGATTATTTCGAAAAGCTGCTGAGCGATGGCCGCATTAGACCGCTTGTCATTGACGAAGCGGGCCCACAAACCTGATCACGTCCGGGAAATGTGGCTGATGAGGGCCAGGGGCCGCCGTATTTTCGCGCAGCGGACGCGATCTCGCTCGCTGACCTCCAATTTTGCCGAGGCAACCGGGGGTTCTTCCTTTGCCTTGACTTTCCCCCTGGCTGCAATCCATGCACAATCGCGCGTTCAATGACACCCACGAGCACCAGCCTGCGGCGGCCGGCCCGTGTTACTCAATGAGTTCTAGTCCATAAGCTTTTGGTCATAGCAGGGGCGAATCTGGGCATCCTATGGTCACTCCCATCGTTCCCCTGATAATGTGCGGCGGCGCCGGTACGCGGTTGTGGCCCGCGTCGCGCGAGAACCGACCGAAACAGTTTCTGCCGCTATTCGGCCGTTACTCGACCTTTCAGGAAACCGTCCGCAGGGTTTCCGATCCGGCCCTGTTCGGTAAGCCGGTCGTCGTGACCAACAGCCAATATCGTTTTCTGGTCGCCGAGGAACTCGCCGCGCTCGGAGTAGAAGCCGATATCCTACTCGAACCCATGCGGCGCGATTCCGCGCCGGCGATCGTGGCGGGTAGCCTGTTGGCGCACGATCGCGACAAGGATTGCATCGTGGTCGCGCTCGCTGCCGATCATGTCGTGACCGACCCGGCGGGTTTTGCCGGCGTCTGCGAGGCGGCATCGCGCGCCGCTGCCGGCAATCGGATCGTCACGTTCGGTGTGCGGCCGACGCGTCCGGCGATCGAATACGGCTATATCCGTGCCGGTGCCGCAATCGGCCCTGATGTTTTTGCCATCGCGCAATTTGTGGAAAAGCCGGACGCAGCAACGGCGCAGCGCTATATCGCCGAAGGCTATCTGTGGAATTCGGGCAATTTCCTGTTCCGCGCCGAACTTCTGCTGGAAGAATATCGCGCCTTCGAGCCCGGTAGCGCCGCAGCCGTCAGAAAAGCGCTCGATGCGGGCGGACGCGATCTCGATTTCGTAACGCTTGATCGCGAGTCTTTTGCCGGCGCCGCGGCGAAATCGATCGACTACGCGGTGATGGAACGGACCAAGCATGCGGCCGTCATGCCGGTTTCCTACGGCTGGTCGGACGTCGGCTCGTGGCGGGCGGTCTGGGAACTCTCCGCGCACGATTCGGCGCAGAATGCGGTGCAGGGTTCGGCCTTTTTCGTCGATGCGAAGGGCTGCTATGTGGCAGCCGACAAACAGCTCGTCGCGCTTTTCGGTCTGCAAGACGTGGTCGTGGTGGCGACTGCCGACGCGGTCCTGGTGGCGAAGCGAGAGGACGCCGACGGGCTGCGCCGCGTGGTGGCAAAGCTCAAGGATGTGGCTCCAGCGGTCACGCAGGACCATCTCAAAGTGCATCGGCCTTGGGGTTCGTACCAATCGCTCGACCAGGGCGACCGTTTTCAGGTCAAGCGTATCGTAGTCAAGCAGGGTGGGCGCTTGTCGCTGCAGATGCATCATCATCGCGCCGAGCACTGGGTGATCGTGCGCGGCACGGCGCGGGTTACGGTCGGCGGAGAGATCAAGATATTGCATGAAAACGAGTCGATCTACGTGCCGATCGGTGCCCATCACCGTCTGGAGAATCCCGGCAAGATCGACCTTGAACTCATCGAAGTGCAGACGGGCTCGTACCTCGGAGAGGACGATATCGTGCGCCTCGAAGACGACTATCACCGTCGCTGAGCCGCTCGGTTGCCACGCGGTCAAGCCAATCGTCATCCGGCCCATAGTTTTCGGTGCCGCCAACTGGACGGCCGGTCCGTCTTCGTTGGGATACGAGCGCCGTAAATCTCGGAAGCAAAATGTGTTCGAGTTCCGTAAAAGGCCGGTCGCCAGCAGGCCCGCGCCATGGTACGGGGAAACGTTGGGTCGGATATGGCCCCGCCGGGGGCGGGGAGCGAGGGTGTCAAAGTGGCGGGCAATGATAGCTTGCGAATCGGGGTTATTGGCGTTGGCGTCATGGGGTCGAACCATGCGCGGGTGCTCGCGGACATAGCCGGGGTGGAACTGGTGGCGGTCGCCGATCCGGACCGCAAGCAAAGGGCGTTTGTCGCCGAGACACTCGGCTGCAAAGCTGTGGAAGATGTCGACGCGCTCCTTGGTCTGGGGGTGGAGGCCGTTACGATCGCCGCGCCGACCCATCTGCATCACGAGATAGCACTCAAGTGCATCGCCCACGGGATAAACGTCCTGGTTGAAAAGCCGATTGCCTCCACGGTCGAGGAGGGGCGTGCAATCGTTGCGGCCGCCCGGCGTGCTGGCGTCACTCTCATGGCGGGCCATGTCGAACGCTTCAATCCTGCGGTCCAGTCGATGAAGCGCGCCATCAAGGACCAGGATATCCTCTCGATCGCCATTACGCGGGTTGGACCTTTTCCTCCGCGGATGTCGAATGTCGGCGTCGTCATCGATCTCGGCGTGCACGATATCGACCTCATTCGCTGGTTCACCGACTCCGAGATCCTCGAAATCCAGCCGCAAACATCGAGCGCGGTCGCGGAACGCGAGGACATCGCGCTGCTTCAGTTTCGCACGGCTTCGGGTGTGCTCGCCCACATCAACACCAATTGGCTCACACCGTTTAAGGCCCGCAACATCCATATCGCCACGCGCGACAAATACCTGATTGCCGATCTGTTGACGCTACAGGTCACCGAATGCTTCGGCTTCCAGCCGGACGGCAGCTATTCGATGCGGCATTTGTCGGTTGGCTATGCCGAGCCGTTGCGCGCCGAGCTTGTCGCCTTCATCGATGCCATCCGCGGCGGCGAGAGGCCGGCCGTGACTGGAGACGAGGCGGTCGCCAGTCTGGAAATCGCGATCCGCTGCCTCGACGCCCGCGCACCGCAGACGGCGGTAGCCCAGCGTAAGGGTCCGCGCCGGGTCGCTGGATAGCCATGAATCAGCATACCCGTCTCGATACAAATCCAATCCCGTTTATCGATGTCGCTGCTCAGCGTCGCCGGCTGGGCCGTGCCATCGATGACGCCGTCGCCCGGGTTCTCAATCATTGCCAATTCATTCAGGGCCCGGAAGTCCGTGCGCTGGAAGCCGAACTGGCCGCCTTCTGCGGCGCGCGCTACGTCATCTCCTGCTCGAGCGGAACCGATGCGCTCCTGCTCGCGCTCATGGCCTGGGATATCGGACCCGGCGACGCGGTGATCTGCCCGTCTTTCACCTTCTGCGCCACGGCCGAAATGGTCGCGCTACTGCGCGCTACCCCGGTTCTGGCCGACGTGCAGGCGGACACGTTCAATCTCGATCCCGAGAGCTTGCGGCGCGCGGTGGCGACCGCACGGCGGCTCGGATTGAAGCCGAGGGCCGTTATTCCGGTCGACCTGTTTGGGCTGCCGGCCGATCACGACGGGATTGGTGCTGTCGCCGCCGAACACGGATTGTTTGTGCTTGACGACGCGGCGCAGTCCTTCGGTGCCGCGTATCGCGGCAAAAAACTCGGTGCGCTGGCGACCGCGGCGACGACAAGCTTTTTCCCGGCAAAACCGCTCGGCTGCTACGGCGATGGCGGCGCGGTCTTTACCGACGACGATGCGCTGGCGGCGCGAATCAAGAGCTTGCGTGTTCACGGCGAGGGGGTCGACAAATACGACGCCGCGCGCATCGGGATCACCGGCCGGCTCGATTCCATCCAAGCCGCGGTCCTGCGCGAAAAGCTCAAGATTTTCTCCGAGGAGATCATTGCGCGCGATCGGGTGGCAGCGCGCTACAACGAAGCCCTCGCCGACGTTGTCACCGTGCCTCGCGTCGGCAACGAGTCGACATCCGTATGGGCGCAATACACGATTCGGCTCGCGCCCCGTCGGCGCGACGGCCTTGCAGCCGCGCTCAAGGCGCAAGGAATCCCGACGGCGATCTATTACGCCAAGCCGCTGCACCGCCAGGAGGCCTATCGCGGGTTCCCGGTCGTCGACGGCGGCGCCCCCGTCAGCGAGCAGCTGGCCGACGAAGTTATCAGCCTGCCGATGCATGCCTATCTCGAACCGCCGGTGCAGGACCGGATCGTCGCGGCGGTACGGGCTGCACTGGCGCGCTAGGTATTGCGCTCATTCCCGCGCAGGCGGGTATCCAGGCGAAGAATCCGCTAATCTCTTGAACACCGCTGATCCCTCTTTCGTGGGGACGAGCGGATGGTGGAACTCAGACGGCGCAATGTTCAGGAAAATTCTCACCGTCGGCGGCTACACGCTGCTCTCGCGCCTGACCGGCTTTGTTCGCGACATCATGCTCGCGGCAATTCTGGGCGCCGGGCCGGTGGCTGACGCCTTTTTCGTCTCTTTCAGGCTGCCCAATCATTTTCGTGCCATCTTTGCCGAAGGAGCTTTCAACGCGGCCTTTATTCCGGCCTACGCGCGCGTTCGTACCCAGGATGGGCCGGCAGCGGCGCAAACATTCGGCGACCGCGTTTTCACGCTCCTGGTGGCAAGCCAAGTGGTTTTGCTCGGCATCGCGCTTCTGTTTACGCCGCAAGTGATCGAGGTTCTGGCGCCTGGCTTTTCCCACGAGCCGCGGCAATTCACACTCGCCGTTTCGTTGACGCGCATCACCTTTCCCTACCTGCTTCTGATCACGCTGGTGACGTTGTGGGGCGGCGTACTCAACGCGCTGCATCGTTTTGCGGCGGCGGCCGCGGCGCCGATCCTGCTCAATCTGTCGATGATTGCGGCGCTCGCGCTTGCGTTCTACTTCCCGGGCGCGGGCTATGCGGCGGCTTGGGGGGTCCTGATTTCCGGCGTCCTGCAAGCGGTGCTGGTCGGTGGCGACACGCTTTACGCGGGCGCCATGACCTGGTTCCGCGCCTTGCGCTGGGACGACGATGTGCGCCGCTTCTTCAAGGCGCTGCTTCCGGCGACAATAGGCTCGGCGGGCACGCAGCTTGCAATGTTCGCCGACACGATCATTGCCAGTTTTCTATCGGCGGGCGCCATCTCGGCGCTCTATTACGCCGATCGGATCGACCAGCTGCCGATCGGCGTCATCGGGATTGCCGTGGGCACGGTGCTGCTGCCGGAAATGACGCACCGGCTGGCGGCCGGCGATGAGGGCGGCGCCCGCTCGGCCCAGAACCGGGCGATCGAGTTCGCGCTTCTGCTCGGCGTTCCGTGTGTGGTGGCGTTCCTGGTCATGCCAGACGTGATCATGCGCGGCCTGTTCATGCGTGGCCGCTTCAACGCCGCCGACGCCCATACAGCGGCGGCGACGCTTTTGGCCTACACGATCGGGCTTGTCCCCTTCGTGCTCATTCGCAGCGTGGTTGCGCCGTTTCTCGCCCGAGGCGACACGGCGACTCCGGTCAAGGCGGCGCTGACCGGAACCGTGGTCAATATCCTTCTTAAGGTCGCGCTGATGGGTCCGCTCGCGCAGGCCGGCCTTGCTCTCGCGACCTCGATCGGCGCCTGGATCAACTTTGCTTTGGTGCTGTGGCTGGCACGGCGCGCCGGCTTTTTTGTTGCCGATAACGAGCTGAAATCCGCGCTCGTCAAGCTTGCCGCGGCCGCAATCGTCATGGCGATCGTGCTATTTTTCGCGGTGCCGTTTGTTGCCGGGCTGCTATCGTCGTTGTCCAGATTTCGCAATGTATCGGAATTGCTTGGCCTGACGATGGTCGGAGCAATGTCCTACGGCGTGATGGTTCTGATGCTGTTCGGGCGCCGCGGAATGGCGCTGCTGCGCGGGAGCCGAGCCGGCAAGCCGTCGGCGCCCTCAGTCGATGCGGTCTGAACCGGGGCGGGGAATTTTGCGATGCGCGTGAGCATGATCGGCGCCGGCTATGTCGGGCTCGTGTCCAGCGTTTGCTTTGCGGATTTCGGCCACGACGTCATCTGCATCGACAAGAATCCGATTCGTATCGCGGCGCTCAGGGCCGGCGAGATGCCGATCTACGAACCGGGACTCGACGGCTTGGTCGAAGCCAATATGCGAGGCGGTCGGCTCGCATTCGCCGCCGAGGCTGCGGCAGTCGCCAATGCCGATGCCGTATTCCTCGCCATTGGCACGCCGTCGCGCCGGGGCGATGGCTACGCCGATTTGAGTTTCGTTTATGAAGCCGTGCGCGAGATCGCGCCGCTGCTTGCACCCAATACGGTCGTCATCACCAAGTCGACCGTTCCGGTTGGTACCGGCGACGAGATCGAGCGCATTCTGCGTGAAACGCGGCCTGATGCGGATTTGCAAGTCGTTTCCAATCCGGAATTCCTGCGCGAAGGCGCCGCCATCCAGGATTTCAAGCACCCGGACCGCATCGTGGTCGGCAGCGATGACGCACGTGCGCGCGGCGTCCTGGCCGAGGTCTACCGGCTGCTTTATCTGAACGCGTCGCCTATTCTTTATGTCAGTAGGCGAACGGCCGAGCTGATCAAATACGCTTCGAACGCTTTTCTCGCCACCAAGATCACGTTCATCAACGAGATCGCCGACCTGTGCGAACAGGTCGGTGCCGACGTCCAAGACGTCGCGCGCGGTATGGGGCTCGACAACCGGATCGGTGCGAAGTTCCTGCATCCCGGGCCGGGCTTCGGCGGCTCCTGCTTCCCGAAGGATACGACGGCGCTTCTCAAGACCGCGCAAGATCACGGCGTGGCGTTGCGGATCGTCGAGGCTGTCGCGGCGGCGAACGACCGGCGCAAGCGCGCCATGGCGCGCAAGGTCGTGGCGGCGCTCGGCGGCGCGGTGGGCGGCAAGACCGTCGCCGTGCTCGGCCTGGCATTCAAGCCGAACACCGACGATACCCGCGATTCGCCGGCGATCCCGCTGATCACCGCATTGCAGGACCTCGGCGCTCGGGTGCGCGCCTACGATCCGGCCGGCATGGAGCAGGCCAAACCGTTGCTGCCGGCGGTGACGTATTGCGACGGCGCCTATGCCGCCGCCGAAGGCGCCGACGCTCTTGTCATCGCCACCGAATGGGAGCAATTCCGCGCGCTCGATCTCGCCCGGCTCAAAAGCGAAATGGCACAGCCCGTGATCGTCGACCTGCGCAACATCTATCGCGCCGACGAGATGAAGCGGGCTGCGTTCCGCTACGTCGCGGTCGGGCAAGCCGACGCAGGCTAAATCAGCGCGGCCTAACTCCTCGAGCCAGCGGTTCGGCGGCAGACTGTTAGTGCCCGCTTAGCTTCAACAACCGGTCGGCGTTGCCGTGCGCGAATTTCTCCAGGTCGGCGGGCGAGAGCGGGAGGTTGTCCAAAAATGTGCGGCCCATCGCATTGCTGGAATAGGGATAGTCGACCGAGAACATCAAACGGTCGATCCCGAAGGTCTGCAGCGCGGCGAGAAACGGCGGGGTGGTGAACAGGCCGGACGATGTGATGTACACCTGATCGATGAGGGTGCGGCACAAGGAGCGCGACAGATAGGACAGGTCGGGTCCGAATTCGTGCTCGCAGCGTACCATGAAAAAGGGCAGGGCCTCGCCCATATGGCCGACGATGAGATTGAGCCGCGGATACCTGTCGAGCGTTCCCGATACCGCGAGGCGCATGACATGCAGCGCGGTTTCGTAGTGCCAGCCCCAGGCGAAGGTTGAAAGGCCCAACGCCACCCGTTGGGGAAATGACCCCTCGCCAAAGTAATAGGCCTTGCGGATTTCGGCCGATGGCGCGCCGGGATGCAGATAGAGCGGCACGCCGAGCCTTTCCGCCCGCGCCAACAGCGGCGCGAATCTGGCATCGTCGAGAAAACAGCCGCGGATCATGCCGCTGATCAGCGCTCCCTTGAAGCCGTATTCGACGACCGCGCGCTCCAGTTCGTCCGCCGCCGCTTCGGGCACGCTGGCCGCGAGATGCGCAAAGGCGGCAAACCGGTCCGGGTGCTCGGCGATTTTCTTGGCGAGCAGGTCATTGTATTTTTTCGCGAACACCATCGCCTCGGCGTCCTCGAACATCTCGGCGCTGGGGCCCTTGGAGATGCCGGCCCGGGAGAGCACCTGCACGCTGATGCCGTGGCGGTCCATGTCGGCGAGCCGTCGGTCGAGATCGTTGATCTTGTCGCCGGCGTTGCGGACGATGGCGGGCATGTTCTCGATCGCGATGGGGGCTCGCGGCGGCGGCGTCATGCCGCCGACATCGAGAAGGCTGAAATGCTCTTCGAGAGCAACGGTGCGCATCATTTTCTCCCAATCGGCCTTGGCGTTCGTGGGCGCATGATAGGACGCGTGCACCGCGCCTGTCGCTGGTTTTCGGGCGAGCTTGCCTCAGGCCGATTTTGCTGACGAGAAGCAGAATAAGATCCAGAAGGAGAACGAGTTTCAGCTCGTGCCCGGCTCCATGCCGTTGGCCTTCAGCGC
>JBOHIU010000146.1:0-7712 GCA_050725855.1 Xanthobacteraceae bacterium | reverse complement strand
AAGAACGATGCGGTGCTCGATTTCGACCTCGCCAAGGTGATCGAGCAGTCGCGGGACAACCCGGTGTTTTACGTCCAATACGGCCATGCCCGCGGTCAGTCCATATTCCGCAATGCGCGGGCAGTTTTTGCGGACCTGCCAGCCGACATCGCGACATTGGCGGACACGGCAGAATTGGATCGGCTCTCCGACCCGGCCGAACTCGCCCTGATGCGGCGAATTGCGCTCTATCCGCGCCTGATCGAAGGCGCGGCTTTGGCGCACGAACCGCACCGAATCGCATTTTATCTGTTCGACTTGGCGAGCGAATTTCATGCGCTTTGGACGCTGGGTAATACAGCGCCACATTTACGCTTCATTATCCAAGATGATCGAGAAATGACCGCGGCTCGGCTGGTCCTTGTACAGGGGGTCGTCGCTGTGCTCGCCTCGGGGCTGGCACTGCTCGGGGTTGGGGCTCCAGACGAGATGCGGTGAATTCCCGTAGCTTTCGACGGGTCGCGAATGCGGTCGAGGGGAAGGGCTGGACGGGGCAGATCTCATGGCTGACAACAATTTTCGAGGTTCTCGCGGGCCGTTTGGTCGCGATACCAGACCTGCGGAGCGCGACGCCGTGAGCGATCCGCTCGCCGAACTGGCGCGCTTGATTGGTCAGAGCGATGCCCACGGCGGTCGCGGTCGGGATCGTTCCGCGGAAGAATTTGACGATGCGCCCACCGCTCTCGATTGGGGGACGGCCGACCAGGAATACGTTCACCCCCGGTCCGAGCGGTCCTATCGCCTACAACCGTCAGATGACGCTTCGCGGCCGCGTGGCCGCGCTTCCGAAGAGGAGCCCGATCGCGACAGGCAGTATGTTCGTCCGCCAGTAGGATATGCCGAAGCCGGCCGCGACCCGGGCCGCAATGCCGACATGCGGGACTCTCGTTTTGAGACGCAATGGCGGCCGCCGGGTTCACGAGCCGAGCCGTCGTCCTACGTTCCGCCGGCGCATGACAATCATGCCGACGATCACGGCCAGTTCGCCGCTCCAGCGGCGGATCAGCGCGAACACGAAGGCTACGACCACGACTACGAGCAATACGAGGGACAAGGTTCTCCTGTGCGGCGCAGCGGCACGGTTATCCTGGTGGCTGTGCTCGGCTTGGCGGTGCTCGGCACGGCTGGCGCACTGGGGTATCGCGCCATGTTTGGCGGACCGATGATCCCGTCGTTGCCGCCGATCATTAAGCCGTCCGATACGCCCGTCAAAATCGTACCCAAGCACGATGCTCAGGCCTCGTTGAGCCAAGCCGATGCTGGGCAAAAGGGCGGCGATAAACTGGTGACCGACGAGGAGCAGCCGGTCGATCTTCAATCTGTCACCCCCGTTCCCCACGTCGTGACGACAATTCCGGTCATTTCCAATGCGCCTGATGCGCCTTTGCCTGGGGGGGCTGGCGCAGCCGAACCCGGCGCGCCTTCGCCATCTCCTTCTCCTGCTGCGTTTGGCGACAGCCACAGTCCGGCGCAGCAATTCGGAGTCGCGATGCCAGCCGCTCCGGCGCTGGCCGAGGTTCCACCTGGGAGCAAGCCTGTCCGCACCGTGACCATCTTGCCGCAGCAACGTCCAGCTTCTGTCCAAGAGCCTGGGCCCCCGCCATCCGAGCCGGCGGAAATGCACTCGACCCAAATTCGCAGATCCGTCACGCGCCCAATCGGGGAGGAGCGCACCGCCTCGGCGGGGCCGCTGTCGATCGTCCCCGATCGGGGGGGCAGGGTAACGAGGCCACCTCCAGTGCGCGCGCCACGCACCGAAGTGGCGCGCGAATCCGGACCGATGGCCCTGACATCGAGTGTGCGGGAACCCGTTGGAGCCGCGCGCGGCGGCGGCTACGCGGTACAAGTGACTTCGCAGCGAAGCGAGGCCGACGCACAAGCGGCATTCCGTTCGCTGCAAGCGAAATTTCCACGGCAGCTCGGAGACCGCCGCGTGTTCGTCCGCCGCGCCGATCTTGGCGCGAAGGGCGTGTACTACCGCGCCCTGGTCGGTCCGTTCGCCTCGGCCGAACAGGCTACTAGCCTGTGCAGCAGCCTGAAGGCCGCTGGCGGTAGCTGCCTCATCCAGAGAAACTAGGTTCTTTCAGTGGCTTAGGGATTGACCCCTCGCGCAGCGCGCGAGCACAACGGCTGCGATGCGCGCCTTTATAACCGGTCTCGCCGGTACCACACTCAGTGATGCAGAACGCGCCTTTTTGCGCGATGCGCAGCCCTGGGGATTGATCGTTTTCAAGCGGAACGTCGCCGATCCGCGCACGCTTGCGCGACTGATCGGCGACTGCCGCGGTGTACTGGGGTGGGCTGCCCCGGTCCTGGTCGACCAGGAAGGCGGCCGCGTGCAGCGGCTTGGCCCGCCGCATTGGCCGTCCTATCCCCCCGCTGCAGCTTACGGACGACTTTATGATCGCGACGCGGCTTTAGGTGCCGCCGCTGCGCGGCTGGGGGCGCGCCTGATCGCCGCCGATCTGACGGCGGTCGGCATCGATGTCGATTGTATGCCGATTGCCGACCTGCCGGCGCCGGGTGCCAATGCAGTGATCGGCGACCGCGCCTTTGGCAACGATCCAGCCAAGATCGCCACCCTCGCCGGCGCTTTTGCGGCGGGCTTGTCGGACGGGGGCGTTCTCTCGGTCGTCAAGCACATTCCCGGCCACGGCCGCGCCACCACGGACAGTCACCTCAAACTGCCGGTCGTGACCGCCGAACAGGCCACCCTGGAGGCGAACGATTTCGCCGCCTTCCGTCCCCTTGTTGACCTGCCGCTCGCCATGACCGCGCATGTGGTGTTCACGGCTATTGATCCAGTCGCGCCGGCCACCACTTCGCCCGTTATAGTGCGCGATGTGATTCGCGCTTCGATCGGATTTCAAGGCCTCTTGATGAGCGACGATGTCTCCATGGGTGCACTCCGCGGGCCGATTGGCGAGCGCACGCGCGCCGCGCTCGCCGCCGGCTGCGACGTGGTGCTCCATTGCAACGGCAACATGGATGAAATGCTGGAGGTCGCGGCCGCGGCGCCGCCGCTTGGCGGTGAAGCCGCGCGCCGCGCAAGTGCCGCCTTGGCCCGGAGGCAACCCGCCGCGGCGATTGATGTCGCCGCCAAGCGAGCGGAGTTTTTCGCGCTCATCAGCGATATTTGGGCGCCTGCGCGGGGACTGGCATGAGCGCTGAAGAAGATCTCGTCTTCGAGAGCGAACTGGGCCAAGAACTGGGGCAAGCGGCCGACGGCGAGCCTGCGCTCGTCGTCGATGTGGAGGGTTTCGAAGGCCCGCTTGATCTTCTGCTCACGCTCGCGCGCCAGCAGAAGGTGGATCTGGCGAAGATTTCGATTCTTGCGCTGGCCGACCAGTACCTCACTTTCATCGAAGCGGCGCGCAAGCTGCGGCTGGAACTCGCCGCCGATTATCTGGTGATGGCGGCTTGGCTTGCCTACCTGAAATCGCGGCTCCTGCTGCCGGAGCAGCCGGCCCCCGAGGGATTCACCGCCGAGGAGATGGCTAACGCGTTGGCGCAGCGGTTGCGCCGGCTCGAAGCGATTCGGCAGGTCGCGGAACAATTGCTCAATCGGCCTCAGCTCGGCCGCGATGTTTTTGCGCGCGGCCAGCCGGAGCCGATCGCCGAGATCAAGCGCCCGCAATGGTCGGCCACGCTTTATGACCTGCTTTCGGCCTATGCGACGCGCCGGCAGACTCAGGCGCGTGCCTTTGTGCGCATGCCCAAGCGCAATGTGTGGTCGCTCGCAGAGGCGCGTGAGGCGATCGAGCGGCTGGTCGGCCGCTCCTTTGATTGGAGTCCGCTCGACCAGTATCTGATCGAATACCTCGTCGAGCCGTCGCAGCGGCCAACGGTTCTCGCGTCGACCTTCGCGGCGGCGCTGGAATTGGTCCGCGAAGGCCGGCTGGAAGTGCATCAGCACGCGGCCTTCGCGCCGCTTTACGTCCGGGCCCGCGCCGATGCCGGGCAGGGCGGGCAACCCCGAAGCGGGGCATGCGTAGAGGGAACTGGTGACTTGGTGACTTGGCGAACGGGGGACTAAGGGGGACCGGAATGTCGAATGTTGCGGAGATGCGGGTGATCGTCGACGAGAGTGAACGTCCGGAGCGCGCCGAGGAATTGCGCATCCTTGAAGCTTTGTTATTTGCCGCCGAAGAGCCGCTCGATGAAAAGGCGCTTGCCGCCCGGCTGCCGTCCGGCGTCGACGTGGTGTTGCTGCTTGCGCAACTGCGTGACGAATATGCGTCGCGCGGCGTGAATCTCGTCTGCGTCGCCGGCAAATGGACGTTGCGAACCGCGGGCGATCTTGCTTGGCTCTTGACCCGCGAGTCCGTAGTGCCGCGAAAACTTTCGCGCGCCGCCATCGAGACGCTCGCCATTGTTGCCTACCACCAGCCGGTGACGCGCGCCGAAATAGAGGACATCCGCGGTGTCACCACCTCCAAGGGAACTCTCGACGTGCTCTTGGAGACAGGCTGGGTCAGGCTGCGCGGCCGGCGCAAAGCGCCGGGACGTCCGGTGACCTATGGGACCAGCGAGGCGTTTTTGTCCCATTTCGGACTTGAGGCACTTGCCGACCTGCCCGGGCTCGACGACCTCAAAGGCGCCGGTCTGATCGAAGGCGCCATGCCGGCCGGATTTGCGATTCCGATGCCCTCCGACGACCCGGCGCTGCGCGACGATGAGGAACCGCTCGAACCGAACGATCTCGACCTCGGCCTGGTTCCGGCGGTCGAGCGGAGCGAGGAATAAGGCACCTTTTTCAATCGTTATTCGCGCCGATCCCGTGCGAGATACGCCTTCGCCGCGACGCATTCACCCTGCGGCGTAGCGACATTCCGGTTGCGCTTGTTTTTGGCCGGCGCGACGCCTAGTTTCTCGCTTAAATGTGCCTTGCCGCGGACGCGCACGCGGTTTGCGGACGGAGGAAATTCATGGGTGGTTTAAGCATCTGGCATTGGATGATCGTTCTTGCCGTCGGACTCCTGCTGTTCGGCGGACGCGGCAAAGTTTCGGACTTGATGGGCGACCTTGCCAAAGGCATCAAGTCGTTCAAGAAGGGTTTGGCGGACGACGACAGCGATAGCGTCCCGAAATCCGACGCACCGATGAAGAGCATCGAGACTCAAGCGGCGGCGGCCGAAGTGGTGCGGCGCACCGAGGCTGACAGCAAGGTCGAGCGCTCGCTGTCCTGAAACGCCGCTCGAAGCCGGTCAGGCAATCGATCTTCACTGGTCTTCCGCGAGAGCGGAGGATGGCGAGGAGCGTGATGGGCGAGGGCCGGTAAGCCGCCGGGGAAATTTCCATGTTCGACATCAGCTGGAGCGAATTCCTGCTCATCGGCATCGTGGCGCTGGTCGTGATCGGGCCGAAGGAACTCCCGGCAGTGATGCGCACGTTCGGGCAATGGACGCGCAAGGTTCGCGGCATGGCCAGCGAATTTCAGAGCCAATTCCAGGAGGCGATGCGCGAAGCCGAAATGACCGACCTGAAACAGCAGGTCGACGATCTGGCCCAGGGCGTAAAGGAAAGCGTGACCAATTTCGATCCGCTTAAGGATTTACGCGACAATGTTGAAAATGTGGGCGAGGACGTCAAACACTCGCTTGCCGCGACCCCCGAGCCGACGCTGGCGCTGCCTGCGGCCGGCGACGAACCCGCACTGCCGGACGAGACGTCGGGCGGGCTGACGCCGGTTCCGTTGGAAACGGCCGCAACGCCTGCGATTGAAGCGCCTGTCCCGGCGACGGCACTCCCATTGGAAACGACGCCCGTAATTGAGACGACTGTCGCGGCGCTTCGGACTCCGGATGAACAGCCGGCCGGCGAACTGGAATCGATGGGCGCGGCGGCGCTGGAGCCGGCGGAGTTGAGGCCAGCCGACAAGGCCGTACAGACCGATGAGACAGGGCGCGGAGGATGACGATCCGGAGCGAGGCCGACGAAAAGGAGATCGAGGCGAGCAAGGCGCCGCTGATGGATCACCTGATCGAGCTGCGCTCGCGGCTCATCAAGGCCGTTGCCGCCTTTATGATCGCCACGGTGGTCTGTTTCTTCTTCGCCAAGCACATCTACGACGTGCTCACCTGGCCTTATCTCTGGATTGCGGGTCCGGGCAACGCCAGATTCATCTATACGGGCCTCCTGGAATATTTCATCGTTCAGCTCAAGCTTGCGGTTTTCGGCGGGCTTTTCATCTCGTTTCCTGTCATCGCCTCACAAATCTACATGTTCGTGGCGCCCGGCCTCTATCGCACCGAGCGCAAGGCGTTTCTGCCTTACCTGATCGCCACGCCGGTCTTTTTCGTGCTCGGCTCGCTGGTCGTCTATCTGGTGGTTTGGCCGCTGATCTCGCGTTTCTCGCTGAGCATGCAGCAATTGGGCGGACCGGGCGAGCCGACCATCGAGCTGTTGCCGAAGGTATCCGACTATCTGTCGCTGATGATGAAGCTCATTCTGGCGTTCGGCGTCGCCTTCCAGCTTCCGGTGATCCTTACGCTCCTCGGCCGAATAGGCCTTATTACCTCCGACCAGCTCAAGTCGAAACGCCGCTATTTCATCGTCGGTGCCTTCGTGATCGCCGCCGTGCTGACCCCGCCGGACATCATGAGCCAGATGTCGCTCGCCCTGCCGCTGCTGGCCCTGTTCGAGGGTTCGATCTGGTCGGTGCGCGTGGTGGAGAAGCGCAAGGCCGCTGAACGCGCCGCCGAGGCGGCCGCGGCCGCCGCCAAGCCGGCGGAGTGAACTTCGCGCCATCGCTGCCCGGACCTGACTCGGCAATCTACGCGGCGGCGAGGCTGCATGGACGCGCGGGTCAAGCCCGCGCATGACGAGTTTGCTATAACGGCATCCGATTCTTTGGGCATTTGAGACATGCACGACATCCGCTTCATTCGCGACAATCCCGACGTGTTCGATCGCGGTCTGGCGCGGCGCGGGCTGGAGCCGCAGGCGCAGCGGCTGATCGCGCTCGACGAGCAGCGGCGCGCGGCGATCCAGAAAGTCGAAACCGCTCAGGCCCGCCGCAATGCGGCGTCGAAGGAAATCGGGGTCGCCAAGAAGAACAAGGACGAGTCCAGGGCCGAGGCTTTGATGGACGAAGTCGGTGCGCTGAAAGACTCGCTCCCGCAAATGGAAGCGGAGGAAAAAGCCGCATCCAAGGCGCTGGATGATGCGCTCGCTGAAATCCCGAACTTGCCGCTCGACGAAGTACCCGACGGCAAGGACGAGAAAGACAACGTCGAGCATCACCATTTTGGAGCGAAGCGCGATTACGCTTTTGCGGCGAAGCAGCATTTCGAACTCGGCGAAGCGCTCGGCCAGATGGATTTCGAGAGCGCGGCAAAGCTTTCTGGCGCGCGCTTTGTTGTTTTGAAGAAAGGCTTGGCAAGGCTGGAGCGCGTGCTCGGACAATTTTTTCTCGACGTACACACGAGCGAACCGCACAATTACACCGAAATCGCGCCGCCGCTCTTGGTTCGCGACGACGTGATGTTTGGCACGGCGCAATTGCCGAAGTTTGAGGAAGATCAATTCTCCGCTTACCGGGAAGTATCGCTGCGTGAGCGGTTCGAGCGAGCGGCCGAAAAATTGCAACGCCAATATCCCTTTAGCGGTGCCGTAGTCGACCTGTTTACCGACCCAGAAACTGAGCCTTCTAAGGACAGATTTTGGCTCAT
>JBOHIU010000145.1:0-3981 GCA_050725855.1 Xanthobacteraceae bacterium | reverse complement strand
GTGATCTGGATGTTCCAGATTTCGGCTTCGCCCTGCGCGGTAAAGTCGGCGAACAGCTTCGGGATGATCGACACATCGCGAATCTCGTGACCGCGCAGGCCGAAGCCACGCGCGATATTTTCAAGCGCCGGCCGCCCGAACACAGCCAGGCTGTCGTCGAGACCATCCGCCCGCAACTTGTGAAACTCCGAGCCGTATCCGCCGTCGTTCATCGCGCAGATCAGGATGCGATATCCCTGACGCTTGAGCGTCTCGAATTCCTGAATGTGGAACAGAAGCCCGCCGTCGCCTTCGAACAGCACGATCTTGCCGTCGCGGCCCTGCCGTCGCGCCGCCGCAACACCGAGCGCATAGGAAAGGCCGTTGCCGACCGCGCCGAATTCGCGAACGGTCGTGTAGCGCTCCGCCGGGCGTCCTCGCATCTGCGCGTTGAAATAGGCCTGGTGGCCGCCGCCGACGACGATGTCCCAATCCTTCGGAATGACCGGGTCGATGGCCTTGATCACCTCGCGCGGGTCGAGCAGTCCCGGCGCAATGTCGAACGGCATCGAATCCGCCGGCTCGGTCGCGATGCGGTGCGCGAGTTCTTTCGAGCGTATGGAAGCCGCCGTCGGTTTGCCGGCACCGAGCTTGTTGTCGAGACCGGCCAGGATCGCCTCGACGCCGGCGAGCGCGTCCGATCGCACATAGATGTCGGCGGCCGGCTGGCCGTCGCGCAAGCCGCGCGGCGCGTCGTCCAACTGGATCTTGGTAGCCTTGCCCCAATAGTGCCCGCCGCCGACGTAGTAGGACAGGCTGGTGCCGACCGCGAGCACGACGTCGGCGGACTCGTACATCTCCCGGCCCAACGACGTGAAATAGCTGCCGGTGGTGCCGAGCCCGAACGGATGATCGTGGAACAGGCCGCGCGCCGGCAGCGTGTTGGAGAGAAGCGCGCCGCAGCGATCGGCAAGCTTGATCACCGCATCGCGCGCGCCGGACCACAGCACGCCGCGGCCGCCGAGGACGATCGGGCGCTTTGCCGCCGCCAGGAGTTCGACGGCCCTGGCCACGAGTTCGGGATCGGGCTGCATGCGCCCGGCCTTGGGCTGATACATCGCCGCGGTCTCGTAGGGCTGGTTGGCCATGTATTCGACCTTCTGCAGGTCGTAGGGGATGCCCAGCACCACCGGACAGCGCTCGTATTTGGCGACGTGGAAAGCCTCGCGGACGTAATCCATCATGCGCGGCACGCTGTGCGCGGCGATGTAACGGGCGCCGGTCGCCGTCACCAGCGGCGCCTGGTCGATATACTGGTTGTAGAACTTGGCGTTGATCGGCGATTCGCCGGCGAACACCACCATCGGCAAGTGGGCGCGAACCGCAGCCGGCAGAGCCGTCATCAACTGGGTGACGCCGGGGCCGCAGGTGACCGAGGCCACCGCGACCTTGTTGGTGGCCACGTTATAGGCGGTTGCCGCCGCCACGGTGACGTGCTCATGGCGCACGTGGACGGTCTGCACGCCCGGCAGTTTGGCGAAGGCGGTCGACCAGTGCATGTTGCCGTCGCCCATCAGGACGAACTGCGTGTCTACGCCCTCGGCAAGGAAAGCTTCGGCGAGGGCTTCGTAGAGTTTGGGCATGGCGCGGCACTGCTTTGATTATGACGTAGCTTGGTACGCAAGCACGCCCGGCGATGCCTCGTCAATTGTCTGAGAAAGTAAAATAGATCGCGCTACAGTCTCCGGCCCATGCACGGCGCTGGGCTGGTCCGCTGTCGTGTTTCGATCAGCGCGTCAGCCATTCCAGCAAATCGCGCATCACCGGCTCTCGCACGGTGCCGGCCTTGTAGGCGATGACGAACTGCTCGACGCCGAAGGATTTGCCGAGATCGATCGCGCGAATGCCATCCGCCTCGACCCGGCCGAGGCAGAAGGTATGGACGATGGCCGGTCCGGATGCCCGCTTCACCAGGTCGATGGCGGTGTGGCAGGTCGGACATTCCAGGTAATTGATCGACGGCCGCAATTGGCGGGAATTGGCGAGCCGCGCGCGCACGGTGGCGCTGCGCGGTGCGACCAGAAGCCGATTGCCGATCGCGCTCAAGGGCGCCTGCGGATCGATCCGGTCGCGCGCGTTGACGATGATCGACATGGTCGAGGTGGCGATCGCGCGAAACCGCAAGCCCTTCGGCCGCCGCAGAAAGGCGCCGATGGAGAAATCGGCCTGGCCTTTCTGCAATGCCGCCATGGATTCGGTGGCGCGATGGATCTTGATCGTCGTTGTGATGTTCGGATGCTGCGCCGAGAACGAATTGATCTTGGGCATGAACAGCCAGGCGTAGTCGCCGCCGAGCGAAATGTTGACGTGACCGGAATGGCTGCCCCGCTCCTCCAGCCGCATCAGCGCCCGCTCGGTCATATCGAGGATTTGCGTCACGTCGGTGGCGAAACGCTCGCCTGCGGGCGTGATGACGAGCTTGCTCGGCGTGCGGCGAAACAGTTCGACGCCGAGCAGTTCTTCCAGGCGCTTTATCTGCGTGGAAATGGCGGAGACCGTGAGATTGAGCCGCGCCGCCGCGACCTGCAGCGTGCCGTTGCGGGCGACAATCTCGAACGCCCGCAGCTTGGCCAGATCGAGATCGTGGACTTTAGCGGGCATGGATCAGGTTCTCGGTCAATAACTGCTCATAGCACGCGACCAGTACGCAGACCGCCACTCTACCTCTGCCCCTTTCAGGGGGGAGAGAAGCGCAAGCCGTCTCGCGGAGTTCCTCCTCAGGATCAACAGCGCCGGTTTTTCCTTCCTCCCCCTGAAAGGGGAGGATCAAGGTGGGGGTCGCGGGCCGCTCGCACACAGCCGTCGTTTCCTATACTCTGCGAGCTTAAACGAAATCGAACCTGCGTCGTAAGTTATTCAATTGACGTTAATGCGGCGCCGCCTCATCTTGGGGTAGCCCGACATCACGGAGACCGCCGCCATGAAGACGCTCAGGCTCGAAACCACCGCACCGTTCCAGGGGCTCGCCGAACTCGTCGCCTATGACGAGGGCCTGTTCGACAAGGAAGGCCTCAAAATCGAATGGGCCGACCGCGAGAAGGGCGTCGACAAATCCCCGCAGCTCCATGTCACCGACGTGACCGGCAAAGGCGTCAACCGCTACGCCAGCCACGGCAAGCTGCTCGAAGAGGGCAAGGCCGATCTCTACAACGCCTGCGAATGGGGTAATTACTGCCGCGTCGAGAGCACCAACGTCGGCAGCCGCCAGATCGGCCGCCGCTCCATCGTCACCTTCGCGGCGCTGGTGGTGCGCGGCGATTCGCAGGTGCAGACGCCGCAGCAATTCGCCAACCGGCAGATCGGCGTGCCGTTCTTCTTCGGCACCCATTACCTGACGCTGCAGATGCTCGAAGGCTTCGTGCCGCGCGAAGAGATCAAGCTCGGCCGCGTGCCGAACGGCTCGCCCTACCGCTTCAATTTGTTGATGACCGGCCAGATCGAGGCGACCACGCTGACCGAGCCGTATATTTCGCTGGCCGAGAAGAAGGGCTGCCGGCTTGTCATTTCCGCGTTCCATCACGGCACGGAGGTCGCGTCCGACCGCGTCGACGCCGAGACCTACAGCGCGTTCAACCGCGCGGTGCGCGAAGCGGTGCGGCGCATCAACGCCAACAAGCGCGCCTACCTGCACTACTTCCTCGACTACTACAAACAAAAGGACCCGGAGATCGCCAGGCTCACGATCGACGACCTGCGCGAGAGCCGGATCTACGTGGTCGATCCGGCGCCGATTCCGGAGGCCGAACTGCAGCGCACCTACGACTGGATGCGCAGTTGGGGCTTTCTGGACGAGACGCCGGAAGCCCTCAACCTCATCAATCCGCACGTCCAGCAGCACGGCTATTCCGGTGCGCAGGCCGCGGCGGCGCGATAGCCAGGAATTCTTATCCCTCTCCCCGCCTGCGGGGAGAGGGTGGCGAGCATCGGTCGCGATGCGAGCCA
>JBOHIU010000144.1:0-55488 GCA_050725855.1 Xanthobacteraceae bacterium | reverse complement strand
CCTCCCCTTTAAGGGGAGAAAAATTTCATATGCGATAGCCCCGCCGCGCGCGAGCAGAAGTTGAAAGCAAGCCCCTTCGCGGTGCGTTTTGCGCCCGAGCTAACGACCCGTTCGGCCGTGAAGGAATGCGGTTCAGCCCGCGCCGCGAATGAACGCGATCGCACGCGATCACACCTGGCGGCTGTCGAACATGAATATGTCGACACCGCCGGTCGCGAACGTTTGTACGTCCGCGACTGCCGCCTGACCTTCCGCGCTGGCGAATGCCCGTTGGATCGCAGCCATGTCATCGAACTGCAGTGTTGCAACCAGATGGTACCCTGATGGCCCACCGGGTGTCGCAACCGTTCCCTGACTGACTTCAAATTTTCTTACGCCGGGGATCCGTTTAGCGATGGGCACGTGCTTTTCAACGTAATGTTTGTCGAATGCCGCAGTGTCCTGCGGAGTCTTGTACATCACGATAAGCTGGGCCACTTGATCCTCCGATTGTCAATCACTACGCGAACGCTACTATATTATGGTCAACACGCCTCCGCCATTCCTTCATCACTGAATGTGCGCGTTATATCGCATCGAATGAAACAATCACTTCGACCGTACAAACACTGGCTTCATCGAATCTCGCTCGCCGCCTGTTTGACAAAACAATAGAATGCCGCAAGAACCTGATCTACATGGAGAGGGGTCCGATGGCTGCATATGTCATCTACGCGCGACGCGACGAAACCGATGGGGAAAAGTCACGGCAATATAGCAAACTCGCTGTGCCTCAGATACGCGAATTTGGCGGTGAAATAGTCACCGCCCGCGGCAAGGTCCACGTACTCGAAGGCGATTGGCAACCGAAGGCAATCACTATCTTGAAGTTCGAGAGCAAACAGGCGTTGATGAATTGGTACCAGTCGTCCGAATATGCGCCGTTAAAGCGGATGCGCCTGGAAAGCAATGTCGGCGATTTCGTCGTCGTCGAAGAAATTTGAGCGCCACCCCCACGCACAGCAGGTGTCCACCGCAGCGGTCGACAGGTGCCCGCCCAGCCTGCACCGCGCCCGCTCCTTCTTGCTCGCAACGCTTATATAAGTCCCCTCTCCGGAATACATTGCGAGTCTTCCGATGAGAATCTTCCGATTCAGCCGGTTGTTGACGATGTTGCCGGAGGCGCCAGCACGGTGCTGGCACAGTCAATGCTGTCGTATATGGTTACGTGAAGTACCGGATAGTTCTTCTTGATCGTCAATCCCGCCAATTCAGCAGCCTCGGCCGTCTGATGTGAGCTCTTGGTTTGCCGGTCCACTTGGAGAAGATACCGGCCGAACTCCGGCCGCTTGCGCTGTGAGAAATGCTCTTCAGGCTCGGCCTCAATCTTCTCTGGCATTTTCATTTGGCGCGTGGCCATGTGAATCTCCTTGTATGCGTGCCGGCCCCGACTGATGACTTGGCCAGGGCGCCGTTCGATTCGCTTCCGCTAGCGACTTGGCTCCAAGACTTGGCTCCAAGACTTGGAGCCAAGATTAGAAACGGGGCGCGCGAGCGGGACCGCCTCTTCCAACAGTTCCCGGGACCACCCGAGGCTTCATCGGGAGCAGACCCTCGCGCTGCAACTTTTTACGGGCGAGTTTGCGGGCACGGCGAATAGCCTCAGCCCGTTCCCGGACTCGTCGCTCGGAGGGCTTTTCGTAATGGCCGCGGAGCTTCATTTCGCGGAAGAGACCCTCGCGCTGCATCTTCTTCTTCAGCACCTTGAGAGCTTGGTCGACGTTGTTGTCGCGGACGAGAACTTGCACTGGGGCGTTCTTTCTCGATCGAGCGGTTGAAATGAGCCCGACGGCCAGGGCGCCCGGCCCGCTGGCGTCCGGATAGGCACAAATCAGGTGCCAATGCACGCGATAAACCGGTCAGATGTCGATATTTGGAAGCGCGCCACCGCGACCGCCAATTTGGAGGTTGCGGAGACCTTGGTACGTCGCCGTCGCGGTGACAGCCAAACCACTGCTTGGCTATATAGGCATGGAGCTGCTTGTCAACGACTTTATGTAGATCACGATTTCGAGCGACTGTCAGTCAGGGTAGTCGCTCAGCAGCAATCCCAGCGCCGCTTTTCCGGCGCGGCTGGCTTCGGCCATGGTCTCGAAAAGGGTCCTCGAACGTTCGATCGGGCTCCTCCTGCCGGCGCGGTAAATCTCCCATCGCCATGGTTTCGGAGTAGCTGCGGTGTGCTTAACGACGACAGAAAAATCGGTATGATCAATCATCTGAAGTCATCACGCTGTGTTGGCAAGTCGGCGGGAAAACGCTTCAATTTGGGCCGGTTAGACCGTCGCACGGAGCACACGCGCTCTGCCTCATTCGGTTGAGCGGCCGATTCTTAAGAATGACGCTTCCTATCCGCCCCTGAGGCATTGTCGTTGGCGAGCTCATCCTTCCACGGAAGCTGTTCAAACGGCGGCTGATAGCCACGGTGGCGATAGCGTTCTTCCGACAGGTCTAGTTCTTGGGCTTCGTCATACTTGACACGGGCAGAGTCTTGAGCGCCCCAGCCGTTCCGTTCTCGATATACGCCGCGCGGTTCCATAAGCAGACGATACACGGTCAGGCCTCTCCGCGCTACCTTTTGCAGAGTTTCAAATTGCCTTGCTGTCCCGAACACGGACAACGATTATAAAGATCGCTTTCCACCGGAGCCTGCTTCCACCGGGCGGCTTCTGCATGAATGGCGAAACCACCGAGATGCTATTTTTCTGCTTCTCGTTCTTGTCCGCTTTAGGCTTTTTCTTCTCGTGGGCGCTCCGCAATTGACCCTTTGCCACGCTATCCTCGCTGCCGCTGCGAGTGAATGCCGGTGACAGCGATCGGAGCCGCCGCTAGCTTTCGCCCGCGAGCCGATTGAAATCGGCAATGACGGCCGCGATAAGCCTCCGTCTCCGCGGGTCTTGCGCAGCGGCCGTGCCAGCAAACAGATTGAGGAGGTAGCGAGCTTTGTCGGCAGCGTCTTGCCAATTCGTCGCCGGCGCCGCCAGCAATTGGGTTTCCAATTCATCCTGCCGAAGGCGGAGTATCTTCTCGTTCGCCTCAACGTCCGCCAGTAGCCGGCGCAGTTCGGTGGCTTTCTGGGCTGCCATACCGCGATGCTGATCCAAATCAATCGTTTTGTCGGTCATGTCCGTGCAGCGCGACGAGCGAGCGGGTAATCGGCACTTTCGTATAAGCGGCGGATGTCGTGGCTGCCGTATCTTTTCTCATCGACTTCGAGTAACGCGCCGACAAGATGCTGCGGCGTCAAATCCTCCATCGCAAATCGGATGGCATGCGCGGCTTGCGCAAATCGCTTGTAACCCGACGGCCCGCGCCGAGAAGGTCGTCTTCCTATCGAATACAACTCGGCCGCAGCGTCATAATCAAAATCTGCCATCGCTCGACGCCTTGTAAAAGGATTGAGCGCTACCCCAATTCAACGAACACGAGTTGCACGAATATGGGAATTAAATACGCCGTTACCAGTAGGTCACGAGACATTCTCGCCGGTATTATGTGACTTTAGATTGTAGACGTGCAACGCCGCGCCCGGCGCTGTACCGGCACTGGCGCGCGCCGAGAACCACGGTGTGTGTGGCGCACTCGTAACGGGACGATGCGAAGGCGCGGCATCGGAGGATGCGACGCAGATGGTGCGGCGCTGGCTTGATATGCGGCCTGCCGGCGCGGCGGCAGGAATTCAGAATTGTCGAATACGCACGAATGGGACTATGGTGGGAAAGGGGCTCCTCTGGGCTGAGGCAAAGGCCAAATGCTGCACGCGATATCCCCGCTTATTCTGACGCTTTTGCTGTGTCTGCTGGTTGCGGTCGTGACCCATTTGGTCATGTCGCTCGGTCAGACGTTGATCCACTATAAGGTGGCTCACCACCGGATAGGTGGCAAGATTTTCCGCAACCACATCAACTTCCATCACACACATTATCGCGACACCCATCTTGTCTCGCAAACGTACCTCGGCGACGAAGGCAACACGACGCCCTACTTCTTTATTCCCGTTGTTGTGGCGGGCGCGGGCGCATACATGCTGTTGCCTCTTGATCTTTTCGTCGTTGCGGTCGTCGCCTGTGCAGCGTCGTTCTACGCGCATGTCGTTTTCGATAAGGAGTACCACTCGGAGAAATCGCGTCTTCAGCGGTTCGGGTGGTTCAGACGTAAACAAGAGCTGCATTTCGTCCATCATCGGCACGCCGATAGCAATTTTGCGGTGATCCATTTTTTCTGGGATAGGATTCTTGGTACCTATCGAAAGCCGGATTCAGAGCGGACTTGATAAGCGCGTCGCGGCGCCTTCGGGCTCGTCAAAGGCGGGCGTGACATTGCCTCTCGATTGCGCCGCGCGGCGGATATAATACCAAGTTTCAGAAATGCTGACCCGTCATGCCCGGCCAACCGGGTCCGGCCCGAAGTGGCCGGCCCGGCTGCATGCTTGTGCCGGGCATCCCGATTCGATCGCGAGGTGAAGCAAGAATCGGGATGGCCGGGGCAGGCCCGACCATGAAGCGGAGAGGGTCAGCCATGACGAAGGTTGGTATAAACTTATTCTCCACGAAATTCGCAGTTGTGCCCAATCGCCCGCCATGCGGCGAACGGCTCTTGCCTCGCTCACTCACTTTGGCTCGGAACCCTCTGCGCCGGCTCGACGAATTGCGACCCCGCGAGCGCGATGTTGGCGAGCGCCAAAATCACCGCGAGACGGGCCTCGGGAGCGAGCAGCGCAAGCACGCGCAGATAAAGACGCAGAAACGGCATGGCGCGAGACTTTAGAGCCGATGCGGTTGAAATATGGCTACCGGGATCGGCGGCTTTTTCCATCGCGAAAGCGTGCGGCCAAAACGCTTGACAGGGTCGCGCTTGTGCTTTATTTAACCGTTGAGTTATTTAACGGATAAGTTAAATGACAAGCCTTGACGCTACGTTTGCCGCCCTGGCCGATCCGACCCGCCGCGCCATCCTTGCCAGATTGGCGCTCGGCGAAACCTCGGTCATGGAGCTCGCGAAGCCGTTCGCCATGAGCCTGCCGGCCGTGTCAAAGCATCTGAAAGTCCTGGAACGGGCCGGCCTGATCGCGCGCTCGCGGGAAGCGCAATGGCGGCCATGCCGCATCGAGCCACGCGCGCTGAAGGCGGTCGACGACTGGCTGGAACATTATCGCCGTTTCTACGACGAAAGCTTCGATCGGCTGGGCGATTACCTGAAAACGCTTCAGGCCGAAGGCTCAAAAGGCAAGGAGTCCGAAGCCAAACAACCAAAAGTCGGGAGTCAAAGGAATGCTCGCAAAAAATAACCTCGATCTCGATTCGGACCCGCGAGCCATCGTCGGCACGCGCGAATACGATGCGCCGCGCCATCTGGTGTTTTCGGCTTTCACCGATCCGAAGCATTTGGCGCAATGGTGGGGACCGAACGGCTTTACCACCACGACGCTGAGCTTCGATATGCGTCCGGGCGGCGTTTGGCGCTTCGTCATGCACGGCCCCGAGGGCCGCGACTATCAGAATCGCATCACCTACGACGAGGTCGTGCCGCCGGAGCGGATCGTCTACCGCCACGGCGGCGGCGATGATGTCGAGCCGGTGCAGTTTCGCCAGACGATCACGTTCGAAGATCTCGGCGGCAGAACGCGGATCGTGTGGCGCGGCGACTTCCCGTCGGCGGCCGAGCGCGCCCGCGTGGTCAAAGAGTACGGCGCCGACAGGGGGCTGACGGAAACGATGGCGCGGCTGGCCGAATTCCTGGCGGCGATGATGGCCAAAACGGCGGCGCCTCGGCCATGACCGTCGCCTCGTCAGCACAGCTCGCGCAAGGCCGCGCGCAAATCATCGGCGCTCGCCGCGGTCAAGCGCCGCTCGGTCGCTGCATGCGTGCGCGTCCACACCGGCCCGGCGGCTGCAAGCAGCGCACGACCCGGCGCGATGAGAGTGAGGCGGCGGCCGCGTTTGTCGCTCTTGTCCATCTTCACTTTTACGAGGCCCCGCCGTACGAGCGGCTTGAGGTTGGCGGTCAGCGTGGTGCGGTCCATCGCCAGCAAGGCCGCCACGTCGCCGATGCGCGGCGGTTCGGGGCGGTTGAGCGACATCAACAGCGAAAACTGGCCCTGGGTCAGGTCGAACGGGCGGAGCGCCTCGTCGAAGCGCCGCGCCAGCGCGCGCGCCGCCCGCTGCACGTGCAAACAAAGGCATGTGTCACGCACATGAAGCGTGAAGCCGAACGACAACCCGCCGCAAGCGGCCTCTGGATTTGACATGATCGAATTATGTTGATATCAACCTAATTGTCAAGACCCTATCGACACAGACAAGGAATGTCCCCATGCAAGTGCAACCGTATCTGAGCTTCGAAGGCCGTTGCGACGAGGCGATCGACTTTTACAAGAAGGCGCTCGGCGCCAAGGTCGACATGCTGATGCGCTTCAAGGAGGCGCCCGACCAATCGATGATTTCGCCCGGCAGCGCCGACAAGGTGATGCACGCCGCTGTTCATGTCGGCGACACCCAGCTCCTGATGTCGGACGGCCGCTGTCAGGGCGGCGCGGACTTCAACGGCATCGCGCTGGCGCTCAGTGCGGCTACCGACGCGGACGCGGAACGGATGTTCAATGCACTCGCCGAGGGCGGCCAGGTGAGGATGCCGATCGCCAAGACCTTCTTCTCGTCGCGCTTCGGCATGCTTGCCGACAAGTTTGGCGTCGGCTGGATGATACTGGTCGCGCACTGACAAGAACCCGAAAGACAATCCAACAGACAGACTCTTAAGGGAATGATCATGTCGGCGATCAAGCAAAAACTCACGCCATGCCTGTGGTTCGACACCGAGGCCGAGGAAGCGGCGAAGTTCTATACGTCGATCTTCGATAATTCGCGGATCAAACAGATCAGCCGCTACGGCAATGCCGGGCGCGAAGTGCACGGCAAGGAGTCCGGCTCCGTCATGGTCGTCGAGTTCGAGATCGACGGTCAGACCTTCACCGCGCTCAACGGTGGTCCGCAATTCACGTTCAACGAGTCGGTGTCGTTTCAGGTCATGTGCGACAGCCAGGACGAGATCGACTATTTCTGGAGCAAACTGTCTGAAGGCGGGCGGGAAGGTCCGTGCGGCTGGCTCAAGGACAAATACGGGCTGTCCTGGCAGGTGGTACCTGCGGCCTTGCCGCAGCTGATGGCGGACGCCACAGGCGCGAGGCGCGACCGCGTCATGGCCGCCGTCATGAAAATGAAGAAATTCGATATCGACACATTGCGGCAGGCTGGCGCGGGTTGAAGCGTCCTCCGATCAGCGGGAAAGAACAGCCATGACCGCCGCCATTCACACCAAGCCGCCTGTCGAACGCGAAGTGACGATCACGCGCGTATTCGATGCGCGGCGTGCGCTGGTGTTTCGCGCCTGGACCGAGGCCAATCATTTGGCGCAATGGTGGGGACCGAAGGGCTTCACCAATCCGGTCTGCGAGATCGATGCACGGGTCGGAGGCAAACTGCGCATCCACATGCGCGCGCCCGACGGCAGCATCTATCCGATGAAGGGCGAGATCCGCGAGCTGATCAGTCCCGAACGCCTGGTGTTCACCAATATTGCGCTCGACGCGGACGGTAATCATCTGCTCGAAGGTTTTACGACGGTGACCTTCGTTGAGGAGGGCGGCAAGACCAAAATGACGCTGCACACGCGCGCCAAAGCCGTTGTCGAATACGCCGCCGCCTACCTGCAAGGCATGGAAGCCGGCTGGACGCAGAGCATCGATAGACTGCGAGTTCATGTGGCGGCCGCAAGCCTTGAAGGGCTATAGCAGCGCCGCCTATGCAATTCAGCTCATAGCGTCCGCCACGTGCCAGCCGGGCTTTCGCGAATCCGGTCCAAAAAAGATCGGCGCTTGAAATCCTCGCACTCTGGCGGCCCGCATGCGCGCGAGGTCCCTGTGCCCGACCAAGAAGAAAAAGGCGATGGCCGCTTCGATCGGCACCGATGCAGGCAATTTATCGATGTCGCTCACCGTCACGTCGACGGCTTGGGCTGTGACGGATCGACGCTGTATTCGCCAACGATCTGTCGGCCACGCGGCCACGCTTTCTCTCTGGTCCGATATGATGCAGGATTGAGCGGTGCCAACGGGCAAGCGCCATATCGAAACGAAAATTGGGACGTCCGATTATCGGCGGCTGGCGGCATTCCGCCATGCGCTGCGCCGTTTCCTTGCCTTCAGCGAGGCGGCGGCGCGCGACGCCGGAGTGACGCCGCAGCAGCACCAGGCCCTTCTCGCCATCAAGGGTGCACCGACCGCTGGCAGCATCACCGTAGGTTATCTGGCCGGACAATTGTTGCTGCAGCCCCACAGTGCGGCCGAACTTGCCGACCGCATGGTCAACGGTGGGCTTCTGGTGCGGGAAGGGGCGCCCGACGACCGCCGCCGGGTGGTCCTGTCGCTTGCGCCGGCTGCCGAAAAGGCGCTGCACGCGCTTTCGGCCGCCCACATCCGTGAACTTCGTCACTCGGCTCCGGTCCTCGACAGCCTGTTCGACGTGCTGAAACCCGCGCGCACAAAGAGCCGTGGGACGCGACGCGCCGCCGTCAAGCGATAATCGGCTCGTTCGTGGGATGATGTTGCGATGATGTAGCGTTATCGTTCAAGCTTTGCCCGGCCGCGAGCGCACCATGAATGGTGACCAGACGACCTTGCCGGATTTCCAAGCGCCCTATGCGCCGCCGGATGAAGAACTGGCCGCGGCATTCCTCGCCGGCGCGACTCGCGACAAGGCCGCCGAAGCTCGCATCGACGCGCGCGCCCGGCGGCTCGTGGCGGCGATCCGCGCCAAGGCGGTCGGATTCGGCGGCGTCGAGGATTTCCTGCACGCCTACGCGTTGTCGACCAAGGAGGGCCTCGCGCTCATGGTGCTGGCGGAGGCGCTGTTGCGCGTACCCGATGCCGCCACCGCGGACCGTCTGATCGAGGATAAGCTTGCCGCCGGCCGCTGGCTCGACGGCGATGTCAAATCCACCGCTCTTCTCGTGTCCGCTTCGGCGTGGACGCTTGGCATTGCTGCGCGCATCATTCATCCCGGCGAGACGCCGGAGACGCTTCTTGAGGCGATCGGCCGCCGCCTTGGCCTGCCGGCGATGCGTGCTGCGATCCGGCAAGCGATGCGCCTCATCGGCGCGCATTTCGTCCTTGGTCAAACGATCGAGGAAGCGCTGGCGCGCGCCGGCGCGCAATCCGATTTCCGCTATTCGTTCGACATGCTGGGCGAGGGTGCCCGCACGACCACCGACGCCGAGACCTATTTTCAGGCCTACGCCGCGGCGATCGCAGCCATCGGCGCGCGTGCCGGCAATGCGCCGCCGCCGAGTCGGCCCGGAATCTCGGTAAAGCTTTCGGCGCTGCACCCGCGCTACGAGGCGATCTCGCGCCGGCGCGTCGTCGCCGAACTCACGCCGCGTGTCGCGACCTTGGCGCGCATGGCGAAGGAACGCGATCTTCAGTTCACGGTGGACGCCGAAGAAGCGGATCGGCTGGAGCTGTCGCTCGAGGTGATTGGCGCGGTGCTCGCTGATGCGGCGCTTGATGACTGGGATGGATTCGGCGTTGCCGTGCAGGCTTATCAGAAACGCGCGCTCGCCGTGATCGACTGGGTCACGGACGCGGCCAAAACCGGCAACCGGCGGCTGACGGTGCGGCTGGTCAAGGGCGCTTACTGGGATAGCGAGATCAAGCGCGCGCAGGAACGTGGATTGCCCGATTATCCGGTCTTCACCCGCAAGGCGATGACCGACCTGTGCTACATGGCCTGTACGCATAAACTGCTTGCAGCGCGGGAGCGGATATTCCCGCAGTTCGCCACGCATAACGCGCTTACCGTTGCGAGCGTGATCGAGGATGCGGAAGGCGTCGAGGGATTCGAGTTTCAGAGGCTGCACGGCATGGGTGAAGCGCTCTATGACGCGCTGCGCTCCGAATTTCCTCAATCCGCCTGCCGCATTTATGCGCCGGTCGGCGGCAATCGCGACCTGCTTGCCTATCTGGTGCGCCGGCTTCTGGAGAACGGGGCCAACTCGTCTTTCGTTTCGGTGGCGGCCGATCTGGGCGTTCCGATTGCACAGATTTTGCGCCGGCCGCGGGACCGCATCGGCACCGCCCAGGCCGCCCGCAATTCCAGAATTCCGCTGCCGCGCGATCTCTATCAGCCGGAGCGGCGCAACCCGGCGGGCGTCGAGTTTGGCGACAGAGCAAACTTCGGCGGGTTTGTGGCAGAGGTCCGTACCGCTGCTGCCGCGGAAGCGGTCGAGGCGGCGCCGTTGATCGGCGGCGTAGGCCGTGATGGCATCGCGCGTCAGGTCGTCTCCCCGATCGACGGCCGCCCAATCGGCATCGTGCGCGAGGCCGATGCCGCGATTGCCGCCGCGGCGATGGCGGCGGCGCAAGCCGGCTTTGGTTCGTGGGCGGCGACACCGCGCGATGGCCGTGCCGCGGCGCTGGAGAACTCCGCGGCCCGACTCGAAGCCCATCGCGGCGAGCTTGTCGCCTTGTTGCAAAGCGAGGGCGGCAAAACGCTTGACGATGCGCTCGCTGAATTCCGGGAAGCGGTCGATTATTGCCTTTATTATGCCGCGCAGGCGCGTCGCGCCTTGGCCGACCAGCCGATGCCGGGCCCGACCGGCGAAAGCAATGTGCTGCGCTACCGCGGTCGCGGCGTGTTCGTCTGCATCAGCCCGTGGAATTTCTCGCTGGCAATCTTCCTCGGCCAGATCACCGCCGCGCTCGCCGCCGGCAACACGGTCGTCGCCAAGCCGGCGGAGCAGACACCGCTCGTCGCCGCGCGCGCCGTCACCCTCCTTCACGGCGGCGGCATCGGCAAAACCGCACTGCATTTCGTGCCCGGCGACGGCAAGATCGGCGAAAGCCTCGTTGCCGATCCGCGCGCGGCCGGCGTTGCCTTTACCGGTTCGACCGACGTCGGCCGAACCATCAATCGCGTCCTCGCCGCTCGGGACGGACCGATCGTTCCGCTGATCGCCGAGACCGGCGGCATCAACGCCATGATCGTCGATGCGACCGCGCTGCCCGAACAGGCGGTGGACGATGCGATGGCCTCGGCGTTTCGGTCCGCCGGTCAGCGTTGCTCGGCGCTGCGGCTCCTCTGCCTGCAGGAAGACATTGCCGGTCGCGTGCTCGACATGCTTATCGGCGCCACGGACGAACTGAAGGTCGGCGATCCGCGCGATGTGTCCACCCATGTCGGGCCGGTGATCGATGCTGATGCCAAGCGCAAGCTTGAGAGCTGGATCGGCGCAATGGAGCGTGCCGGGCGGGTGCGCTTTCGCCTCGACCGCAATCGGCGCTTGCCCGACCGCGGCACCTATGTGGCTCCGACGATCGTCGAACTCGACCGCGCCAGCGATCTCAAGGAAGAGGTGTTCGGTCCGGTGCTGCACGTCGTGCGCTGGCGCGCGGATGCGCTCGATTCCCTGCTTGATGACATCGCCGGCAACGGCACGGCGCTCACGCTCGGAATCCATTCGAGAATCGATCTGACCATCGAACGCATCGCCGCGCGGCTCGCCAACGGCAACGTCTACGTCAATCGCAACATGATCGGCGCGGCCGTCGGGACCCAGCCGTTCGGCGGCTCCGGTCTATCGGGTACCGGACCCAAGGCCGGAGGTCCGAACTACCTTCGCCGCTTCGCTTGCGAGCAGGTGGTCACGATCAACACGGCCGCGGCGGGGGGCAATGCCAGCCTTTTGTCCGAAGACGAGCAAGACGAATAAGCCGGAAACCGCTGCGCCAGCATTGAATTAACACACTCGCGACATTATCGCGTTATTCTGATGCGGCCATGACTGATTCGGTAACCCGCCTCTACCACGCGGCGCTCGACTGCCGGAATGACGATCCGTCGACCTCGCGGACCGCTCGTTTGTTGCGATCGGGCCGCGGCAAGATGGCAAAGAAGCTTGCCGAAGAAGCCGTCGAAGTCGTGATCGACGCCATGAACGGCGGGCGTGAAGCGGTCATCAAGGAAAGCGCGGACCTCATCTACAATCTCGTCATATTGTGGATCGCGACCGGCATCCGTCCCGACGATGTCTGGAAGGAAATGGATCGGCGCGAGCGGCTCCTCGGCATCGCCGAGAAGGTGCCGAAAAAGCTGATCGACGACAGCGTGCGGCGGCAGGTCGTCGTCCTTGAGGGCCGCCGCTCCCGTAAGCGGCGCTGATCCTTTCGCTCCGGTCATAATCCCGGCTATAGCTGAGTGATGCTCGATCACGTCCTCACGGCGCTTGTGTCCTTCATCGTGGCCGTGATCTCGGACGCCGGCTATTTCGGCATTGCCGCCCTGATGACGATCGAATCGGCCTGCATTCCGTTGCCGTCCGAGGTCGTCGTGCCATTCGCCGGCTATCTCGTATCGCTCGGGCGCTTCAGCTTGATCGGCGCTGCGACGGCCGGCGCGCTCGGCTGCAATATCGGCTCGACGATCGCCTATCTGGTGGCTGCTCATGGCGGCCGCGCCGCCTTCGAACGCTGGGGTAAGTATGTTCTGGTGCGGCACGAGGAACTCGATCGCTCCGAGCGCTTTTTTGGCCACTACGGTGCCGCGACGGTGTTTGCCGGGCGGCTGTTTCCCGTGATCCGGACCTTCATCTCCTTTCCCGCCGGGATGGCGCGAATGCCGATGCTGAAGTTCCAGATCTACTCGTTTGTCGGCTCCTGGTGTTGGTGTTTGGCGCTCGCCTATGTCGGCATGGTGCTCGGCAAACGTTGGGACAGCGATCCGATTTTCCGGCGCCTGTTCCATGAGTTCGACGCGGCTATCGTGGTCGTCATCTTGGCCGGCTTCGGCTGGTTCATCTGGTCGCGATGGCGGGAGCTTTCCCAAAGCAAGCGCTAAGCGGCGCGTCACCCGCGTGTCTTCCGGTCGCGATCACCAGCGGGGTCCGAATTCTGATCTTGCGGCTGCCCGAATTGCCCGGCAGAATCGTGGCGCGCTGGGGGTGCAATGGGTCCGGGGACGCCAAGTGGCCGCGAGCCTGTGGCGGCGGCCCTGTGGGTGCTACGAGTTGGCAATGAAGGACAGCACCGGAAAGTTCGGCGTAGCGAGTGGCGCGACAGCGCGCCGGTCGGCCGTGCTGGCGACGATATGGCTTTTGGCCGTCGGGGTGCTGTCGGCAACGACGGTATATGCACAAAATGGCGAGCCGCTGCCGGCAAAGCCGGCGGCAGTACCGCAGTCGGCCGCCTCGACGGCGCCGGGCGCCGCGCAGCCCGGCGGTGCCTTTCCGGCGCAGCCGGCGCCAACCGGACCGTCGGGCTTTATTTACGCCTTCGGCCACTGGTGGGACAGCACGCGCGGTAAAATCGACGATCTGAAGAAACAGTCGGACGGCGCCGGCAATGGCGCGGTGGCGGCGACTCAGGACATACTCAAGAACGCTGCCGAAGCGACCAAAAAGGCCGCAACCGCCATCGTGAAGCTGCCGGCCGCGCGATTTGTAGAAGTACATCGGCGCTGCCCGATCGCTCCCAATGGAGCGCCCGATTGCGGCACGGCGGCGGCCAATGCCTGCCGGGTCAAGGGGTTCAATGGCGGGAATCCGGTCAATGTTCAGTCTTCTGAAAACTGTCCGCCTGCGGTGTGGATGTCCGGCCGCGAGCCTGCTCCCGGCGAATGCCCGTCGGAGACCGTCGTGCTAATGGCCGCCTGCAATTGATCGCCCCGTCCCGCCCCGTGCCTTGAGGTTCGCCGCCATGATGTCCGAAGCCGACCGCAACAAAGCCGCCGATATTCTCATGACGGCGGAAAAAGAGCGCAAACAGGCGGTGCAGTTGTCGAAGACGTGGCCGGCCATCACGATGGAGGACGCCTACGCGATCTCCACCGAGGTCGCGAACCGAAAAATTGCAGCCGGCGCGAAGTTGATCGGTCATAAGGTCGGATTGACCTCGAAGGCGATGCAGCGCTCGTCGCAAATCGACGAGCCGGATTACGGGCATCTCCTCGACAACATGATGATCGCCGATGGCGCGCGCATTCCGCACGAGACTTTCTGTCTGCCGCGGGTCGAGGTCGAGCTTGCTTTCGTCCTCGGCAAGACCTTGCGCGGGCCCGGAATTGGCCTGCCCGACGTGCTGCGCGCGACCGAGTATGTCGTGCCGGCGATCGAGATCGTCGATGCGCGGCTGCAGGATCCGCGCAAGATATTCGATACCGTCTCCGACAACGGCGCGGCCGCCGGCATTGTTATCGGCGGCCGGCCGATCGGACCGCTCGACATCGATCTGCGCTGGGTTGGCGGCATCATGTACCGGAATTCCGAGATCGAGGAGACCGGCGTCGCCGCCGGCGTGCTGGGCCATCCGGCGCTGGGCGTGGCGTGGCTCGCCAACAAGCTCGGCCAGCACGGCGTGACGCTCGAACCCGGCCACCTCATCCTCGCCGGCTCGTTCACGCGCGTGGTGTTCGCGCGCAAGGGCGATACCCTGCATGCCGATTTCGGCCAGCTCGGCGGTCTCGCTGTCCAGTTTGTTTGAGGAGTTGGATACGCGCGCGATGACGGGCCATGCACCATGATCCCAGCCGAGTGAATTTGGTCGGGCGTCGCGTTGGGTCGGCGCCCGCCCTCTCTCGCTTTTGGTCCGCCGCGGTTCGGCGCGCTGGTATGCGCTGGTTGATGGCCGCGGCGGCAATTGTCTTGTCCGCCGGCGTATTGCATGCGGCGTTGCCGTCGCCGACGTCGCCGAATGTTTCCGGCGCGACGTCCGTCGCCGGCCGGTTGTTGATCGCCACCGACGCCTTGACCGGCCCCCCGTTCGAGCACGCGGTCATCCTGGTCGCGCAGCACGACAAGAATGGCGCTCTCGGCATTATCATCAATCACCCGCTTGGCGAGCATCCGATCGCCAGCGTGTTGCAGGCCTTCGGCGCCGACGCGAGTGGGGTGAGCGGAAACGTGCGCTTGTTTCTTGGCGGGCCGGTCGATCCCGAGATCGGCTTCGTGCTCCATAGCGCCGAGTATCATGGCAACAAGACGGTGGATATCGACGGCCGCGTGGCGCTCTCCAGCGGGACGCAGATTCTCCGCGACATCGGCCTCGGCAAAGGCCCGCGCCAAAGTCTGATCGCGTTCGGCTATGCGGGCTGGGGGCCGTCGCAGCTCGACAACGAACTGCGTAACGGAGCCTGGGATACGGTCGCCGACGATCCCAAGATGGTCTTCGACGACGACCGGTCGAAAGTTTGGAGCGACGCCATGGCGCGCTATAAGCCGAACTGATTTGCCGCACGCTTTTGCCCGCCGCGGCGCTGGGATAAGCACATGACCGACTTTCACGGCGTGTTTCCTTATTTGGTCTCTCCCGTCGACCAGGAAGGCCGGATCAAGAGCGATGTGCTCGGGCGGCTCGCCGATGATCTGATCGCCGCCGGCGTGCACGGGCTGACGCCGCTCGGCTCGACCGGCGAGTTCGCTTATCTCGGCAACGAACAACGCGCGACGGTGGTGCGCAGCACCATCGACGCGGCGGCCGGCCGCGTCCCGGTGGTCGCCGGTGTCGCTTCGACCACCACGGCCGACGCGGTGGTGCAGGCGAAGCTTTATGCCAAGCTCGGCGCCGATGGCATCCTGGGTATTCTGGAATCGTATTTTCCGCTGGCCGACGCGCAGGTCGAGGCTTACTTCCGCGCCATTGCGGACGCAGTCGGCGTGCCGGTGGTGCTCTATACCAATCCGCAGTTTCAACGCACCGACCTGTCGCTCGACGTCATCGCGCGCTTGAGCGAGCATCCGCGCATCCGTTACATCAAGGATGCTTCGACCAATACCGGCCGCCTGCTTTCGATCGCCAACCGCTGCCCGGGGCTGCGGGTGTTTTCGGCTTCGGCGCATATTCCGGCCGCCGTCATGCTGATCGGCGGCGTCGGCTGGATGGCTGGGCCCGCCTGCGTCATTCCGCGCCAGAGCGTGCGGCTCTACGAGCTCTGCCGCGCCGGACGATGGCCGGAAGCGATGGAATTGCAGCGCGCGCTGTGGCGGATCAACGAGGTCTTTGCGCGCTTCAATCTTGCGGCGTGTATCAAGGCGGCGCTGCAAGTGCAGGGCTACGAGGTGGGCGATCCGATCGCACCGCAGCGCCCTCTCGACGACAACGAGCGCGGTGTCGTTGCCGTGGCGCTGGCCTCCGTCGCATCGGCCGCTGAGCCGGTGCCGACGTGATTCGATCAATCGCGGTTTCGTAAGCGGCTCTTCAGTAGCTCATGGACGCTTCGTCCGAGCCCGGCAGATTTGCCGCGAGCCATGAATGGGCGCGACGTGCTATTCTCGACAACGCCCAGCGCGAGAGCTCCAGACCCAGTGGGACGGCCGGTATGAGCACGCCCGAAAGACAAAGCCACTGGCAGAATGTCTACCAGACCAAAGGCGAGCGCGAGGTCAGTTGGTTTCAGGAGACGCCGGCCATTTCGCTCGAACTCATTCGCGCGACCGGAGCCGGCGTCGACGCATCGATCATCGACATTGGAGGCGGCGCGTCCCGTTTGGCCGACGCACTGATTGCCGAGGGCTATCGTTCGCTAACGGTTCTCGATGTGTCCGAAAGGGCGCTGGCCGCCGCGCGCGATAGGCTCGGTCCTCAAGCCGAGCGGGTCACATGGACGGTCGCCGATGTGACCGGTTGGCGCCCGGATCGCCGCTACGACGTTTGGCATGACCGGGCCGCGTTTCATTTCCTGACCGAACCATCCGACCGCGCCGCCTATGCCGAACGCGTGCGCGATGCGGTGCGCTCCGGCGGACACGCGATCATCGGCACCTTCGCGCCGGATGGGCCGGAGCGCTGCAGCGGTCTGCCGGTGGTTCGGCACGATGCTGCCTCGATCGGCGAGGTGCTCGGTCCCGTTTTCAAGCTGATCGAGAGCCGCCGCCATGATCACCGTACGCCGGGCGGCGCCGTGCAGCGGTTTCAATTCAGCCGCTTTCAGCGTCAAACAAGTTAACGGCTGCGAACGGAAATGGTCGCGCGTGCATCACGTCAAGATGCGATGGCTTAGGCCTGGCGCGACACGTGCGCTCGCTCCGGCAGCCTCCGCCCCCGGAAAATCCCAAGCAATTATTAATTTCGCCCAACCGATTCTTAACGCTTCCTTGCTAAATCTGCCTCTCACGGTCCGCCCACGGCGGTACAGAGGCTTTTGTGACATCCATTTCTTCCGAACGCGCATGGCGCGCGCGTCTGTTGTCGCGCTCGTACGGGCCTATTTTCGCCGGCGCGGCCGAACGGGTGCGGGTGCTGTTCGCCGACGGCAGCGACTCCTCCGTGGCCCGACGGCTTGCCGGGGCCGCGTTTCTCATTCGCGTCGCCAGCGCCGTGGTGGCTTTCGCCTCGCAGATCGTGCTCGCGCGTTTGCTCGGCGGCTTTCAGTTCGGCATTTATATCTATGTCTGGACCTGGATGTTGCTCCTCGGCGGCATGGTCGATTTCGGCCTGGGCTCGGCCTCGCAGCGGTTCATTCCCGAATATATCGAACTGAAAAACCTCGCGCTGCTGCGCGGCTATCTTCGCAGCAGCCGCTGGCTGGCGGCGACGATCGCGACCGCGATCGCCGTTATTGCTGCCGCGCTCGTCAAGCTCTTGTCGCCGCACCTGTCCGCCAACACCGTCGTTCCGCTCTACATCGCCTGTGCGGCGCTTCCGATCTGCGGATTGGGACAGGTGTTGAGCGGGATCGCGCGCTCCTACGATTGGGTCAATCTCGGGCTGAGCCCCGCTTACGTGCTCCGGCAATTGTTGCTGTTGGCCTTGTTCGGCTCCGCCTTCGCGATGGGATCGCCGATGGACGCGGTGACCGCCACCTGCACCGCCGTTGCCGCCTGGTGGGGCGTTACCATCGGTCAATCCGTCGTGCTCAACCGGCGGCTGACAAAGGCCGTCGAGCCCGGACCGAAGGCATATGCCGTGCGCTCGTGGTTCTCGACCGCGGCGCCGATCTTCGTGGTCGAGGCGTTCTATCTTTTGCTGACCTATTCCGACGTCATCGTGTTGCAGCTGTTTCGTCCGCCGAACGAGGTGGGCATCTATTACGCGGCCGCCAAGACCATGGCTCTGGTCGCGTTCATCTACTTCTCGGTGGCGCAGACCCTGGCGCACAAATTCGCCGAATATCACGTCGCCGGGGACCGCCAGCGCTTGGCCGGCATTCTCGCCACGGCCGTGCGGATGACATTCTGGCCGTCGCTCGGATCGGTTTTGGTCCTGCTCGCCGTCGGCCGGCCGATGCTGTGGATGTTCGGCCACGGCTTCGTCTCCGGCTATTATCTGATGTTCATTCTGGCCATCGGGCTCCTGGCACGCGCTTCGGTCGGGCCGGCGGAACGGCTGCTCAACATGCTCGGCGAGCGGCGCAGCTGCGCGCTGGTTTACGGTTGCTCCTTCGCGTTCGATATCGGGCTGTGCCTTTTGCTCATTCCTCATTTCGGCATTGCCGGCGCGGCGATCGCCAACGCGGTCACGCTCGTCTGCGAATCGGCGAGTCTCTTCCTGATCGCCAAATACCGGCTGGGGCTGCACTGCTTTATCTTCGGCGGACGCCAAGCTCGCTGAGGCCCGCGCATGACGCTTGAAGCGCCGATAGAGCACGCGCCGCGGTTCCTGGACGCCGCCGCGGCCATCGCGCGCGCCCGGCGCGCGGTCATCGCGGATCGCTATGCGATCGAATCCCTGGTCGTCGAGTGGCGGGAACTTTCGCGCTGTGACTCGATCACGGACGAATGGCGCGATCTGGCCGCCCGCGCGCTGGTGCCCAACGCGTTCTACGAGCCGGCTTTCGCGCTCGCCGCGGCGGCTTTGTTCGGCCGCGGCGTGGGTGCGGTGCTGGTGTGGTCCGGCGCAACCCCGCGCAAGCTGCTGGGGTTGTTTCCTGCCCGCATCGTGACGCGGCGATACGGCTTGAGGCTGCGCGTGCTGGTGGGATGGACGCATCCTTTCGCACCGCTTGGTGCGCCTCTCATCGACCGCGAGGTCGCAGAGCCGGTGATCGCCGCCTGGCTTTCGCATATTGCGGGCAACGACAGACTGCCTGGATTGCTGCTCTTGCCGCTTGTGCCGGACGACGGACCGTTCGCCGCTGCGTTGGGGGTGGTCTTCAGGCGCGCGCGGATACCGACCGGCGCCTTTAACCGGCATTCGCGCGCGCTGCTCGCGCCGACCGGGAACCGGTCGGCTTATGTCGAGCACGCGCTTGGTCCGCGCAAATACCGCGAGCTGCGCCGCACCGTGCGCCGCCTGGGGGAGGCCGGAGCATCGTTGTTTGCGACGGCGACCGAACCGCAAGACATCGCTCAAGGCCTCGACTCGTTCCTGAAGCTTGAGGCGAGTGGCTGGAAGGGGAAGGCTCAGACCGCCGCGGCCTGCAACAACGAGGTCAGCGGCTTCGTCAAAGCGGCCGTCGCCGCGCTTGCTGCCGAACACAAGGCGGAGATCGACCGCATTCTCCTCGACGGGCGGCCCATCGCGGCCGCCGTCACGCTGCGTAGCGGCGACGGCGCCTGGTTCTGGAAGATAGCCTACGACGAAGCGTTGGCGCGTTTTGCTCCCGGCGTGATGCTCACCGCCTTGGTGACGGAACGGCTTGCCGACGATGCGAGCATCGCACACGTCGATTCCTGCGCCACGGCCGATCACGCGGTGATGAACCGCACCTGGAGCGAACGCTTGGCACTATGCGACCTTCTGGTCGCGGCCCGGCCTGGTGCGCCATTCGCGCGCGCGCAACGGCTGGAGCGAATTCGCATCGCGGCGATTGCCGCCGCCAAGCGCCTGCGCGGAGTTTTGGCAAGGTAATTGGGGCGACTTCCACGCCCGGCATCCGCATGCCAATGTGCCGCCGGGAAGGAAGCTCATGACCGATCCGATTATCATCCGCATGGGCGGTTACGGACCGCCGACGACGTCGTTCTCGCGCGCGCTCAAGCTGATCGGCGACACGCTTGAACAGCGGTTCGGCGACCGCGTGAAGGTGCGGTACGTTTGGAACATCATGGATTTCGGATATCGCGCCGAGGAAATCCTCTGGCTGGTCGAGGATGGTGTTCTCACGCTCGGCTATCAATCGTCGAGTTATCTTACAGACCGGGTGCCCGAACTCGGCTTCGTCGACCTGCCATTTCTGTTCGAACGGCGCGACGACGCGCGCGCGGCGATCGATGGCGCGCTCGGCCGTTACCTCGCGCAAAAAATCGAGCAGCGCGTCAACTACCGGATTCTCGGCTATTTCGAGAACGGCTTTCGCCACATTTCCAACCGGTTGCGGCGCGTGCGCATGCCGGCGGATCTCCAAGGCATCCGCATTCGCGTGCTGCCGAGCGAGGTTCAGGCAAGGACCTTTGAGCTTCTCGGCGCCATCCCGATCCGTTGCGATCTGACCGAGGCGATCGCCGGCATCAAGGCCGGCACCATCGACGCGCAGGAAAACCCATTCGCCAACACCGTGACTTACGGCGTGCACAAATTCCATCATTTTCACACCGTGACGAACCACTTCTATATCTCGCGCCCGATCTTTTTGCACCGCTCCACATTTGAGTCCTGGCCGGCGGAGCTGCAGCAAGCCATGCGCGACGCGGTGGCGCGAGCCGTTGCCTTTCAGCGCGACCTTGCCATCGAGGAGGACCGCGAAGCGCGCGCGGCAATAGTGGCGGCGGGCTGTGAGATCATCGAACTCAGCGCCGACGAGCACACGAAATTTCGCAACGCCGTCGTGCCGCTTCTGACTGAGGCACGGGGCACCTATGGAAAAGAGATGTTTGAGCTGATTTAGCGGAGCGGATTTGACATTCGCACGAGAGCGTGCCGAAACGGGATGCGAATGTTGGTATAGGACCGCTAGCTCCGCTGGCCATCCGGCCTGGCGAGAATAAGTGACCAGAACACCTTGTACCTCGAAGCCGGCGCATAGACCGCGGCGATGCCCATCTTGGTCACCGCCGGATTGAGCATGTTGGCGCGATGCGGCGGCGACGCGCGCCAGCCGGAAAAGGCGTCGGACAGCGTGTCGTAGCCGGCGGCAATGTTCTCGACCGCAACGGCGGCGTCGAAGCTCGACTGCTGGATGCGCACCGGGAACGGATGCAAGACGCTATGATCGAGCTTGTCGTGCGCCGCCATGGCATGCGCTTGCGCGCTCGCAAGTTTCATCAATTCCGGATCGATAATGACCGGCCCGAGCCCGTTATTGGTGCGGTAGCCCGAAATCAGCGATTGGGCGGCGGCGACATCGAGCTTGGCGTCGGCGGTCGCGAGGCTTTGATTAAGGCTCCCCAGGCCGGCCGGCGGATTGTTGTTGCTGGCGCAGCCGGCAAGCCCCGCCGCGACGATAACGGCGCCGCAGAGCGCCGCGCCCAGTCCCCGCATCATCAATGACACCCTCTCCCACGGGCCGACAATGCCGCCCAAAAAGTGTCCGAAGCATGAAAAGGTTGGCGGCCCAAATGCCGGCCCTCAAGCCGATCGTGGGCGAGCCCGGCCGCAAGTATGATGCGGACTTCTGAACCGCCACGCTAGCCCGTTCTTTTAAGCCTTGTTAATCAATCATTCACGCCCCCTTAACTTCAAGACAACCTATTCGCGAATACATTGGCGCGATTGAGTTCGGGGCACATGCGCGATGCCTTTTTCCACAGAGCTGTCGAGAAGAGGGCGCCGGTTCGAATTTGTAGCGCTCTGGAGCGTCGTCGGATTCGCGGCCGGCATCGGCGTCTTCGTCATGTTCAGCCAATGGCTGGTGCGCGCCCTCAGCGGCGCATCCGTTCCCTTGCTGAGCGCCATCGTGGGTTTGATCTTCGCGCTCGTCTTTTCGACGCTGGCTTCGCTTGTGGTCATCGCGCGGGTCCGCGCCAAGTACCGCCTGGTCAGGTCCGCGCTCAATAATATGACGCAGGGCCTGTGCATGTTCGATGCCGCGGGGCGGCTCACCTTGTGCAACGATCGCTATATCGAGATGTATCATTTGCCGCCGGAGCACGTGCAATACCACACGCCGCTGCGCGATCTATTGGCGGAGCGCGGTGCCGCGGGCACCTTCTCGGGCGACCCAGACGCCTACGTGGCGGAGTGCCTGCGGCAGATGGCGGAAGGACGCACGGAGGCCAAAACGGTCGAGATCAAGGACGGCCGCATCATCTCCTTGGTCAGTAGGCCGGTCCCGAGTGGCGGCTGGCTGGCGACCCATACGGATGTGACGGAGCAATTGTCCGCCGAGAAGGAGCGCGACGCGCTGCTCCAGCGCGAACAACGGCGCCGCGCCATCGATACGGCGATCTCGTCGTTTCGCCAACGGGTCGAAAGCATGCTCGACACCGTGGGCCAAAGCGCGACCGCCATGAAGGCGGCGGCGAAGACGCTGCTGGCGACGTCCGACCACAATCTGCAGCGCACCGAAGGCGCGGTGCATGGTTCCAACGAAGCGTCGGCGAATGTCGAAACCGCCGCCACCGCGGCGGCGGAGCTGTCGAGCTCGATCCGCGAAATCAGCCGCCAGCTCACCCAGGCCAAAGAGGTGGTGCGCAGCGCTGCCGCCGACGCCAACGCCACCAACGACGACATCGCGGCGCTTGCCCAGGTGGCGCAGAAGATCGGCGACGTGGTCAAGCTCATTCAGGACATTGCCGGGCAGACCAACCTGCTGGCGCTGAATGCCACGATCGAGGCGGCGCGCGCCGGCGACGCCGGGCGGGGTTTTGCCGTGGTCGCTTCCGAGGTCAAATCGCTTGCCGTGCAGACCGCGAAGGCAACCGAGGAGATCACGCGCGAAATTCTCTCGGTGCAGAGCTGCACCAGCGGCGCGGTGACCGCGATCCGCGCCATTACGCAGCGCATGCAGGACATCAACTATTACACCACCGAGGTTGCCGGCTCGGTCGAGCAGCAGGAGGCCGCCACCGGCGAAATCTCTCAAAACGTCGCCAGCGCGGCCACCGGCGCCAAATCCATCGTGGCTGCTCTCGAAGAAGTGGCCAACGGTGTGACGCAGACGCGCAGCTCGGCGCAAACCATGCTGACGGCCTCGGAGCAGGTCGAACAGGCAGCGAAAAAATTGCGCGGCGAAGTCGCGGATTTTCTCGACACCGTCGCCGCCTGACGGCGTCCCGCGGCCTTTCGTCTGTCCCGCCGAAGGGCGAGGCGCAATCGCTGGCTATCTCGGATGGTTTCACTGGATTTCGGCTTGCACGGAAACGAGCTGCGACGTTCACTCTCGTCTCTCGATTGAGATGCACGGGAATCGTGGTGGCTCGAATCCAGCTTGGCGACCTTGCCGTCTCCGTCACCGATACGGGTCAGGGACCGCCCGTGGTGCTGCTGCACGGCTTCGCCTGCGGCAAACGCATGTGGCTGCATCAGATCCGGGCGCTCAAGCAGCGCTTCCGCGTCATCGCTTACGATCAGCGCGGTCACGGCCTTACCGACGCTCCGGCCGCCGCAACGGAGTATTCCGCCGGTCACCTCGCGCGCGATTTCGTCGGCATTCTCGACGCGCTTGAAATAGAGCGCGCGGCGATCGTCGGTTTCTCGCTCGGCGGCGGCCCGGCTTTGGCGCTCGCGGCCAGCCAGCCGAAGCGGGTGTCGCGTCTGGTGCTCGCCGATGTCGGCGCCGGCGCCGACGATCCGCTCAAGCTCGAGGCGATGGCGCGGCGCTGGGGCGATCTGATCAGGCGCGGCGATACCGACGCGCTGGTCTGCGAGATGCTGCGCAGCGAGCTGTTCAAGATATATGCCGGACGCAATAGGCGCCGCCGCAACCACATGGCCGCGCTGATCCGCTCGACGCCGAGCGACGGATTGCGCTTCACGCTGTCGGAAGTGCTGGCAAAGCGCAAGTCTTTGTTCCGGCTCACCGGCTTGCTTCGCTCCATTCACGTACCGACACTGATCCTTGCCGGACAGCTCGACTATTCCTGCAGCAAAGCGGCCCGTCTGCTGGCCGAAAGCATTCCCGATGCCACGTTGAAGACCATCGGCGACAGCGGCCACATGGCGCCGCTTGAGCAGCCGGCACGGTTTAACGCGGCGCTGCTCGATTTCTTGAGCTAAAGCGGACACCGCTCGGCTCCCCTTTCATGCAAGGGGGACAGTCACGTATGTCTTACCGGTTTGCGCTACCGCCCCGCCGCGTAGCCCTGCATGCCGCGCGGATTGGCGGCGGCGCGGCGGCGGCGGCCGACGCGCGAGGCGGCGGTGAGCCGGCCCTCCGACCAGTCCGGACCGATTTCCACGACATGGCCGCGCCGCTTGAGTTCGTCGACGGTCTTCTGGGGCACGCGGCGTTCGAGCACCAGCACGCCGGGGCGCGCGGTGCGCGGCCAGAACGAACTCGGGAAATGCTCGCTGTGCCACGCCGGCGCGTCGATCGCTTCCTGCAGGTTCATGCCGCAATGGACATGGCGCATGAAGAACTGCGTGATCCATTGATCCTGGCCGTCGCCGCCGGGCGAGCCCCAGGCGAGATACGGTTCGCCGCCGCGCAGCGCCATGGTCGGCGACAGCGTCGTGCGCGGCCGGCGGCCGGGTCCGAGCGCGGCTGGATGGCCTTCGTCGAGCCAGAACATTTGCGCCCGCGTGCCGAGGCAAAAGCCGAGCTCGGGAATGACCGGCGACGAGTGCAGCCAGCCGCCCGACGGCGTCGACGAGATCATGTTGCCGGCCTGGTCGATGACGTCGAAATGCACGGTATCGCCGCGCGTGTTGCCGAGCCGTCCCACCGTCGGCTCGCCGCCGCCGAGACGGCCGACCGTCGGTTCTCCGGCTCCGGCCGCCGCCAACGCTTCGGTCTCGCGGCGCAATTTGACCACCGCGCCAAATCCCTCGATCGAGCCGGGGCGCAGTTCGCGCGAGGCCTCGTCGGTCACGAGCTTGCGGCGTTCGTTGTTGTAGGCATCCGACAACAGCGTTGCCATCGGCACCTGGACGAAGTCGGGATCGCCATAAAAGGCCTCACGGTCCGCATAGGCGAGTTTCGAACACTCGACAATGAGGTGAATGAAATCCGGGCCGGTTGGATCGAATCGGTCGAGATCGAAGCCTTTGAGTAGCGCCAGCTGTTGCAGCGTCACCGGCCCCTGGCCCCACGGCCCGGTCTTGCACACCGTGTAGCCGCGATAATCGTAGGTGAGGGGAGCCTCGACGTGCGGCACCCACTTCGCCATGTCGTCGGCGGTGAGCACGCCGCGGTGCCGCCGGCCGCTGGTATCCATGATCTCCTGAGTGCGGCAGAAGCGGTCGATCGCCTCGGCGACAAAACCTTGCGACCACGATCGGCGCGCGCGTTCGATCTGCGCGACGCGGTCGCCGCCGGCGCTCTCGGCGTCCTTGACGATGCGGCCGTAGGTCGCCGCAAGCGCCGTGTTGGCGAACAGCGAGCCAGTCGCGGGCACGTCGTTGTCGGGCAGATAGACCGCCGCCGAGGTCGGCCAATGCTCGCGAAAAAGCTGCGCCACTGTGCCGATGGTGGCGCTGGCGCGCTCCAGCAGTGGATAACCGTTCTGGGCATAACCGATGGCAGGCGCCAGCACGTCGGCGACGCGCATGGTGCCGTAATCGCGCAGCAGCATCATCCAGGTTTCGAATGTGCCGGGCACGCAGGCTGCCAACAGGCCGGTGCCGGGCACAAGATCAAGGCCCTCGCCGTGGTAATGCGCGATCGTCGCCTTGGCCGGCGCCACGCCCTGGCCGCAGATTACCTCCGCCCTGCCGCGCCGCACATCATACAAGATCGCCGGCACGTCGCCGCCCGGCCCGTTGAGATGCGGCTCCACCACCTGCAGCGCGAAGGCCATTGCCGCCGCGGCGTCGAAAGCGTTGCCGCCCCGCTCCAGAATTCCCATGCCGACGGCGGTAGCGATCCAATGGGTCGATGTCGCGACGCCGAACGTGCCTTCGATCTCCGGCCGCGTAGTAAAGGTATTGGGATTGACGTTGGTCATGAACGATCTCGAACTTTCGCTTGTCATTTATGTTTCGATCGGGCGGTTGCGTGGATGCGGGCCGGCGCTTAGACACGCAATGTATCGGGCCGCGCGGGCGGCTGAAAGGGCAGAGGAATCGCGTGGCCAGAGAGCCTCTCAAGATTGGATTGGCCGGCTTGGGTGCGGTCGGACTCGAAGTGGCGCGGCGCATCGAGGCGGGTATTCCGGGTCTCGTGCTGACGGCGGTGTCGGTGCGCGACAAGGACAAGGCGCAGCGCAACCTGCCGCAGGCGGGCAAAGCCATTCCGATTGTGCCGGCCGAGCAGCTCGCGGAATCGTGCGATCTGGTCGTCGAATGCCTGCCGCCGGCGATGTTTCGCGCGGTGGCGCTGTCGGTCATCGAGCGCGGCAAACTATTCATGCCGCTCTCGGTCGGGAAGCTTCTGGAAAACTGGGATATGGTCGGCCGGGCGAAGGAAACAGGCGCGCGCATTCTGGTGCCGACCGGCGGCCTGATCGGACTCGACGCGGTGCGCGCCGCCGCCGAAGGCACCGTCCGCTCGGTCGTCATGATCACCCGCAAGCCGCCGAACGGGCTTGACGGCGCGCCGTATCTGGTCGAGCGCGGCATTTCGCTCAAAGGCCTGAACGCGCCGCGCAAGGTGTTCGACGGCAGCGCACGCGATGGCGCGCGCGGCTTTCCGGCCAACGTCAACGTCGCCGCGGCGCTGAGCCTCGCCGGTATCGGACCGGACCGGACGCATCTGGAAATCTGGGCCGATCCGGCGCTCGACCGCAACACCCACCGCATCGAGGTCGATGCCGATACGGTGCATTTCTCCATGGCGATCGAGAACGTGCCGAGTGAGAATCCGCGCACCGGCCGCATCGTCGCGCTGTCCACCGTGGCGGCGCTGCGCGGCCTCGTTTCGGAGCTGAAAGTCGGGACGTAACCGCGATCGCGCATCTCCTTGTTCCCGCCTGCCTCACCAGCGGAAGTGAAGCAAGCAATCCCTATTGCCGTGATGCGGTCTTTTCTTCCCTCTCCCCTTGCGGGAGAGGCGAATTAAAACATCTCCGTTCTCGCGACGCGGACTCATTCTTCACCTTCCCCTGGAGGGGAGGCTTCCGCCGGGCTTTTCGGTACAGCGCTTTTCACAAGCGCGGAGCGGGCGCGCCGGATTCGCGCGAATCAAACGAATCTTGGCGGACCAGTTATTCTCGCATCCGATTTGCGATTTCACTCGTCCCGTCGAGGAATACCGAAGACAACTCAGCCTTCCAATTCTCCCACGAACATCGCGTATTTATCCTGCGGCGGCACTTTCTTTAACACCCCGGTCCGTTGTGCGACGTCCAGGAAATTCCATTGCGCGGCGACCGTCTTTTTGTCCCAGGTGGTCAGGAACATCTGTTTCTTCGTCAGCCACAGCTTGTACTCGTCGACCTCGGCGGGCTTGGTCACTCCCGCGAGCTCGCCGTGGTTCTTGACGACTGTTTCCAGGTTCTCCGGCTTTTCCAGCCATTTGAACGAGTCGACAGTGGCGGTGGCGAAGTTCTTCGCCCGCGTCTTATCCTCGTCGATCCAGCTTCTCCAGGCGACGACAGGCCCCGCCCAGCCGATCGGATAGCCGGTCTTCTTTCGCCAATACTCATCGGGCGAAAACAACACGCGGAATTGCTTGGGCTGCGATTCCGCCGCCATGCTCAGCGAGCTGATATTGATGATGGCGTCGAACTCGCCGCGCTCCAACAGCTTGTTGAGCGCCGGCCCGGTGACTTGCTGCACCTGGGCATCCTTGACGATGTCGAGCTTGAAGCCGTCGATCATGGCCGCCCGTGCTGCCTGAAACGAAGCGGCGCCGGTCGAAAAGGTGCCGAATTTCTTGCCGCGCAGATCGGCCACCGTCTTGTAAGGCGAGTCTGCGCGGACGAGAACGTCGTTCACCATGGTCAGCCCCGGCCCGATGATCGCCCAATTCACGCCCTCGTTGATCTTGCGGATCGCGTCCAGGCCCGAATAGGTGGTCGCCATGCATTGTTTGCTCGGCAGACCGGCCAGAAACCCGGCAAACGGACGCGCGTCGATCTCAATATCGATGCCGTGCTTTTCGAAAATACCGGCGTCCTTGGCGCCGTAATAGCTCAAGACGAACACGCTCCCCGCCGGAATAACGACGTTGACCTTCTGCAGAGCCGGCGCGGCGCGCGCCCCGACGCCGCCGTGGACGGCTGCCACGGTCAACGAACCAAGTCCGGCCTTCAGCAACGATCGGCGTGTGGTCATGGCGTCCTCCCATCTTTCGAAGCGGGATTCCCCAGATTGAATCCCGAATTGGCTGGAATACTCAGCCTTTCCCGGCTGTCCTGCAAGAAAGGCGACGGTGCGTTCGGATGCCTTTACGTCGCAGGCTGGACGGCGGTTGTGGATCCGACCTGGCCATTTTTTGCAGCGCAAGGACACGTCCCCTGCCGATCGCTCTTGGACGCGTAATATCAACCTTCGTAATGACCGACCCTCTCCGCGTCATGGCCGGGCGGTTGCACCGCAAAATGGACGAGATGTCTTTTCTGAAAGTCGCGGTCGCGACGATTTTTGCACGTCGGCGCTGATTCTTTCGACAACCAGTCCTGAGCGGTCGGGCGTTGGCATCCCGGAAGTAGCCATCGGTGTCCCGGTGAAGGTGGCTCTTATGTCGGCTCCCGGCTCACAGAAGGTCGGAAACCCGACTCTTTGCGGTCTTCCCGAAGTCTACCCAGCAGCGCAAAATTTAATTAGGTTGAGAGACCGATTGTTCATTGAGGTGCGGTGTGCTCCAGCAGTTGAGCGAGCACGTTCGAGAGTGCCATCAGTGCGCCGCCGATGCCAAGGCGCAAGCAGATGCGACGACCGATCCGGCATTGCAAAGGTCGTACCTTGACCTTGAGCGTCGCTGGCTGTTTCTTGCTCGCAGTCGCATGTTCGCGGAGAGCCTACAGGTTTTTCTAGACCAGCAACCACAGATGGAGGACCGTACGCCGGTCGATCCCAAGGTGCCGATGGTTGGTCAGCTATTCGATCTCCTGCCTGTGGCCGTTTACGTTTGCGATCCGAGCGGACTCATCATTTACTACAATAACCACGCGGCAAGACTTTGGGACCGGTCTCCGGGCCTTAACGATCCCACGGATCGCTTCTGCGGCTCATACCGCATGTACCACCTCGACGGCGGTCCGATAGATCATACAGACTGCCCCATGGCCGAGGTTCTCAAAACCGGCATCTCCGTGCAGAACCGGGAAATCGTGGTCGAACGGGCCGATGGCTCCCGCGCCGTTGTGCTGGTCAACATCAATCCGTTCAAGGACCGCAGCGGGGCCGTTCTCGGCGCGGTCAACTGCTTCCAGGACGTAACCGAGCGCAAGCGGACCGAGAGGCAAATCAGCGCCTTGGCCGGAGAAGCCGAACACCGGGCAAAGAACATTCTCGCCGCCGTTCAGGGACCGTGAAGCTTTCTCGGTCCGACACTGTGGACGGTCTCAAGGGCGCCATCAGCGCGCGCATCGAGGCTCTCGCCAAGGTCCATGCGCTGTTCATTCAGTCGCGCTGGGAGGGAGCCGAGTTATCTCGCATCGCGGAGCAGGAGCTTGCGCCCTACCTTCGAGACGGCGAGCCGCGCGCGCGAATTGACGGACCGCAATTGTTGCTGGCGCCGACCATAGCTCAGGCGGTTGCGGTGATCCTGCACGAAATGTCGACCAACGCGGCCAAGTTCGGGGCGCTGTCGGTGCCCGAGGGCCGAGTTGAGATGACGTGGTCGCGTGCGGCAGACGGGCGGCTCGTCTTGAACTGGATCGAGAGCGGCGGGCCCGCCCCGAACAAGCCGACGCATGAAGGCTTCGGCACCTCCATCCTTGATCGGATGATCGGAGAACTCAAGGGTCAAATACACCGCGACTGGCGCGCGCAAGGTCTTGCATGCCGGCTTGTTCTTCAATTGTGAGGAGGTCGGTTATTCGCTGAATTCAGACGTCGCCAGGCACGGCTCTCCTCACTCGATCGTCACATGCGACGCCTTGATGACCTCGCGCCACTTGGCCGAGTCCTTTTTGAGATATCCGGCAAAGGCGGGAAGCGACCCAGGCACCGGCTGCACCGCAAAACGGGCGAGATATTTTTTCCGAAAGTCTGGGTCGGCGACGATCTTTTGCACGTCGGCATTGATTTTCCGGACAATGGCGGCGGGCGTGCCGGCCGCGGCGAACAGCCCGAAGGAGACGCTCGCCTCATAATCCGGAACGGTCTCGGCCATGGTCGGCACGTCGGGGAAAGCCGGCAGCCGCTTGTCGCTGGCGAAGGCCAGCATCTTGAGCTTGCCGGCGCGCACCGTGCTCAGCGCCACCGACGGCCCCATGATCACCATGTTGATGTTGCCGGCGATCAGGTCGGTAAGCGCGGGCGCCGCGCCACGGTAGTGCACGGCCGTGAGCTTGATGCCGGCAAGATTTTCCAGTTCGAGGCCCGCGATGTGCAGCGCGGTGCCGACTCCGGCGGTGCCGAAGGTGAGCATACCCGGCTTCTTCTTCGCGAGCGCGATGAGATCGGCCACCGAGTTCACCGGCAGCGATGGATTGACCAGGAGCGCCGCCGGAATCGTGCCGTAGCCGGCGACCGGAACGAAGTCCTTGTGCGGATCGTAGGGCAGCTTGTCCGGCGCATAGAGATAGGGCTGGGTCGTGTAGAAGCCGGTTTCCGAAGAGAGCAGGGTGTAACCGTCGTGCGCTTCGCGCAGCACGGCCTGGGCCGCGATCTCGTATCCGGCGCCGCCTTTGTTCTCGACAATGACGCTGTGCTTCCATAGCGCGGAGAGCCGCTGCGCCACCGCGCGGGTGAGCACGTCGGTCAGCGCGCCGGCCGCCGAACTCACCACGATGGTCACGTTGCGGTCGGGGTAATTCTGCGCCGAAGCCTGGCCCATAGCCTGTCCGAAGGCGGCGGGGCTCGCAAGCAAACCGGCGAGCAGAACAAGGCGGCCGAGCACGGCTTTCATCGCTTCCTCCGATGTCGTTGTTGGTCGTTGTGGTTGCGGGTGAGGAAGAGATTAGCACGAAAGCCGCGGCGCGCGGAACTTACGCTCGGCGGCGGCGTTGTCCGGGCGGATCGGGTCTTCTCATCACGGACATTGACAATGAGTACGCCGCTGACACGCGCGCAGGCAAAGCTTACGGAAATCGAGCGGGAGCTCGGGAAATATCCCGATTTCCAGCTCTATCTGGTGGCGAAGACGCGGGAAGATCGCATCCGCATGGAGCGGATGCTGATGAATATTCCGGTCTTCTCGCTGTGGCGGAAGCTGCGAAATTCGGTCGCGCTTTCGTTTCAACTGCAATCAAGTCAGCGGCTGGAAAGCGCCGTTGATCGCAACGCGTAGCTAAGACCTCCGAGAAGATCGAGGTATCAAGGCTCACCGCAGCTCTACCGGCCTGCAACTGCGGCGCCGCTCGAAGCGCGCGCGGCGGAAGGCGCGAGTTAGACCAATCTTCGTAATGGCCGACCCTCTCCGCGTCATGACCGGGCCTGTCCCGGCCAGCCCGATTCCTGTTGCGCCTCGCGATCAAATCGGGATGCCCGGCACAAGCATGCAGCCGGGCCGGCCACTTCGGGCCGGACCCGGTTGGCCGGGCATGACGAGTCATGCACCTCTGAGACTTGGTATTAGCGGAGCGGATTTACGCGGCGGGTTCAGCTCGCGGCTTGCGGCGCCGGCACGAACTTGAGCGCCAAGCCATCCATGCAATAGCGGAGCCCCGTGGGCTTCGGTCCGTCGGGAAAGACGTGGCCGAGATGGCCGCCGCAGCGGTGACAGGAGACCGCGGTGCGGACCATGCCGAACGAGCGGTCATTGCTTTCGTCGACGGCATCGGGAAGCGCCGCCCAAAAGCTCGGCCAGCCGGTGCCGCTGTCGAATTTGGTTTTCGAGGAGTACAGCGCCAGATCGCAGCCGGCGCAGGCGAAGGTGCCGTCGCGGTGCTCGTTCAACAGCGGACTGGAGAACGGCGGTTCGGTGGCCGCTTCGCGCAGCACATCGTATTGCGCCGGCGTGAGCAGCTTGCGCCACTGCGCATCGGTATGCGTCACCTCGTAAGGGTGCGGTGGCGTCGTCGCCGCCTTGACCGAATTCGGACGTGCGAAGCGGGCCAGTCCCAGGGCGGCTAATCCGGCAGCGCCGGCATACAAAACGCCTCTGCGTGCGAGCATGTTTCTTCCCCTTCTGCGACCTGCTTCTGCGATCTGCCCGACGCGCTCTGGCGCGAAGCGGGTTTGCATGTTGTAGCGCAATTTCAGACCGAGCGTGATCGGCGAAGCATCATTTGAAGCGTCATTTGATGAGAAGGCGCGCGAAACTCACAGAGAGTTGATGGTGGCTCCGGCCGGCGCGCGCCGGCGTGCTTTGCGGTTTTGGGACTGGACGACAACTGCGCCAAAGCGCATTGGAGACGCCGGCTTCAACCGGGGAGATCGGACTGTGAGCGAAACCGAACTGAAAGTTCTGGCGACGACCGCGATGAAGACCGTTTTCGAGGAGCTTGCGCCGCAGTTCGAGCGCGCGAGCGGCAACCGCGTTGTTGTCGAACTGGGGCCTTCGCTGCGGCTCGAGAAAGAGATCGGCGAGGGCAAGGCGTCCGATGTCGCGATCGTCAGCAGGAACGGCATGACGGATCTGGAGGCCCGCGGCAGGATCGTGGCCGGAAGCGCCGTGCACATTGCCGACTCCGCCATCGGCGTCGCGGTGGCGAAGGGCGCGCCCAAGCCGGATATTTCCACGCCCGAGACCTTCAAACGCGCCATGCTGGCGGCGAAGTCGATTGCCTGCAGCAAGCCGGTCGGCGGCGGTCAGAGCGGCGCGCATCTTGCCAAGGTGTTCGAACAGCTTGGCATTACGGACAAGATGCAGCCCAAATCGAAATACGGCGCCGGCGGCGCCGCGGGCCTCGCCGGGCTGGTCGTGCGGCGCGGCGAAGCCGAGATCGGCATTCAGCAAATGGCCGAGCTGATGGCGGTCTCAGGCATCGACATCGTTGGTCCATTGCCGCGCGAACTGCAAAGCGTCACGCCGTTTGTCGCCGCCGTCGCCGCCGATGCGAACCATCCCGAAGCCGCCCGAGCCTTGATCCAATACCTCGCAACGCCCGCCGCCAAACGCGTGATCGCGGCAAAGGGGCTGGAGCCAAGCTGAAGCTAACCGCGCGTAGCGATAACGGCGCTGCACGTTGTCGTTGGCTGCGGTGACTTTATCTTCTTTTGTTGGCGCGGCTTTGGTTGCTCATCGCCTTATCTCAGGGGCAGCCGGAAGCTGCCAGCGCAGCCCGGCAAACCGGGCGTAATCGCGATCGAGCGTGATCCATTCGCAGCCCCACTCGATGGCAAGCGCCGCGTACCAGGCGTCGGTCACCGTCGGACCGCGGGTGTTGGTCTCAATGCACAGACGTTCAAAGATATGCCAATGCTGGCCGCCGGGCTCGATAATCTGACAATGCGGTTGCCGAAGCAGATAGCCACAGAACCTGAAAGCCTCCTCGATCGAGCTTGGCGCGCTCCAAGTACGCCTGTTCGTCGTTATGCGGACTACTGCGCCCAACGAGAGCGGCGAAATGCCAAAGCTGGCATGGTCATCCACCACACTCTGCAGCCAACTATAGCAGCGAGAATGCTCCTTCATCTCGGGACGGAACGCGTTGATCAGCACGTTCACGTCCGGCAAAATCATTTGAAGCCGTTCTTCAGCCGTTCGATGTATTCGATATCTTCTGCCTCCTGGAGGGCTGCGGAGTCCGAAATGTCGATACCGGGCAACGGCCCACCGGTCGCGGTGCTTACAGGGAGAGGACCGCGATCTGTCCGGGGAAGTTCCCGCTTTTGATGAACCACTAATCGCAGGCCTTCCTCAATAAGCGAGGTCAAGGTGCGGCGCTCGGCCAACGCCTTGCGCTTGGCGCGGTCGAGGAGCTGTTTTGGCAGCCTGACGGTGGTACGCTCAATCATATGTCAAGACATATTGTATATATGTCGATATGTCAACGAGGAAAGCAGCTAGTCTAAGCGGACGGTACGGCCCTCGCGCGAAGCCGCGGCACGCGAATGCCGCAACGCAGGTTCGGAAATCCGACAAGCCGTGCAAAAGAAAACCGGGCCGTAGAGGCCCGGTTTAGTTCGCCGGCGTGGGGGCACCGACGGTCACCTTCCAGAGGGGAACAGCTGCCAGCTTTGAGGTTGCCATCTGGGAGGATAGGGCAACCAAATCGCCTCGCAGCCAACGTCCGCAATATGCGAGCCATGGCCGCATCGGACAACGCGAAGCTTTACATGTCAGCCATGCGAAAAGCGGGCGCTTTACGCAATGAAATATACACGTTGTTGTTGCGAGATGCGGCGTCATTGTCGCGCGCGGAGCGCCGCACGATCAGCGCGACCGGCGCGTGCTGCATCGAACTGTCTGGCTCGTTGTCGGTTATTACTGGCGTGCGCCGCTAGAAATTCCAGCGCTGTGCGTTGGCGACGAGGAAATCGCGAAACGCCTGGACGCGCGCTACGGTCTTGAGTTCTTCGGGATAAACAAAGTAGGCGTCGAGCGCCGGAGCCTCGGCCTCGCCGAACAACTGCACCAGGCCGCCGTTTTCCTCGACCAGATAATCCGGCAGCATCGCGATGCCGAGGCTGCGCTGACAGGAGCGCAGGATTCCAAGAATATTGTTGATGACGAGATGTGGCATGCGCGGGCCCTTGCCGTCGCGTGCCACATCGATCAGCCAGCGCGAGCGCTGCAAATACGGCGGCTGCGTGCCGCCGAGCACCAGCAGGCGATGATTGTCGAGGTCGTCGAAAGTGCGCGGCGTGCCGAAGCGCTTGAGATATTCGGGCGAGGCATAGACGTGGAAGTGCACGGCGAACAGCTTGCGCTGAATGAGATCGGGCTGCGTCGGCTGCCGCAGGCGGATGGCGACGTCGGCCTCGCGCATGGCGAGGTCGAGTTCCTCCTCGGTGGTGAGCAGCGTGATGTGGATGTCGGGATAGAGTTCGACGAATTCGCCGAGCCGAGGCGTGAGCCAATGTATGCCGATACCCGGCGTCGTGGTCACGCGCAGATCGCCGTTCGGCCGCTCGCGGCTGTCGGTCAGCTTGGCGCGCGCCGCTTCGAGCTTCATGAACACGTCGTGCGCGGTGCGATAGAGAAGCTCGCCTTGCTCGGTGAGGATCAGGCCGCGCGCGTGACGGTGAAACAGCGAGACCGTGAGTTCCTGCTCGAGGGCGCTGACCTGGCGCGACACCGCCGATTGCGACAGCCCGAGCTGTTCGCCCGCATGGGTGAAGCTGCCGGCTTCGGCGGCGGCGTGAAAAACTTTCAGTTTGTCCCAATCCATCGCGGTTCACTCCGCCGCATCGCGCAACTGCGCGTGCGCGGCGAGGAAGCGTTCGGCTTCGAGCGCCGCCATGCAGCCCAGGCCCGCGGCGGTGATCGCCTGCCGATAGACCTCGTCGGCGACGTCGCCCGCGGCAAACAAGCCCGGCACCGAGGTCGCGGTCGAATGCGCAGCGGTCTTGATGTAGCCGGACGGTTTCATCTCCACCTGGCCGGCGACCAGCTCCGTCGCGGGCGAGTGCCCGATGGCGATAAAAATGCCGTCGATCGGCCGCTCGCTGACGGCGCCGGTCTTGAGATTCTTCAGCCGCGCGCGCGTGACCTTGCGTGGATTCTCGTTGCCTGTGACGTCGTCGAGGGCACTGTCCCACACCACATCGATCTTGGGATGTCGAAACAGCCGGTCCTGTAAAATCCTCTCGGCCCGCAGGCTGTCGCGCCGGTGCACCAGCGTGACCTTGGCGGCGAAATTGGTGAGAAACAGCGCTTCCTCGACAGCGGTATTGCCGCCACCGATGACCAGCACCTCCTTGCCGCGATAGAAGAAGCCGTCGCAGGTGGCGCAGGCGGAGACGCCGTAGCCGCGGAATTTCTGCTCAGAAGGCAGATCGAGCCAGCGCGCCTGCGCCCCGGTCGCCAGCACCAGGGCGTCGGCGAGATAGACATCGCCGGAATCGCATTCGATGCGGAACGGCCGCCGATGCAGATCAATCCGGCTGACATGGTCGGCGACGATGTTGGTGCCCACATGAGCGGCCTGCGCCTGCATCTGCTCCATCAGCCAGGGGCCCTGAATCACGTCGGCGAAACCCGGATAGTTCTCCACGTCGGTGGTCGTCGTTAGCTGGCCGCCGGGAGCGATGCCCTGGATGAGAATGGGATCGAGCATGGCGCGGGCCGCATAGACTGCCGCCGTATAGCCGGCCGGGCCCGAACCTACGATCATGACCTTGGCGTGGGTGGTCTTGCTCACCTGTCAACCCGTCAATACGGCAGGCGCGCATGCGCGCGCGAACCTGCCTAAGCCCCTCAAACAGGCCCGACTTTGGCCTCGTTCAGCCAGGAATGAGCCGACCCCGCCGCGACGACCGCGCAACCAGCCCCGTTGATCAATTTAGGGATTTTCGCGAGCTATGCAAGGGACGCAACCCAGAGCTTAGAGCCTCCATGGCCCGCGGTGCTCGCGATTAGTCTTCACGCAAACGCCGGCATAACCTCGCGGGCGAACAGGTCGATCGAATGCAGCGCCTCGTCGACGCTGATGTCGCCGAAGGCGAGCCAGGGGGTCCAGTAGTTCGCCCCGGTGGCTTTGACGTCGGCGGCGATGAAATCGCGCACCCGGGCCGGCGAGCCGGCGACCGCGGTTCCGACCGCCGCCACCTCGTCGAAGCTTTCCGGATAAAGCGCGGCAACGCGTGGCGCCGAACCACGGCGTTCGAACAGCCAGAAGAAATTGGTGCGCCAGCGCGGGTAGGCGCGCCGCGCGATCGCCAGCGCTTCCGCGTCGGTGTCGGCGACCACGACATGGCGGCCGACGCCGCGCAATGTCGAGTCCGGCTTACCCAATTTCCGCCGGGCCGCGACGTAGCGATCGAAAATTGGCCGCACCTGCTGCGGCGGCGCCAGCGACACGACGTTGACATCGTTCGCCGCCGGCCAATCGGCGTTGTCGGGGATGCTCACGCCATACCACAGCGGCGGATGCGGCCGCTGCACCGGCTGCAGGATCATCGGCACCTTATCGAAGCGATAGAATTTGCCCCCGAATGTCAGTTCGTCCGCGGCGAGGCCCCTGAGCAGCACTTCAAACGCCTCGTGATACATCGCCTGGGTCTGGGCGAAATCGAGCGCATAGTTCGCCGTCTCGAACGGCGACACGCCGCGGCCGATGCCAAGCTCCAAGCGGCCGCCGCTCATCAGATCGAGCATGCAGACTTCCTCGATCAGCCGCAGCGGATGATAGAACGGCAACAGATAGACCAGCGGCCCGAAGCGGAGCTTCGTGGTGCGCTGCGCCAGGGCCGCCAGAAACAGGCCGGGCGAAGCGGCGCAGCCGATCGGCGTGCCGTGATGTTCGGCCAAGTGATAGGCATGAAAGCCGGCGCGGTCGTAAGCCTCGGCAAGCTTGAGCCGTCCGGCAAAAAGCTCGCCGTGCGGTACGCCGGCATCGTCCATGTGGTCAAAGATGCCGAATTTCATTTATGCGTCGAGAGCTAGCCGCACGGCAGTCGCCAGTTCGACCGGCCGGAACGGTTTGCGCAACAGCGGAGCCTTACCGACGGCGGAAGTGAGCGCATCGGATTCCGCATAGCCGCTGACGAAAAGAACTTTCAAGGACGGATTGCCCTCGCGGGCGGTAGTGACGACTTGAGAGCCGTTCATGCTGGGCATGGCGAAGTCCACCACCAGCAGGTCCGGACTGAAATCGGAAAGGATGGCTAGCGCTTCCGGACCGCTACACGCTTCCCGCACATTATAACCGAGTTCCGTGAGCACCCGGCCGACGATGTCGCGAACGTCCGGGTCGTCGTCGACCAGAAGCAGTTTTTCCGCATTTTGGGCGCGCGGCGCGGCGGCGTCGCTGCGTCTGTTCTCGGTCGAGGTCAAAGGGGCGCGCCGCAGATGCAGCGTCACCGTAGTGCCTCTGCCGGGCTTGCTGTCGATTGTGACGTCGCCGCCGGCCTGCCGAACGATTCCGTAAACCTGTGACAGCCCGAGCCCGGTTCCTTTGCCCACCGGCTTGGTAGTGAAAAACGGATCGAAAGCGCGACTGGCCACGTCCGGCGTCATGCCGCCGCCGGTATCGGCGACAGACACCAAAAGCGCCTCGGCATCGGACGGAGACAGTGCGGTTGAAATGGTCAGGGCGCCGTTTTCGGGCATGGCATCGCGGGCGTTGAGCGACAGATTGAGAATGGCAAGCTCGAGCTGGTTGAGATCCGCGATAGCCGGCGGCAGGCCGGGCGCCAGATTAATCGTGATAGTTATGTTCGCGCCGAGCGACTGATTGAGCAGCTCCCGCATGCCGTCGATCAACGCGTTGACGTCGACAGCCGCGGTATCGAGCTTCTGAACGCGCGAGAACGCCAGCAACTGCGCCGTCAGCTTGGCACCCCGTTCGGCCGCCTTGAGCGCATTGTCAGCCCAGCGGCGGACGCCCTGCTCGGTGCTGCGGGATCGGATAAGGTCGATGTTGCCGACGATCGCGGTGAGAAGATTGTTGAAGTCGTGAGCGAGGCCGCCCGTCAGTTGGCCGATCGCTTCCATCTTCTGCGATTGCCGGAGCGCTTCCTCGGTCTTCAGCCGCTGCGTGGTCTCCACCGCTTCGGGCACGATGCCGACGACCTTGCCTCGTCCATCCTTGACCGGGCGGAGCGCCATATCGAACGTCCGCTCGCCGTCCGGCAGATCGAGGACGAGGGATCGTTGCACGCTGTCGCCTCCGGCGGCGCGCTCGACGTCGGCGCGAATCGCGTCCGGCATGCCGGGTGTGTTGGTGAACCACGGCGTCTCCCAAAAAAAGCGCCCGACGACCTGGTCGACGTTGGCGCCGATAGCTTCAAGCGAAGCGCGGTTGGCGTCGAGCAGGGCCCCGTCCGGGGTCATGTAGCCTTGAAAGATATACGTCGTCTGCAGCAAGGTGCGCATCCGATCGGCGCTGCCCTTGAGCGCATTGATGGCGCGCGCAAGCTCGGCACTGCGCTCCTTGACCTGCGCATCGAGCGTGACATTGAGGTTGCGCAAGGCGTCCTCGGAGCGGCGAATGCGCAGCAGGGCATTGACGGCGGCGGTGAGTTCAAGCGGCTCGGCGGGCTGGACCAGATAGCCATCGGCGCCGGCATCTAATCCCAAAGTTCGATGCTGCGACGTCACGAAAGTGGCGGAGGTCATGAGAACCATGATCTCCGGCCACTTGTTCTTGATATAATGACAGACCTCAAGGCCGCTGATGTCGGGAAGCTGGATGTCGAGCAGGATGACGGCGGGTTTGAGAGTCTCGGCGAGGCGGAGCGCTTCGGCGCCTGTCGTGGCGTCGACGACGGTGAAGCCGCCAGCCTCGAGATCGCGTCTTTTGGTGTAGCGCTCGACCTCCTGATCGTCGACGTTCAAAATAGCTTCGACGGACGTCATGACAGTACGCCTTGCGGGCCGGTCGCATCGCGCAGGAACAAGGAAACGTTCTCGCGCGAGATCAGATTCTTTGAAATGACCCGCGTGCCGACCGGCAATCGCGCCCTGAGCTCGGCATTGACAGCGAGAGACGTCGAGATGATGACGGGAATGATGCTGGTGCGCTCGTCGGCGTTGAGCTCCTGCAGCACGGTGAAGCCGTCCAAGTTCGGCATCTGCAGATCGAGCAGGATAACGTCGGGCCGCTCCGATCGCGCCTGACGCAGGCCGTCGCTGCCGTCGCCGGCTTCGAATATTTCATAGCGCGGCTCGTTGCGAATGATCTGCTTTATCACGTAACGGAAAGTCTCGTCGTCATCGATGATCAGCACGCGCTTGCGGCCTCCATCCGGGATGACGGCGAGGCCGGTCAGTTCGCCGAACGTCGCTGGAATGGTCAGCGTAAAGACGGAGCCTTGGCCCGGCACGCTTTCGACCTGAAGCGCGCCGCCGATCAGCTCGGCCAGCGAACGCGACAGCGGCAGTCCGAGGCCCGTGCCCTTCACCTTCTTGTGCAGCCGCGTATCGATCTGCGAAAACTCCTCGAAAATCCGTATCTGATCCTCAGGCGCAATGCCGATGCCGGTGTCGCGCACGGCAAAGATCACCGCGCCACCTTGTCCCTCGCGGGCGCTGACGCGCACTTCGCCTTTCTCGGTGAATTTCAGCGCATTGGAAATCAGGTTGCGGAGTATTTGTCCGACCTTGCCTTCGTCGGTCTGCAAGTGCGGCAAATCATCGGCAGGATCGAAGATCAGTTCGACCGAAGGGGAGGTCAGCAGCGGCCGCAACGCGCCGCGCAGGGCGCCGAACAGGTTCGCCACCGTAAAGCGCGTCGACTTGACCTCGATCTTGCCGGCTTCGACCTTCGCCAAGTCGAGGAGATCGTTGACAAGCTCCAGCAAACTCTCCGCTGAACGGCGGATGTAACCGATTTGTCGCTCCTGCTCCGCGGTCAGCTCGCCGTCGACGCGATCGATCAGCAGACGCGACAGCGCCAAGACTGAATTCAGCGGCGTACGGAATTCGTGGCTCATATGCGACAGGAATTTTGACTTGAGCTCGCTGGCTTTGCGCAATTGTTCGGCGCGCTCGTCCAGCTCGGCATACAGCGCGACGACCCCCCGATTGGTGTCGCCCAGTTCCTGATTGAGCTGTTGGCTCTCCTCGTCGCGCCGCCGGATATCGTCGAGACTCTGCATCAGTTCGCGGTTCTGCTCGCGCAGGACTTCGAGCGGGTCGGTGGACGAGTCGTTCTTGAGGGCGGCGGTGACCTCGGCGAGCCTGGTCTTACTGATGCGGGCGGCACGGTGCGGTATGGTCTGTTCAAGCTCGACGATCGTTCCTTTGCCGGGCGCAGTGTCGATCTTGAAATGGTCCATGAGACGCCGCGCGCCGACCAGGCCGAGGCCCATTCCGCTCTGCGAGCGGTATTGGCCGTCGAGGATTCGTTCCAGGTCGGGAATGCCCTTGCCCTTGTCGCCGATGCGGATGCGGAAAAGCTGATGCGGATCGGCCGGTTCGACGGCGAACTCGGCACGGCCGCCGCCGCCATAGCTGAATGCATTGCGGGCGATCTCTGAGACTGCGGTCGCGATCCGCGTCTGGTCCTGCCGCTCGAAACCCAACAGTTCGGCGATGCGGCGGGCTCGCTGCCGCACGGTCACGACATCGCCTTCGGTCTCGATCGGCAGCGTCACGATGGGCCAAGTCATGGGTGACTCATGATTACGCGAACCGCCGTCATGGGAGCCACTTGCCGACCAGAACGGTGGCATCGTCGCGGCGCCGGCCGAAGTCGCGGTACAGCATAGCCGCGAGCAGGGTCGGATGCACAGATTGCACGCCGAGATAACGCTCCAGGTTCCAGTTTGTGCTGATCCCGTCGGAGGCCAGGATGATAAAACCATGGTCGAACGGATAGTCGAAGGCCTGGATCTTGCGGGCATTGTGGCCGGCGGTGCCTGGCATCGACACCATGCGCTTGACGCCGCCGCCCTGGGCGGCGAGCGCGCCCGCGACATTGCCGATGCCGGCGAAGGCGACCCTCCGGTTGGCGGGATCAAAACGCGCGATGGACACCGCGGCGCCCCTGGTCGACCGCAAGCCGCCATGGACGTAATCCAGAAGCGTCGGAACCTGATGGCCGTCGAAGCGGTGAAACAGCCGCACCGCCTCGACCGCGGCCTCGGCGGCATCCTCGCCGTGGCCCAATCCGTCGGCGAGAAACAGGGTGACGGTGCTGTCGCTTGTCGAGACGCTCCAGGAATCTCCGCATACGTCCTGGCCGGGCATGGCGAGCGAAACCGCCCCCCAGCCCGCGTGCGGCGCCGCGCGCCGGGGATTGGCCGGTCCCGCCTCAAGACGCGCCAGCACCGCGGTGCCTATTCCGGGCCAGGACGCAATATCGACGAGGTGGGATTGCCGGACCACGGCGCCGAGACCGTTGCCGGCCGTGCCGGCGCTGGAATGGCCGTCCCGGAGGCAAGCCGCGACATTGGCGAAGCCGGGCCCGCGATCGAGCGCGACGAGTTCTATGCCGGTGCCATCGTTGTCCTGGTAGGTGCCGACCAGCAATTCGCCGCCGCCGCCATGCTTGACCAGGTTGGTGGCGAGCTCGGTGGCGACCAGCGCAGCTCGGCCGCGGTCGCCTTCGCCAAAGCCGTTGTGCCCCGCCAGCGCCGTCGCCTGACGGCGCGCTTCGGCGACCTGGCTTGCATCGTTGACGGCGACTGAAATCATATCTTCCAACGCGCGATTGTAATCTTGGTGCCGAAGCCGGGTTTTGACTCGATGGAAAATTCGTTCGCCAGCCGCTTGGCGCCGCCAAGCCCAAGCCCAAGCCCGGTCCCGGTGGTGTAGCCGTCCTTCATGGCCTGCTCGAGGTCGGCGATGCCGGGGCCTTGGTCGACGAAGGTCAGGCGCAGGCCGCGCCTGCCGCCGTCCTCGATCACCTCCATGCGCATTTCACCGCCGCCGCCGTAATCCAGCGTGTTGCGGGCAAGCTCGCTCGCGGCGGTGATGATCTTGGTCTGATCGACAAGGCTCAGCCCGGCTTCGACGGCCATGGTCCGGGTCTGCTGCCGCACTTTTACAATGTCGTCCGAGGCGCGGATGTCGAGGCGGTCAGTCCTCGTCGTCGGCATTCAACTCCTCCAGACGACGTTGGATCAGCGCCATGCCACGTTCGACATTGAGCGCGGTTTTGACGCCCGACAGCGAAAGGCCGAGTTCGACGAGGGTGATCGCCACGGCGGGCCGCATGCCGACGACGACGGTCTCTGCGTCGAGAATGCGGGAAACCGCCGCGATGTTGTCGAGCATTCGACCGATGAAGCTGTCGACGATTTCCAGAGCCGAAATGTCGATGAGCACGCCCTTGGCGCCGGAGGTCACGATTTTGCTGGTCAGGTCTTCTTCCAGCGCAGTCGCCAACCGGTCGTGCATGTCGACCTGAATAGTGACGAGCAAAGCGTCGCCAAGCTTGAGAATGGGGATGCGGTCCATTGCTACTCGGCCTTTTCGAGACTCGGCTTGGCCTTGCCGCCGTCAACCGCTGCGGCCTTGATCTTGGTCACCGCGCGATTCGTGCGCCGCAGCGCCAACGCGAAAGCGTCGGCAAGCGTTGCCTTCGATATCACGTTAAGGTCGACGCCGAGGTGGACGATCGTTTGCGCGATTTGCGGCCGAATGCCGCTGATGATGCAATCGGCGCCCATCAGCCGCGTGGCCGAAACCGTTTTTAGAAGATGCTGCGCCGTGACCGTGTCGACCGTCGGGACGCCGGTGATGTCGATGATCGCAATCTCGGCGCCTTCATCGACGATGTGCTGCAGCAAATTCTCCATGACGACCTGGGTGCGCTCGCTGTCCAGCGTGCCGATGATGGGCAGCGCCAACACGCCCTCCCACAATTTCACCACCGGAGTGGACAGTTCGGTGATCTCGCGCTGCTGGCGCAGGATGACTTCCTCACGGTTCTTCTGGAAAGTCTCGAATGTGAGAAGGCCGAGTTCGTCGAGCAGCGTCGTAAACCCCCACATCGCCTTCGCGACATCGGCAGCAGAGAGCGTCTTCTGGCGATTGAGCATGTTGAAGAGCGGCTGCTTGAGCGAAAAAATGAAGCCCGCGGTTTCGCGCGGCGAAAAGCCTTGCAGCGCGCGTGAGCGCGACAGGTTGCGAAGAAATTCGCGCACCGGCGCGTAGGCGGCATTCGCGGGCTCAAGCCCGGTCGTGCGCAGTGCGCTGCTCAAAAGGTGCAGAAATTCAGTGGATTGGGTCGACAGTTCGGCTTCCGTAATCCGCCCGGTCTGCAGCGAGCCCGCTCGCTTTTGCAATTCGAGCCACTCTGGAAGAATGGTCTTTTCATTGTCGGCAACCAGTTGGACCAAAATACCCGTTTCGTTCGCGGCCATTGTTTTCTCCAAAGATCAACGCAAGTACGCTCCGGTTTCGGCGCCCCCGCGGTCAATGCGGTCCCGCAGAGAGAATACGACGCTGAAAGGAGCCCCACCATCGCGCGCATGCGCGCGCAAATACCAAATGAACCCGCAAGGCAAAGCGGGCTTGTCGCCTGACGTTGCAGTCCCGTGCCAGATCGCCTCTCCTGAGCCACAACGCCCTCTCCGGCAAAAAGTTCCATCGCCCTGCCGGCCAACCACAATTTCATTTTCAGGAACAAGACGCGCGCGGCGGCTTTGTTTGTCCGCGGGCTGAAATCGCATGAAATACACCATCGAAATCCTCCGCGGCGCCGCCGACGGACACGAGGAAGTGCTGCATCGCACGACGGTCGAAGAGATCAGTCCGCGGCGGACCAAGGCCAAGGCCACGCAGCTTCTCGGGGGGTGGCGCCACAGAGGCGCGTCGGTAGCGCGGGTCCGCAACCACCATGGCGAGGAATTGTATCGTTTGCGCGAGACCTGAAACGACGCCGGGCAGCCGTCGGCCAGCCGTCAGTTGCGGCCGGCAGAAGCGGCGATCCAGCCGGGACTGCGCGAAAAGCCTACCGCCACTCGACCTTCATGACCTCGTAGGCCCTGGCGCCGCCGGGTGTGACGACCTCGACCTGCGCGCCCTTCTTCTTGCCGACGAGCGCGCGGGCGAGTGGTGAGGAGATGGATATTTTGCCTTTTTTGGCGTCGGCTTCGGGTTCGCCGACGATCTGCCAGACCGCTTTCTTGTCCGTATCCTCGTCGATCAGAGTGACCGTCGCGCCAAAGGTGATGGTGTCGCCTGAAAGCTTCGACACGTCGATGACTTCCGCGCGCGCGAGCTTGTCTTCAAGTTCGGCGATGTGGCCCTCGTTGAGCGACTGCGCTTCCTTGGCGGCGTGATACTCGGCATTCTCCGCGAGATCGCCATGGGTGCGGGCGTCGCTGATCTGTTGAATGATGCGTGGCCGCTCGACCTGATGGCAGTGCTTGAGTTCGGCCTCAAGCGCCGCATAGCCGGCTGCCGTCATCGGAATCTTGTCCATCGCTCTCAAACCTCCAAAGCCGCAGAGTCAAAACTTTCGTCGCGGGCCGGAGCATCGCCCGGCCGCACGGCGTTAAGTCCTGTCTCCACCTTGCCGCCCACGCCGACCCAAATTTTTTACTCGGACCCGGCCGCGAAATAGCTTTGCAGCGCATACACCTCGAGATCGCCTTTGAGATAAGCCTGGATGCCCTGCGCTGCGGCGACGGCCCCTGAGAGAGTGGTGTAGTACGGTACTTTATGCAAGAGGGCAGCGCGCCGAAGCGACCGGCTATCGGCCAGCGCGGTCGCCCCCTCGGTGGTATTGAAAACGAGCTGGACCTCGCCGTTCTTGATGGCGTCGACGATATGGGGGCGGCCCTCGGCAACCTTGTTGACCTTGATGGCCGCGATGCCCTGCTGCACCAGGTAGCGCTGGGTGCCCGAGGTCGCCAGCACCTTGAATCCTGAGTCGGCCAGGAGACGCATCGCCTTCAGAATCCGCTCCTTGTCGGCGTCTTTGACCGAGACAAAGACGGTGCCGGTCTTCGGCAGGCGCGAGCCGCCGCCGAGCTGGCTTTTGACGAACGCGACATTGTAGTCGCGGTCGATGCCCATGACCTCGCCGGTCGACTTCATCTCGGGGCCGAGCACGGTGTCGACTGCCGGGCCGAAGCGCGCGAATGGAAAAACCGCTTCCTTGACGCCGACGTGGCGGGCATTTCCTAGTTCGAAATGCTGCGGGTCGAGCTTGAAGCTCGCAAGCCGCTCGCCCGCCATGACGCGGGCGGCGATCTTGGCCGCGGGAATGCCGGTGACTTTGGCGACGAACGGCACGGTGCGCGAGGCCCGCGGATTGACCTCGAGGACGTAAATGTCGCCGTCCTTGATGGCGTATTGCACGTTCATCAGGCCGCCGACCTTGAGCGCGCGGGCGAGTTCGCGGGTCTGCCGTTCCAGTTCGGCGATGGTCCTGGCGTCGAGCGAGTGCGGCGGCAGCGAGCAGGCGGAGTCGCCGGAATGAATGCCGGCCTCCTCGATATGCTCCATGATGCCCACGATGTAGCTGTCGATGCCGTCGGCGAGGCAATCGACGTCGATTTCGACGGCATCGGTCAGGTATCGGTCGATGAGCAACGGCCGCTTTTCCGAGACGGCGAATTCGGACGGCCGGTCGAGATCGGCGGCGAGCCGCACCACATAGCGGTCGAGCTGATGGGTATCGTGCACGATCTCCATGGCGCGGCCGCCAAGCACGTAGGACGGGCGGATCACGATCGGATAGCCGATCGAGGCGGCAATGGCCTGCGCCTTTTCCGGCGACGTGGCGATGCCGCTCTTCGGCTGGCGCAGCTTCAGCCGGTCGAGCAGTTGCTTGAAACGGTCGCGATCCTCGGCAAGATCGATGGCGTCGGGCGAGGTGCCGAGAATCGGCACATGCGCTTTTTCCAAGGACTCGGCGAGCTTAAGCGGCGTCTGCCCGCCAAACTGCACGATGACGCCGTGCAAGGTCCCGTTCGCCAGCTCGGTGTCGATGATCTCGATCACGTCCTCCGCGGTCAGCGGCTCGAAATAGAGCCGGTCGGAGGTATCGTAGTCGGTCGATACCGTTTCGGGATTGCAGTTGACCATGATGGTCTCGTAGCCGACGTCCTTCAGGGCGAAGGCGGCATGGCAGCAGCAATAATCGAACTCGATGCCCTGGCCGATGCGGTTCGGCCCGCCGCCGAGGATGACGACTTTCTTCCTGTTTGAAGGCGCTGCCTCGTTCACGGCGCGGCCGGCGAACGGCGCCTCATAGGTCGAGTACATGTAGGCCGTCGGCGAGGCGAACTCGGCCGCGCAAGTGTCGATGCGCTTGAACACCGGCCGCACATTCAGCCTTCGTCGTTGCGCGGAAATCTCATCGGCGGCGGTATTGGTCAGCCGACCGAGCCGGGCGTCGGAAAAACCCATGGCCTTGAGATGGCGGAGCGCCCCGGCGCTGGCGGGCAGGCCCTTGGCGCGAATCTCCGCCTCCATGTCGACGATCGAGCGGATTTGCGCCAGAAACCACGGATCGACCTTGCATGCGGTGTGGATGTCGGCATCGCTCATGCCGAGCCGCATGGCCTGTGCGACCTTGAGCACGCCGTCGGGCGACGGCGTACCCAGCGCGGCGCGGATCGCGTTCTTGTCGTCGCCCTGACCAAGCCCGGGGATGGCGATTTCGTCGAGTCCCGTCAGGCCCGTTTCCAGCGAACGCAAAGCCTTTTGCAAACTCTCGGCAAAGGTCCGCCCGATCGCCATCGCCTCGCCGACCGATTTCATCGAGGTCGTCAGCACCGGTTCGGCACCGGGAAATTTCTCGAAGGCGAAGCGCGGAATCTTGGTGACGATATAATCGATCGTCGGCTCGAATGACGCCGGCGTGGCGCCGCCGGTGATGTCGTTCTTGATTTCGTCGAGCGTGTAGCCGACGGCGAGCTTGGCCGCGACCTTGGCGATGGGAAAGCCGGTCGCCTTCGAGGCCAGCGCCGAGGAACGCGACACGCGCGGATTCATCTCGATGACGACGAGACGCCCGTCGGCGGGATTGACGGCGAACTGCACGTTGGAGCCGCCGGTCTCCACTCCGATCTCGCGCAGCACCGCGATCGAGGCGTCGCGCATGATCTGGTATTCCTTGTCGGTCAAGGTCAGGGCCGGCGCTATCGTGATGGAATCGCCGGTGTGGATGCCCATCGGATCGAGGTTCTCGATCGAGCAGACGATGATGCAATTGTCGCATCTGTCGCGCACCACCTCCATCTCGAACTCTTTCCAGCCGAGCACTGATTCCTCGATCAGCACTTCCGAGGTCGGCGAGGCATCGATGCCGCCCTCGACGATGTCGATGAACTCCGCCTTGTTGTAGGCGATGCCGCCGCCGGTGCCGCCGAGCGTGAACGAGGGTCGGATGATCGCGGGCAGGCCGATATCGTCCAGCGCCTGCAGCGCCTGGATCAGGCTTTTGACCTGATGCGATCGCGGCGTCTTGAGCCCGATCTTGGTCATCGCTTCGCGGAACAGCTTGCGATCCTCGGCCTTGTCGATGGCGTCGGCGGTGGCGCCAATCATCGTCACATCGAACTTTTCCAGCACGCCCATCTTGCGCAGCGACAGCGCGGTGTTCAGCGCGGTCTGCCCGCCCATGGTCGGCAACAGCGCAAAGCCGCCGGGCGCGACGTGCCGCTCTTTCTCGATGATTTTGGCGACGATCTCGGGCGTGATCGGCTCGATGTAAGTGGCGTCCGCCAGATCCGGATCGGTCATGATCGTGGCCGGATTGGAGTTGACCAGCACGACCCGGTAGCCCTCGGCCTTGAGCGCCTTGCAGGCCTGCGTGCCCGAATAGTCGAACTCGCACGCCTGGCCGATCACGATCGGTCCGGCGCCGATGATCAGGATCGAGGATATGTCGGTCCGCTTTGGCATCCTTAGCCGTCATCCGTGATCGTCATTCCGCGGCGCGGAGCGGCAGCTCGCGAGCCCGGAATCCATAGTCACTGGCCGTGGTTATGGATTCCGGGTCCGGCCTGCGGCCGTCCCGGAATGACAGTACACGCAAAAAAAGAGCGCCGTTGCGGCGCGCCGGCGTCAGGGCTGGTTGGCTCGGCCCCGCGCGAGCGGGTGCTTAGACCAGAATCGGAGCCGCGGCAATGCCGGTCCGCAGGGCCGCAGGAGCGCGGGAGGGCTCGCACCGCCTAGCTGGCACAGGGCCCCGCGATGCCAGGCAAAATCAACGCGGGGCTGTCTGCGTGCCGACTCAGGAACGCACCTTCGCACTTGGATGTTTTCAATCTGAAAGCTCGGGGAATTTCGGCGGCGGGGAGGCGGGTTGGCTCGCTGTATCAGGCGGGCCCACTCGCGCGCGACGAAGAGTTCGGTTGGGTCGGAGTGACAGCGGATGACCGACGGAGCGAGCGATCGCAGCTTCACCATCAATTTCGGGCCGCAGCATCCGGCGGCGCATGGCGTGCTGCGGCTGGTGCTCGAACTCGACGGCGAAGTGGTCGAGCGGGTCGATCCGCACATCGGACTTCTGCATCGCGGCACCGAGAAACTGATCGAGCACAAGACCTATCTGCAGGCCATTCCGTATTTCGACCGGCTCGATTACGTGGCGCCGCTGAGCCAGGAGCACGCCTTCTGTCTGGCGATCGAGCGTCTTCTTGGCATTGTTCCGCCGAAGCGCGGCCAGGTGATCCGGGTCCTCTATCATGAGATCAGCCGGCTTCTCTCGCATCTGCTTTGCATCACGACGCAGGCTCTGGACGTGGGAGCGCTGACCCCGCCGCTGTGGGGCTTCGAGGAGCGCGAAAAGCTCATGATCTTCTATGAGCGGGCCTCCGGCAGCCGGATGCACGCCAACTATTTTCGTCCCGGAGGCGTGCACCAGGACCTGCCGCCAAAGCTGATCGACGATATCTTCGCTTTTTGCGATCCGTTCCTGAAAGTCTGCGACGATCTGGAGGTGCTGCTCGGCGAAAACCGGATCTTCAAGGAGCGCAACGTCGATATCGGGGTGGTAAAACTCGAGGAGGCCTGGGGCCGCGGCTTTTCAGGCGTCATGGTTCGCGCCGCGGGCGCCGCATGGGATTTGCGCAAGGCGCAGCACTACGACGGCTATGACGAATTGGACTCGATATTCCGGTCGGCAAGCGCGGCGATAATTATGACCGCTATTGCGTCCGCATGGAGGAAATGCGCCAGTCGGTTCGCATCATGAAGCAATGCGTCGAAAAGCTGCGCTCGCGGCAGCTACAGGGCTCGGTCCTGATCGAGGATCGAAAGATCGCGCCGCCGCGCCGCGAAACGATGAAACGTTCGATGGAAGCGCTGATCCATTACTTCAAGCTCTACACTGAAGGCTTTCACGTGCCGCCCGGAGAGGTCTATGCCGCCGTCGAGGCGCCGAAGGGAGAGTTCGGCGTTTATCTCGTGTCGACCGGCGGTAACGGGCCGTACAAGTGCAAGATTCGCGCGCCGAGCTTCGCCCATTTGCAGGCCATGGATGTTCTTTCGCACGGTCACATGCTGGCCGACGTGCCGGCGATCCTGGGCTCGATCGATATCGTGTTCGGCGAAGTCGACCGCTGAGTCCAAGCTGGAGCGCGCAGGAACGCGCCGCGGTCTTGTTTTCTGTGAGATGGAGCGGGAATGGACGACAATCGGGATTTGCGGAGCGGCACGTTCGACCCGGGAACTGATAATCCGGCAGCCGACAAAAAGCGCCCGACTCGCTCACGCCGCGCGGCGCATCAGGCCGAGCAGCGGGGCGCTTCCGTCAGCTCCGAGCCGGAACTTGCTCAGCGTGAATCGCCGCTGCCCGAAGGACTAAGGCGCAGGCCCAAGCGCCCCTACGGCACGCTCAGCGGCCGAAGACAGAGCAAAAAAAGCGTGACGTTCGGTCCAGGAAATAGCCGAGCCGCTACAAACACGGACTGACGTCTGAAAGATCGCGATCGGCTAATCGAGATTAATTCGTCTTGCTGTCCTCGGCGCGCGGCGGTCGCCGTGGCGGGCGGCCCTTAGCCGGTTCGTGGGAGGTCTCATCCGGCTGCCTCCAGGGCTGTTTACTCTCCTGCTGTCCGCCTTTGAGATTTTCCTTGGCGTTGTCGTTTCCTGCCGTGCTCATCTGGCGATCCGCTTCGCTGTTGATTCCTCCGGCTCGCTGGGGCGAGCCTTCATGACGGTGACGGACGGCGGGCGAGAGCGTTCCTTCCGGATCTGCAAAATCTTAGCTTTCCTGGCCGGCTACGCGTGCAGCGCGGAGACCCCGGCGGTCGTCGTTAACTCCCCGTTAACCATATCTCCGCAGATTGTTAACCAATCAAGAATCAATCCGAAACCGGAGAGGCGCTCGTGACGAGCCTCACCTGCCAACGTCAGTCGCTGACATTCCGTGCGCGGTCCTATGTGGTCTTCGCCTTTGCGCCGCAGCCGCCGCTCGCCGATTGGCTGGCCACGCTTGACGCCACGCTGGAACGGTCGAAGGGCTTCTTCGCCGGCCATCCGGTGGCACTCGATCTCGCCGCGGTGCCGCTGAGCCCGGTGGAAATTGCCGAACTCGTGAACGCGCTCGAGGCGCGCGGCATCCGGGTTCTCGGCATCGAAGGATGCGAATCGCTCGCCGGAGAAACGAGGCTGCCTCCGATCCTGCGCGCCGGTCGCGCGCAGGACGCGGAATTGCCTGAACCAGCCAGCACCAATCCCGCTGCGCCGAGACAAGGACCGGCCTCGCTTATGATCGACAGCCCGGTGCGCTCCGGACAGTCGGTGGTGTTCATGGATGGCGACGTCACGGTCTTGGGTTCGGTCGGCTCCGGCGCCGAGATCATCGCCGGCGGTTCGATCCACATCTACGGCACGCTGCGCGGCCTCGCCATGGCGGGCGCTTCGGGCGATGCGCGCGCGCGCATCTTCTGCCAGCGCTTCGAGGGCGAACTTCTCGCCATCGGTCCCCAATACAAGACCGCGGACGAGATCGAGGAAAGCCTGCGCCGCGGACCCACCCAGGCCTGGCTTGATGGCAACACGCTGAAAATTTCAGCAATGAACTAACGAAAGGTCGAGAACAATGAGCGAGGGGAAATCGGCTCGCGTGCTGGTCGTGACATCGGGCAAGGGGGGAGTCGGCAAGACGACGTCGACCGCCGCTCTCGGCGCCGCTCTGGCCCATCTCGGCGAGAAAGTCGTGGTCGTCGATTTTGACGTCGGCTTGCGCAATCTCGATCTGGTGCTCGGCGCCGAACGGCGCGTGGTGTTCGATCTCATCAACGTCATCAACGGCGTGGCGAAGCTGCCGCAAGCGCTGATCCGCGACAAGCGATTGGAAAATCTCCATCTGCTGCCGGCCTCGCAGACCCGCGACAAGGATTCGCTGACCGAAGCCGGCGTCGCCAAGGTCATCGCCGAGCTGCGCACCAAGTTCGACTGGATCGTCTGCGACAGCCCGGCCGGCATCGAACGCGGCGCCACCTTGGCGATGCGGCACGCCGATGCCGCGATCATCGTCACCAACCCGGAAGTATCGTCGGTGCGCGATTCCGACCGCATCATCGGGCTGCTCGACTCCAAAACCGAACGGGCCGAGCGCGGCGAGCGCGTCGACAAGCACCTCCTGATCACGCGCTATCATCCGTGGCGCGCCGCCCGCGGCGAGATGCTGTCGATCGACGACGTGCTCGAAATCCTGTCGATCCCGCTGCTCGGCATCGTTCCCGAAAGCGAGGAAGTCCTGCGCGCCTCCAACGTCGGCTCGCCGGTGACGTTGAACGCGCCGCTGAGTGCGCCGGCGCGCGCCTACTTCGATGCCACCCGACGGCTCAAGGGCGAGCAGATTGCCATGAACGTTCCTTCGGAGACGCGCGGCATCTTCAACAAGCTGTTCGGACGGAAGGCAGCATGACCATTTTTCAGCTCTTTCGCCGCGGCTCGGCGCCGGTTGCGCGGGAGCGGCTGCAGATTCTGCTGGCTCACGAGCGCGACGCGCAGGGCCAACCCGATCTGCTCGGCGTGCTGCGCGAGGAGATCCTCGCGGTCATCAGCCGGCACGTCGCGTTCGACCCCGACAAGGTGCAAATCTCGATGGATCGCGGCAGGAACGTCTCCACGCTCGCGGTCGACATCGAGATACCGAATACCAGACGCACCGGGGCAGCGGCCGCACAGATCAGGCGCTTGCATTTCGATGCCGGCATGGCGCCGGCACGTTCACAATGGACCAATGGGTTGGTGTGATGCGCAGTATTGCATTTCTCACGCAGAAGGGCGGAGCCGGAAAAACAACGCTGGCGGCGTCGCTCGCCGTTGCCGCCGCGCAGTCGGGCGAGAGAGTGATCGCGCTCGACCTCGACCCGCAGGGATCGCTGGCGCGTTGGGGCGAGCGCCGGGTCGCCGCCAAGCCGCCTTACAATGTCATGGTCGAACCGCTCGAACGCGATCGCCTGCAGCGGCTGCGCGCCATTCTCGACGGGCTCGCCGGCGCCGGTTTCACGCTGGCGGTGTTCGACACCGCGGGCGCCGACGGTCCGGCCGTGCGCCTTGTCACCGACGCCGCGGATTTGTGTCTTCTGCCGTCGCGGCCGACGCGCCTCGATGTTGAGGCGACGGCGATGACGTTCCGCGCCGTGTTTCTCGCCAACCGCAGGGCGGCCTTCGTGCTCAACCAATGTCCGCCGACCTATAACTCTTCGCGTGCCGGCGATGCCGCCAAGGGTTTGACCGAGCTTGGCGTCCTTGCGCAGCCGATGCTGTCGGCCCGCATGGATTATCAGGATGCGATCGCGGCGGGTCTTGGCGTCACCGAATATGCCCGCGGCGGACGGGCGGCGCAGGAAATGAAAACATTGTGGAGCTGGGCGCGCGCCCAGCTCATGGACCCCGCTGCTCAGCTCGCCGAACCGAAAACCGAACGAGAGCCGAAAGGCGAAAAAGCCGCCGAACACCGATCGGCTCGCCAAGCCGCCGCCTGAAGCCGCGGCCTGAAACCGCCGCACGAGGCGCACCGCGCGCACCGGCGAGGGCGCGCGGCGGTCATCCCCAGCCGTTACGCGCCGCCGGCTGATCCAGCGATACGCTTCAACCAGGGCGCCGCGTGGAAGGCACTCATCAACAGATACATCGGCGCCATCCCGCCGGCCGGCGATGAAGTCTGCATGGCCGCGCAGAACATTGCCTCGTGACCACCCCCGAGAGCGGTCAACAGCGCCATGAGCGCGAAGGTCGGCGTGGCCGCGAGGCATAGCCAGTCGGCCACGGCGTGAGCGGCCGGTTGGCGATCAGTGCCGGACGCGGGCTCGCCGCCGGCCGGGCGTGCCGTCGAAAAAATAGGAGACACCGCCGGGCCTCAACGCTTGCCGGTTCCCAGGTCATCCGAATGGCCGGCGTTGACGCGCGGCCACTGGACGATCGGGCGTCCCCCGATGCGGTAGGCGTGCTGACCTTCGGGGCGCTGCGGCCAGCCGGCCGGCGAGTCTTCCCAGCTCTCCTGCCGCCCGTACGCAGTCAGGTCGAGCAAGCGATAGCTGTTGTCCATCGCCTCGACGCCGCGCCGCGTCGTCCAGTAAGTCTCGAACACCTTGGATCCTTGTCGCAGGTAGCAAACGATGTACATCATGCTCAGCCGGCGACCGGTCAGCAGACTATCGAGCGATGAGCCTTGCACCGAGTACCAAGGCATCTCCCAGCCCATGAAGTCGCGATAGCGTGAGCTTTCGTCGTACGGGCCTTTGCAAAACACCGCAAAGGTGGCGTCGCGAGAATGAATAAAGGACAGCTCGCGGACCTGAGAAGTGTAGGAGGTGCAGCCCTCGCATTGCTCCGGCGCAGGGTCGCCGGTGTGCCACATGAAGTAGTTGGCGATGAGCATCCGGCGTCCCTCGAATGCGTCGAGGAGCGTCATCGCGCCGCGTTCGCTGATGAGCGGCGTCGCGCCGTCGACCCCGACCATGGGGAGCCGCCGGCGGGCGGCCGCAATCGCGTCGCCTTCCCGGGTGTGAGCCATCTCGCGAATCCGCAACGCATCCAGCTCCGCCTGGAAATTGCTCCGATCGGCGATTTTGGGCGCGCCAGGTTCATCTCTCATGACGTTTGTCATCGTTCGCTCCGTTACACTGCTTGCTGCTGATCCGCGTTCCGCTATTCCCAAGCGTCGAGCTTGATCTCGTTGGGCCAGGGCGCGCCTTTGCCGGTTTCGAGGAGCGACTTGAGGCTCATCAGGAAGACCGCCCATTTGGTGCTGCAGTGATGCATGAATTCCACCGGCTCTTTCCAGCCCTGGTGCTTGAACAGGACGATGGTCCAGTCGCCGTTCTGTTTGATGTCGAAGCTGATCTTGGTGCCGAGCCATTCTTCGGGTCCGTCGACCACTTGCCACAGCACGTGCTTGTCGCGCTGAAGCTCGATCGTCTTCATGTCGAAACCGCCATCGCCGAAGCGGAATTGCAGCACGCCGCCGACCTTACTTTCGCCGCGCGTGTCGCTCGTCCACCAGTCGGAAAGGCCTTCGATGGTGGTCAGGGCCTTATAGACATTGTTCGGCAACGCCGATTTGATTCCGACTTTATGCAAAATGTCCGGCATGTTCGTTGCTCCGTTGCTTGGTGTTGATCATGAGACAGATCTAATGCCGGATGGAGAGATGACGGGAGTTACAAGTTTGGCGGGATTCCGATGGATTCGCTGATTACGGCCGCGGCACGAGCGCTCGCCGCGGGTGACCCGCTCGGCGCCTTGAAGTGGGTCGCGCTACGCAACGACGCACCGGCGCTGGCGCTTCGCGGCATCGCGATGGCCCAGCTCGGCGATTTCGATCGGGCGAAGTCGCTCCTGCGAAAGGCGGGGCGCGCGTTTGGTCCGAAAGAGGCGGTGGCGCGGGCGCGGTGCGTTGTTGCCGAAGCCGAAATTGCGCTGGTGTCGCGCGATCTGGCTTGGCCCGCGAAGGCGCTCGATGCGGCGC
>JBOHIU010000143.1:0-40477 GCA_050725855.1 Xanthobacteraceae bacterium | reverse complement strand
CGACGGTCACAACCTGCTACCCAAACTGATCCTTGGAGCGAAATTCGCCGACGGAATCGAGGTCACATCGCAAGCTCAAGCCGCCGCCTGATCCCCTCCGTCACCAACATTTGACAATAGCTCGTCGGCGCGGGCCCGCGGCATCTACCCCAGCGCCTTTGGGCGCTCCGCCTTCCTTTTTGGGGAGCATGATCTGATCCGAAAACCGTGAACACTTTTCGGAGCATGCTCTTGAGGCGGCCGTTCGTGAACAGCTTGGACGAAAACTCGGGGCGCAAACAAAAAGCGCAGCGCGAGAACGAGAAGGCATTTGACGGGCTCCGCGAGCGGGGTGGGGTGAACTGAAATGAGGAGGACTATGAGATGCGGCGCGCAACTCACCCCCTCCCGATTGCGCTTGCGCGCAATCGGCCTCCCTCCTCCAGGGGAGATGAAGAAAAACGAACGCGCCGCGCGAGTGGTTTCGCTAGGCGCTTCTGCCGCGCGCCTCGTGGATGGCCTTCCACAGCACCTCGGGCGTCGCAGGCATGGCGACGTGTTTGATGCCGAGCACGGAGAGCGCGTCGACCAGTGCGTTGGCGACCGCCGGCATGGCGCCGACGCAGCCGGCTTCGCCGGCGCCCTTGACGCCGAGCGGATTGGTCTTGGTCGGGACCGGATTGCTGTCGACGTGATAGGACGGAAGATCGCTGGCGCGCGGCATGGCGTAGTCCATGAACGAGCCGGTGAGGATTTGGCCCTGGTCGTCGAACTTGATGTTTTCCATCAAAATCTGGCCGACGCCCATGGCGACGCCGCCGTCGACCTGACCGTGCAGCAAAAGCGGATTGATGACCGTTCCCACGTCGTCGACCACGTTGTAGCGCAGAATCTCGACTTCGCCGGTCTCCTCGTCGATTTCCAGTTCGCAGACGTGGCAGCCGTTCGGATAGCTCGCCACCTTGCCCTGGTAGATCGCCGTGGAGATCAGACCGACTTCCATGCCTTCCGGCAAATTCTTTGGATCGATGGAGGCCTTGGCCACCTCCTTGATGGTGAGCGTCTGATTGGTCTTCTGACCCGAGAACACGCCGTCGGCGAATTTGATGTCGGCGAGGTCGACCTTCAGCATCTTGGCGGCGATGGCTTTGGCTTTGGTCTCGATCTTTTCCGCAGCGAGAGTGAACGCCGAGCCCGAAAAGGCCGCCGAGCGCGAACCGCCGGTGCCTTCGGCGAAAAACACCTGATCGGTGTCGCCCTGGATATAGGTCACTTCGTTGGGATCGAGCCCAAGCTTGTCGCAGACGACTTGCTTGAAGGCGGTCTCGTGGCCCTGGCCCTGATTGATGCTGCCGGAAAAGATCGACACCGAGCCGGTGCGGTCGAACCTGATCTCGGCGCCTTCCAGCCCGGCTGCCGCCGAGCGCTCGATGGTGTTGGAGAAGCCGAGCCCGCGCAGTTTCCCGTTCTGGCGCGAAACCGCGCGCCGCGACTCGAAGCCTTTCTTGTCGGCGGCATCGAGCGCGAGGTTCATGTTCTTTTCGAATTCGCCGCAATCGTATGTGAAAGTGACGCTGGTCTTGAACGGCATTGCGCTCGGCGCGATGGTATTGCGCCGGCGCAATTCGGCGGGATCGATGCCGGTCTGGTCGGCGGCGAGATCGACCATGCGCTCGATGACATAGCCCGCTTCCGGCCGTCCGTTGCCGCGATAGGGCCGCACCGGCTGGGTGTGGGTGAAAACCGCGGTCACATCCACATGCGACGCCGGGGTGCGATAGACGCCGGCGAGCGTGCCGAGATTGCCGGTGAAGGCGGGCATGCCGACCTGCAGATAGGCGCCGATCGCGGCGATGATCTTGGCGCGGAAGCCAAGAAAATTTCCGTCCTGGTCGAGCGCGAGTTCGGCCTCGGTGACGTGATCGCGCGCCTGCGCGTCGCACAGAAACGACTCCGAGCGCGTCGCCACCCATTTGACCGGACGGCCGGTGAGCTTGGCGCCGAGCAGGACCAGCGCCACCTCGTTATAGACCGCGGATTTCATGCCGAAGCTGCCGCCGATGTCGCCGCAGACGACGCGGATCTTGCTGTCGGGGACTTTCAGCACATAATTCGACAGCTCGGTCTGAAACACGTTGGTGCGTTGCAGGGTGGTGTAGATCGTGTAGCGGCCGTTGATCGGCTCAAAAAGTCCGATGCAGCCGCGCGGTTCCATGGTCGCCGCCGTGACCCGGTTGATGACGAAGCGGTGTTTCACGACATGGGCGGCGCGGGCGAACGCGGCGTCGGTCGCTTCCTTGTTGCCCTCGATCTGGATGAAACCGATGTTGTTCGCACAATCGTCCCAGACCAGCGGTACGCCCGAATTGACCGCATCGCCGGTGGACACGATGGCCGGAAGCGGCTCGTAATCGACGTCGATCAGCTCGGCGGCGTCGACCGCCTGGTAGTAGGTCTCGGCGATCACGAAGGCGACGTAGTCGCCGATCATGCGCACCCGATCTTCCACCAGGGCCGGGTAGCGCGGCCTGTAGCCGGGCGTGCCGTCGCGGCGCTTGAGATTGCCGGGAACGGGCAGATCGCCGAAGCCTGCCTTTTTGTAATCGGCGCCGGTCAGCACCGCGAGCACGCCGGGCGCGGTCTTGGCCTTGGCCGTATCGATGGAGCGAATACGCGCATGGGCGTGCGGCGAGCGCAGGACGTAGCCGAACGCCATGCCGGGAAACACCATGTCGCCGACGTACCGGCCGCCGCCTTTGACCAGCCGCGGATCTTCGAAACGCGGAACCGGTTGACCGATGGCAAATTCACCCATTGCATTCCTCGCATTCCGCCATCGCGGCGTGCTCCTGCCGGTCCACGTCTGTGTGGTGGCTGATTTCGGACAGGCCCGGCGGAGTGCCGAGCGCCGATGAAAGGCTTCCGGTTTACATCGGCTGACAGGGGCCTTCAATCGGGCCTTCAATCGGGCCTTCAATCGGGACCGAGTCGGCGTTATGTTACGTATGTTGGCCCACACGATCGGATCTGCTGCCATGCCCGAGACCTTCGAATCCGCCCTGCATGAGCGCGTCGATGGGATGCTCGATGCCTGTACCCGCTGCGGCAAGTGCGTCGAAGTCTGCCCGGTGACGGCAGCCGCCGGACTGGAGGACGCCAGCAGGGAAAATCCCGTCGGCGTCATCACCGGTGTGATCGACATTCTCCGCCACGGCGACGGCAATGAGGCGGCGCGGAAATGGGCGAGCGGCTGCATACGGTCCGGCGATTGTATCGAGGCTTGCGCCTATGGGGTCAATCCGCGCTTTCTGCTCAGCATGGCGCGGGCCGCGATGGCGCGAGCCAAGGACGATGCGGCGACGCTGCGCCGCCGCGGTGTCGACGGCTTTCGCCATGTGGCGCGCGACGTCAACGCCATATCGCGCCTGCAGCTCGACGATGCGCTGTTGGCGCGGCTGGGGCAGGGCCAACAGCAGCCCAACCCCAACGGGCCGGCCGATTTCGTCTTCTATACCGGCTGCAATGTGCTCAAGACCCCGCACATCGCTCTGCTTGCGCTCGACATCATGGATGCGCTGGGCATCAACTACGAAGTCATGGGCGGCCCGACCCATTGCTGCGGCGTGCAGCAATTGCGCTCCGGCGACCTCGCCACCTTCGGCCGCATGGCGGAGGCCAGCCTCGACAAGCTTTCGCGGAGCAAGACCGGACAAGTGGTGTCGTGGTGTCCCTCGTGTCACGTCCAGTTCACCGAGATGACGCTGCCGGCCGCCGAAAAAACCCGCGGCGCCAAGCCGTTCGAAATGACGCCGTTCACGATGTTCGTGCACAAAAATCTCGACCGGCTGCGGCCGATGCTGCGCGAACCGGTGCCGCTGCGGGTCGCCTTGCACAAGCATCCTGGCATTCACGGCGTCGTCGAAGCGGCCGAAGATATCCTGCAGGCGGTGCCGGGGATCGAACTCGTCGATCTGCATCAGCCGCGCGTTGGGCTGCAGTCCAACGAACTGAAAGTGCTGCCGGCTTATCGGCGCGAGTCGCAGCTCGCGGAACTTAAGGCGGCGGAATCCGCCGGCATCGATGCGCTGGTCGCACTCTACCACTCCGATCATCGTGAATTGTGCGCGCACGAGCGCGACTGGCCGTTCCGCATCATGAACATGTACGAGATCGTCGGCGCCAGCATGGGGCTGCATCACGAGGACCATTTCAAGCGGCTCAAAATGATGCAGGACGCCGAGGCCATCCTGGCCGATTGTCAGGACCTGGTGAAAGCGCACGGTCTTGACGCTGCCGCGACACGGCTCGCCGTCGAGACGATGCTCGCCGAGCAGCCGGTGCCGTTGCGCGCCGGATAGTCGGTTTCACGACAATCTATCTGAACTGCACGCCGCGGCTTCCATGCGTGTTGGTTCCAAGCGTTTGTTACATTTGCGACCAGGAAAATTCCGGCTGCGAAAAAAGCGGAACGCGCCTTTCGGCGGAGCGTTTCCTTCGGGTGTATGTCGAACAGGAGACTTGATGTCGACTCTCAAAACTATCGCTCTCGCGGCTGCGTTGGGTCTGGGAGCCATTTCGGTTGCAATGGCGCAGAACGGCAGTCCGGCTTTTAACGCCAGACACAGCGGCGGGGCCGGCACTCATTCAACCGCCGTAAAGACCGGTAGCAGCGCCAATACGCAAAAGGTGATTAAGAACCAGAACGGCTATCACCCGCGCTAGCGGGTAACCGGGACCTAACATTTTAAAGTCCGGCCTTTCACCGAGGCCGGACTTCTTCTTGCCCAAGCGGTTCTTGCCGCCCGTCAACTGGTAAATGGCTGAGTTGCTAGCGGCCGGCGATCGACTCGCGCACGCACAATGAATTGGCGACCAGCGCCTCGATTCGCGCGATCGAGCGGAAATTGGCCGGCCGCATGTCGCGTTCCGGAATCGTGAGGTCGAACTCGGCCTCGACCGCCAGCATAAGGTTAACAAGATCGAGCGACGACAGCCCGGCTTGGCCGAGATCCTCGTCGCGGCCGATAGGACGCTCGACCGACCGTTTAGCCAGCAACGTGCGTGCGATGGCGCTGACGCGTTCAAATACTTGAGAATTGGTGCGATCAAGCACAGTAAATCTCCCCGGCTTCCGCCTTTCGCGGAGGCACTATTGTCATGCCATGATTTCATTAATCGACGGTGATTTTGACACCACCGATTTTTCACATCGCATGCCTGGACCGGTAACCTTGACGCGAAAGAACAGCGGCAATTGTCATTAAAGGACACGATGAATTGCCTATTCTGGTGTTAGCTCCGCCGAACGCCATCGAGATCGATTGCGAACACCAATTCCAGCGTGAGAACGCATCCATGAATATCCGCACAGCGACGAACGGCGTCACCAAAGAGCTCCGCGTTCGCGACGTAAGCCGCGGCATCCAGTTTGCCGAACGCGTCGTGGCCGACCGTAGCGCGGCGGACTTACGGGCGCGCGTCGACAAGGTTTCCGCCGTCGCCACGGCTCACGCCGCGGCGGTGGATGGAGCGTCCCGCTTTCCGAGCGAGGCGATCGCCGCCGCGCGCGCCGAGCGACTCATGGGTATTGCCGTGCCGCGCGAACTCGGCGGCGAAGGTTTCGGTACCGCCGACGTCGTGGATGTCTGCTACACGCTTGGCCGATCCTGCGCGTCGACGGCCATGATCTACGCCATGCACCAGACCAAGGTCGCGTGCATCACGCGCCACGGCCGGTCAAGCGCGTGGCATCAGCTTCTCTTACGCCGGCTTTGTGCCGAGCAATTGCTGCTGGCATCGTCGACCACGGAAGGCCAGGCCGGCGGCGATGTCCGCAACAGCGCGGCGGCGATTGAAGGTGACACGCGGATCACGCTTGAGCGTCAGGCAACCGTCATCTCTTATGGCGAAGCCGCCGACGGCATCGTCACCACGGCGCGGCGTTCCGCCGATGCGGCGAGTTCGGATCAGGTCCTCGTCGTCTTCCTGAAGGAGGATTACGCGCTCGATCGTCTCAACGGCTGGGACGCGTTTGGCATGCGCGGCACCTGCAGCTCGGGTTTCAAGCTCGTCGCCTCCGGCTTGCGCGAGCAGATACTGCCCGTGAGCTACGAGAAGATTCACAGCCATACGATGATGCCGTTCGCGCATCTAGCCTGGAGCGGCGCTTGGGCGGGAATTGCTGCGGCCGCCGTCGATCGCGCCCGCGCCTTCGTGCGCAAGGCGGCGCAGCGGTCGGGCGGCGCCCTACCGCCCGGCGCGGCGCATCTGACGCGCGCCAATGCGAACTTGCGCACGTTGCGCAGTCTGATCGCCGCGGCGCTGCAGCGCTTCGAGGCGGCTTCGGCCGACGCGGCGGCGCTCGAATTCATCGAGTTTCAGACCGGGATGAACATGCACAAGGTGAGTGCCTCCGAACTCGCGGTGTCGACCGTGATGAGCGCGATGCAGGCTTGCGGACTTGCCGGCTACCGCAATGACAGCGAATTTTCCGTTGGCCGCCATCTGCGCGACATCCTGTCGTCGCCGATCATGATCAGCAACGACCGCATCCTCGCCAATGCTGCGACGGCGTCTCTGCTGGCTGGCCCGCCGGCGTCGCTGCGCGATTGAGCGCTAGCGGCAATCCGGAGCGGCAAAAATTTGCGGCGACGAAACAGAAGAGGAGGTCTTTTCCGATGAACGTGGCATTTAAACATCCGCTGGAGTCGTCGCACTCGCTCGACTCGATCGCCGAAGCGTTGCTGCTGCCGTCGGGTATTGACGGCGTGTATGCACGCACCGCCACTTTCGAGCGGGTGGTCAACGGTCTGAGCGATCTGATTTCGGAGTACCGCGAGCCGAACACCGAAATCCTGCGCTTTCCTCCGGTGATGAGTCGCCGGCAGGTGGAGAAGTCGGGCTATCTGAAAAGCTTCCCGCAGTTTCTCGGTTGCGTCAGCTGTCTTAGCGGCAACGAGCCCGAAATTCGCGCTGCGGTCGATCGCCACGAAGCGGGCGAGGATTGGACGCCGGCGCTGGCGCCGGCCGATCTGGTCCTCAGTCCCGCCGCTTGCTACCCGGTCTATCCGCTGGTGGCGAGCCGCGGCCTGGTTGCGAGCGAGGGCCTTCTTTTCGACGTCGCCTGCGACTGTTTCAGGCGCGAGCCGTCAAAGATGCTCGACCGGCTGCAATCGTTCCGCATGCGCGAGTACGTCTGCATCGGAACGCCGGAACAGATCGACGCCTTCCGCCGGCGCTGGATGAAGCTGGCCGAAGGCTTCGCGGCCAGATTGGGCCTGAGCTGGTGCATTGATCACGCCAGCGATCCGTTCTTCGGTCGCGGCGGCAAAATGATGGCGGCAAGTCAGGTCGAACAATCCCTTAAATTCGAGCTGCTAATCCCGGTGCACTCCGCCGAACAGCCGACCGCGTGCATGAGCTTCAATTATCATCGCGATCATTTCGGCACGACCTGGAACATCCGGAATACGGCCGGCGAAGTGGTGCATACCGGCTGCGTTGCATTCGGTATCGACCGCTTGGCGCTGGCGCTGTTCGTGACGAACGGGCTAGACCTGCCGCGCTGGCCGGTAAGCGTGCGCAAGGCGCTGACGATTTAGCCGGTGGTCGGAACGTCAAATCCGCTCCACTACACGCCCATCACCGCGTATTCGGTATAGGCGAGGTCGCCGAGGCGCGGACGCTGCGGCCCCCTGAAATATTTCGGCATGCTGCCGCGGCGGTAGATGCCGAGAAGGCCTGGTATGGGAGCGTTGGCATCGACGATGACGAGCGGTCTTCCGCGCCGGGCCAGGAAACGGCCGATCGGCCCGGCAAAACGAACGAAATCCGCGGTATCGCGGCAATAGATAAGCTGCGCGCAGGGCAGCACTGTTTTCACAAGCCTGGGCCGGAATACAAACGGATAAGCGCGCTCGGCCGTGGTGCACCACAGGCTGATGCAGCCGAGCGCTGCGTGCCGCAGAAGGATCTCCTCGTCGAAACGGTCGAAGGTTACGGCTGGCCGCGTCCCGGCGTCGAACGCCTTTGCTCCGGCACTGCCAAACAGTCCGCACAACGCCGGGACGGCGACGAAGACGCCGTCGCAATAACGCGAAAAGCCCTGGGCTTCGATGATCGGCCAGGTGTGCGGCGCCGGCGAAATATTCAGATAGGTAACGTTCTTGTGCGCCAGCGCGCGGGACACGAGCAACGGCGCGTAGGACCGGAACGCCGGGTCGACATACCAGCTCGACAGATTGCACCGCGGTAATAGCTTGCCGTCCACTCGCAGATTCGAGCAGATCAACAGAACCGCGCCGACGACCACTCCGCCGCTCTCGATGAGGTAACCATATCGCGGCAGATCCGGCGGCGTCTCGTGTTTGCCGAGTCGTTCCAGCGCGCGCTGCCAGAATCGATAGTCGCGGGCCGGAAAGCCGCGCGCAAGCAGGGCGGTGACGGCGGCAATATCGGCGTCGGCGATCTGACGGCAGCGGATTGACGGCGCGGGAGAAGGCATTCGCGTTGACCACGACCGTGTCGTGAACTTGATTGTAAGTGTTGCGAGAATATACACGGCTGCAAATGAACAAAACGTGGGTAAAGGGCCATGTCGATAAAATTAACCATAATTGATCAGATGCGACAGGTGGCACAGGAGCACGGCAAGACGCTGGGCCCGATCGATGACGATCTGGCGCTGTTTGATTCTGGCCTCGATTCGCTCGGCATTGCCGTGCTTGTCGCGCGGCTGGAGGATCGCCTCGGCGTCGATCCATTCACCGCTTCCGCGGACATGCCGTTCCCGGTGACGGTCGGCGACTTCGTCAAGGCTTACGAAGGCAAGGCTTGCGAAAATGGTGCACGGTGAAATGGACTCGCTGCGGGGTCGCATCGGCTGCGCGCCAGCGAAGCAGTTCTTCTTCGATCGCGCCTGTTCGGTATCCGCCGCCGATCTCGTTTCGAAAACGAGCCTTGTCCACGACCGCAGCGAACTGGCTGGTCGTTCCGTTCTGGTCGCGACGGACAGCCAGCTGACCAGCGCCTTGGCCCTGATCGAGCTCGACGGGATCGCGCGCCGCCTCGCGATTTTGCCACCCGACATCGCGTCTGATCATCTGCCCGCGCTGCTCGCGGATGCCGAAATCGACGCCGTGGTGACTGATGCGGACCCGAAGGGACCGCTCGCGGACATTCCGTTGCGGGTTGCCTGCACCCCGAGCCTTGCACCGGCCGGAAAAATTCCACCCGCGCAGTTCCACACCGAATGGGTGCTGCTGACCTCGGGCACGACAGGCGTGCCGAAAATGGTCGCGCACAATCTGCGTGGCTTGACCGCGGCCATTGCACCACGTTCCGACACGCTGCCTGTTGTGTGGGGCACGTTCTACGACATGCGCCGCTATGGCGGATTGCAGATTTTCCTGCGCGCGGTCCTTGGCGGTGCGTCGCTTGTGCTGTCGAGCGCCGGCGAGCCGGTTGCCGATCATTTGGTGCGCTTGGCGCGGCACGGCGTTACGCACCTGTCAGGTACGCCGTCGCATTGGCGTCGGGCGTTGATGTCGCCGGAACTCGGCAAAATCGCCCCGCGATATGTTCGACTATCAGGCGAGATCGCCGACCAGGCCATCCTCGATGCCTTGCGGGCGGCTTTCCCGCAGGCTGCAATCGGCCACGCTTACGCTTCGACCGAGGCGGGTGTGGGTTTCTCGGTCGACGATGCCCTTGCCGGATTTCCCGCCGCTTATCTTGATGGTCCGCGCGGGCACGTCGACATAAAGCTCGTCGACGGATCGTTGCGTATCCGGTCGTCGGGAGCCGCATCCCGTTACGTCGGCGCGCAGCGCGCTACGCTTCTCGATAGCGAGGCGTTTGTCGATACCGGCGACATGGTCGAGCGACGAGGTGACCGCTATTTCTTTGTCGGCCGCAAGGGCGGCATCATCAATATCGGCGGGCTCAAGGTTCACCCGGAAGAAGTCGAAGCCATCATCAACCGGCATCCGAAGGTGCGGATGTCATTGGTGCGGCCGAAGCGGAGCCCGTTCACGGGCGCCATCGTCATCGCCGACGTGGTGTTAAAGGCCGCATGCACACGCGCCGACGACGAGGCGGGGGTCAAGGACGAAATTCTCGACCTTTGCCGGGGCGCGCTGCCGCGCCACAAGGTTCCCGTCGCGATCAGCCTCGTCCCTGCGCTTGCGGTCGCCGCAACCGGCAAGCTGGCGCGGCGCGGATGAGCTTCCAATGACCGCCCCGACAACGGCTGCATCCCAGCCTGTGGCGTTGCGCACCGTTCTTATCACCGGTGCAAGCCGCGGGCTTGGCCTCGGCATCGCGCGCAAGCTCAGTGCGGTCGGATACCGCGTGATCGCCGTGGCGCGGGGCAAAAGCAAACAAATGACGGAGGCGATCGCCGAGGCCGAGCGTGGCAATCGGGCGCCGCTGCACTTCGCGCCGTTCGATCTCGGCCAAATCGAGAAAATTCCCGAGCTGATCAAAGGGCTGCGCAAGGAATTTGGTCCGCTCTATGGCCTCGTCAATAATGCCGCTCTGGGCCATGACGGTGCTCTCGCCATGATGCACAATTCCAGGATTGAAGAGCTGGTGCGGCTCAACACTCTGTCGCCCATCGTGCTGACCAAATACGTGGTGCGCTCGATGATGTCGGAGGGCGCCGGCCGCATCGTCAATGTCGCCTCGATCATCGGCTTCACAGGCTACAGCGGACTCGCCGCCTATGCCGCCACGAAGGCATCCATGATCGGCTTTACACGCTCGCTGGCGCGCGAAGTGGGCCGGCTGGGTATCAACGTCAACGCCGTCGCGCCGGGATTTCTGGACACCGATATGACCCACGGTCTCGCCGGCGAGCAGCGCGAGCGCGTGGTGCGCCGCAGTTCGCTCAAGCGGTTGGCAGACGTCGAGGACGTAGCCAATGCCGTTGAATTCCTGCTTGGCGACAAGGCGCGCAGCATCTCCGGCACGGTGCTCACTGTCGATGCCGGAGCGACCGCATGATTTAGTGGCGCGATTTTCTGACTTGGCATCGTCCGCCAAGCGCGAGTTCACCAAACCACGCCACCGGCACACGATTGCCCAAAAGACCGCCGGGGCCTTGGCTCGGAGTCAAGGCCCGCGCAAAGCGACGTCGAGCGGAATTCAGGGACAGCGATGATATTGACCATCATAGCCCAGATACATTCCGGTCGCTGGATTGTATGAACGGAAGTGGGCTTCGCACCATCCGACGTTGCCGCCTGCCGGTGCGACGTAGTCATAGGTGTAGGCCGGCGCGTAACTGTAGCCCGGATAGTAGTCGTAATAACCGGGTGCCCACAGTGGCGAGGTTGCCGCCGCTATGGCTCCTCCGATGATGCCGCCAGCAATTGCGCCAGGACCCCAACCCCATCCGCGGTGCCACGGCGCCGCCGAAGCAGGTCCGGCAGTCGCCAGAACCACACCGGCCGTGAGCGCAAGTGCCGCAGCGCCGCCCAACAATTTCGATCGCATTTTATCCTCCAAAGTCCGGAAGGTAGTTCCGGGTGTTGTGAGACGAGCGCCCGATCTGGACCGGCCGCTGCAAATTCAATGGCTCAGTCGAGGTGTTGTTCCTCGGGTGAAGGCTGCAAGCCAAGCCGGTCTGTCGCACTCGCCATCGCGTCGCAGCCCCAGCGCGTCAGGATTCGTCATCAAGCGTTTGCCGGTGCCGGTGGCGGGATCAATCCGATAGGCTAAGTCCATAAGCCCATATAGATTGCGGATTTCCTGCCGCCGTACGGCCACGATTGACTATTGCAGCCATTCGCTCCGACAAGTCCTCAGGATCGACTCACTGAACCTCGGAACCAACCCATGAAACTCTTGAGTCTCGCCGTCGCGCTGTTCGGGCTTGCGGCGCTGGTCCAGCCGGCGCTCCAGATGAACTTGCCGGCGGCATCACTGGGCCTTATCGCCTTGATCTGCGCCGTCACGACATTTCGGTCGAGCGGCATTTCGAGTTTTCTCAAAATTTTCGTAGGCATCTTCTCGATCGAGACGGTGGTGTTCGGGCTTGCCGTGGTGGCCGCCCGGGCCGGGTACTGGCCGCGCTATTTCGCCCAAGAATTGCCGCCGGAGTCGCTGCCGCTGACCGTCGCGATCTTTTCGATTCTGGTCTACGCGGTCGCGCAGATACCGACCGTCGGCCAGATCATGCGGATCGCCGACCGCTATTTCAGCGCCGGCGAAACCGCGCGTGCGCGCATCTGGCCGTTCCCCGCCTACCGGGCGATCGAACGCCGCATCGCCGTGGCGATGGTCGTTTTCCTCGTCGTCATCAATCAAGCAGAAGTCGCGATCATCGTGCGGCTGAATTTCTTCAACCGCGCCTGGTTTGACGCCATTCAGACCCGCAACGAGACCGTATTCTGGGAACAGCTTCTGCTGGTGTTCGTGCCGTATGCCTTCGTCTACGTGGCGATGACCGTCGTCGAGTTCTTTGTTCAATCGATGCTGGTCGTTCGCTGGCGCACCTGGCTCACGGACCATTTCGTGGCGCGGTGGCTCAACCGGCACAATCACTACCGCATCAGTCTGATCGCCGGGCAGACCGATAACCCCGATCAGCGCATTTCCGAAGACATATTCCGCTTCATCAACGGCGGATCGGATGGCTCAAACACCGCGTATGGCTTGTATGATTTTTCCATTCTACTGATCTCTACCGTGACCACGCTGGTATCGTTCTCCATCGTGCTGTGGACGCTGTCGGAGTCGTTTACGCTTCCTGGCACCAACATCGTCCTGCCCGGCTTCCTGTTCTGGGTGGCGCTGATCTATGCGGCGACGGGAACCCTGATTACCCATTGGATCGGGCGGCCGCTGATCCGCCTCTATTTTCAGCGCCAGCACATGGAGGCCGACTTTCGTTTCTCGCTGGCGCGGCTGCGCGAATATACCGAGCAAGTAGCGCTGCTGGACGGGGAGTTTGCCGAGAAAAGCATGCTCGACGGGCGGTTTTCCGCACTGATCGCCAATTACGTCGACGTCATTTTCCGGCGGATGCGCGTCACGGCGTTCACCGCCACCTTCGGCCAATTGTCGCCGATCATTCCATTCATTTTCACCGCGCCGTTTTACTTCGCGCGCAAGATCGAGCTCGGGACGATGACGCAGACCGCCGGCGCGTTCGGGCAAGTGTCGAGTTCGCTGACCTTCTTCGTGAACTATTACACGTATCTCGCCGGCTTCAAATCCGTGGTCGATCGATTGAATTCCTTCGACGACGCGATCGAGCAGGGGCGAGCGCTGGCCGACGCGGGACCTGTGCGCGTGGCTGCTCCCGCCGATGCCGGCGCCATCGCGCTCGACAATGTCGACCTTGTCCTTCCGGAAGGAAGGCACGTTGTCGAGAGCAGACACCTCGGCCTTGCGCGCGGCGAAAGCGTCGCATTGTCGGGCCCCTCGGGATCCGGAAAGTCGACGCTGTTCCGCGCCATTTCCGGCATCTGGCCGTTCGGCGAGGGGCGGATCGCCAAGCCGGAGGGCGTTCGGATCATGGTGCTGCCGGCGAGGCCTTACGTGCCGATCGGTACGCTTCGTTCCGCCGTCACCTATCCGGCAGTACCCGGAACCTATCGCGACGACGACATTCGCAACGCGCTGATCGATGCGAAACTCGGCGGTCTCGTTGGTGAACTCGACCGCGAGGAAGTGTGGTCGCAGCGCCTATCGAGCGGCGAGCAGCAGCGCCTGGCGATCGCCCGCGCCTTGCTGGAGCGTCCCGACTGGCTGTTGCTGGACGAGTCGACGTCGGCGGTCGAGGAAAAGCTCGAAGCCGATCTTTACGAAGCGCTGGCGCGGCGGCTCCCGAACACCACGGTCCTTTCGATCGGCCACCGTTCGACTTTGGCCGGACTCCATAACCGCCATCTGGAAATGACGCCTGAAGGCGATCATTTCACGCTGCGCGATGCCGCCAAGGTTGCGGCGGAATGATGTGATCTACAGGCGGATCGTGCCCGACCGGATCCGTTCGTACATTGCAGTGTCGAGCCGAATGAAGGCTCGCCGCGCCGGATCGTCAAAGTAGATTGCGTCCGCGGTGGACGCGGGATCGTATCCCTCGCGTTTGAGGTCGTTCTTGCGGTGCTTGAATGTGGCCGTTATTTCGATGTGCTGCTTGATGCGGATGAAAAGCGGGCGCGCATAGGGCGGCAGCAGCCGTAGCAAGTGACTGCGGAAAGCCGGCAGATCCAGCTCGCCGCCGGCGACGAGCGTGGCCATGCCTGCCGCGCCCTCGCTGCCGGGGACCGCTACGCCGTATACGGTCGCTTCGCTCACGCCCGGAAAGCCCGCGATCGTCGCCGCAACTTCGGTGGCCGATACGTTCTCGCCCTTCCAGCGAAAGGTATCGCCGACGCGATCGACGAAATAGTAGAATCCGTCGGCATCCTTGCGCATGAGGTCGCCGGTGCGGTACCAGGCGTCACCGCGCTCGAATACGTCGCGCAGGACCTTTTGTTTCGACTCCCGTTCGCTGCTGTATCCCTCGAAGGCACCGCCCGCGTGTGCCCCATGGTCGGCGATGCGGCCGATCGCTTCGCCGGCTTCATCGGTCGCGCAACGGATACAGAACCCCTTTGCGTCGCGCATCGGCCCGCCGGCCGCTTCATCAAATCGCACCAGCGCGAGCGGAAAGCGATGCGAGAGGAACGAAGGCGCGCGGCCGATCGCGCCGATCTTTCCCTCTACGTTGTAGAGCGAGACGTTGCCTTCGGTCGCCGCGTAAAACTCCAAGATCCTCGGGACCTGGAATCTTTGCTGAAACGAGCGCCAGACGTCGGCGGACAAGCCGTTGCCGCACGCCAGTCGCAAACGGTGCGATTGCTCGAGACGATGCGCCGGCGTATGGGCCAGATAGCGGCACAGTTCCCCGATATACTGAAACAGCGTGCAGTCCCAGCCGCAGACGTCGTCCCAGAAACTCTGGGCGGAAAACTTGTCGCGGATCACCACCGATCCGCCATTGACGAGAACGGCGCCGGTCGCCACCACGCCGCCGATGGAATGGTACATGGGCAGGCAATCGTACATGCGATCGTCGGGGCCGGTGTTCATCAGGCCGGCGAACCAGAAGCTCCATTGCAACAGCCGGCGATGGCTGACATTGGCGGCCTTGGGCAGGCCGGTCGTGCCAGACGTGTAGATTAGCAGCGCCCGGTCGGCGATAGTCACGGCGCGGCGTTCCTCCGCCGACAGCGGCTCGGACGAACAACGGCCGATCTCGGAATCGATCCGCTTGGCGGCCGCGCTGTCGCCGCCGTGCGACCAGATCTTGGGTTGGGTCGACAGGTGAGGCAGCGCGGACTGGAACGCGCGTGCCAAATCCGCCGCGACGATGACGTGCCTAGGTGTGACAATATCCAGACAATGGGCGAGGGCCGCGCCGCGCAGATTGGTATTGATAAGGGCCACGATGCCGCCGATCCGGGTGATGCCGAGCCAGATTGCGAGATATTCGGGGCAGTTCGGCATCATGAGCGCGACGGTTTCGCCGACCGCGAGTTTTTGGTCGAGCGCCCAGCGCGCATATTGATTGGCGCGTCCGGCGAGCGCCCGGTACGTCAGGCATTCGTGCGCCGAGAGTAGCGCGGGGCTGTCGCCGCGCGCTGATGCAATTTCCTCGATGACGTCGAGCAAAAGACGCTGCCGGTCGCGTGCAATGGGCGCCGTCGCTTCAAGCGCACGAACCCAATCGCCGAGCGCGCCGCCCTTGCGGCCGATCTGTAATTCCGGCGGTTGCGTGTCGATCAGGGCCATGCGCGAATGATCGCCCAATAACGTGAATTTTTCGGACCGAAATTAGATAAATTTGGATCGTTTTCTTGACCCAGCGCGCGCGGGACGCCGCCCCGAGCGCGTCAGTCAGGCCGCATGGCAAACAATTAAGGTTATTCCTCCGATTACGCCGCGCCTGCGTTGTTCATCTCGACCGTCACGGATAGGAAACCGAAACTGCCTACAATTGCGCGCGTTGCAAAGAACGCGGCGGGGAAGCATGAGACGCGAAACAATCGCCATCCACGGCGGCTACCAGACCGATCCCACCACCAAGGCAGTCGCGGTACCGATTTACCAGACTGCGGCCTACGAATTCGACAGCGCCGATCATGGCGCCGCCTTGTTCAATCTCGAAGCGCAGGGCTTTCGCTACAGCCGCATCAGCAATCCGACGACTGACGTGCTCGATCGGCGTGTCGCCGCGCTCGAAGGCGGTGCCGAAGCCTTGTGCGTCGCCACCGGACAAGCGGCGCTGAATTATGCGGTTCTCAATCTCGCCGAGATGGGCTCCAATATCGTCTCGGTGCCACAGCTCTACGGCACCACCTACACATTGTTCGCGCACATTCTGCCGGGGCAGGGAATCTCGGTGCGCTTCGCCGAGTCGGATAGCCCGGACGCGATCGAAAGGCTGATCGACGACAAGACGCGCGCCGTGTTCTGCGAGAGCGTCGGCAATCCGGCGGGCAATATCTGCGACATCGAGGCGCTGGCAGCGGTCGCTGCCCGGAACGGCGTTCCGCTCATGGTCGACAACACGGTCGCCACGCCGGTGATGCTGCGGCCGATCGAGTACGGCGCCGATATCGTCATCCATTCGCTGACAAAGTTCATGGGCGGCCATGGCACGACGCTTGGCGGCGCCATCGTCGACAGCGGTCGCTTCCCCTGGGCGTCCCATCCGCGGCGCTTTGCCATGTTCAACACGCCGGATGCATCCTATCACGGCCTGATCTACACCGAGCATTTCGGCGCGGGCGCTTATATCGCGCGCTGCCGCAGCGTCTATCAGCGCACGACCGGTGCTGTGATCTCGCCGCTTTCTGCTTTTCTCCTGCTGCAGGGAATCGAGACGGTGGCGTTGCGCGTCGAGCGGCATGTCGAAAACGCTCGCCGCGTCGCCGAATTTTTGAGAGCGGACCCGCGCGTCGCCTGGGTCAACTACGCGGGCTTCGCCGATAATCCCTATCATGGTCTGGCGCAAAAATATTTTGGCGGTCGCGCCTGCTCGCTGATGACGTTCGGCATCGTCGGTGGATTGGCGGCGGGCAAGCGGTTCTACGATGCGCTCGGGCTGTTCAAGCGATTGGTCAATATGGGCGATGCCAAGTCGCTCGCCTGCCACCCGGCTTCGACCACCCACCGCCAGATGTCGGCGCAGGAGCAGGACAAGGCCGGGGTCAAGCCGGAGATGATCCGGCTTTCCGTCGGCATCGAGCACATCGACGACATCATTGCCGATCTCGACCAGGCGCTGGCCGCGGCGCAGACGCACCGTTCGCCGTTGCTCGCGGCCGAATGACGGTATGGCATCGGGGACGCGAAAATCGGATGCCGCTCTTTCTCGATACTGTGCAGTTCGGCTCGGGAGGCGAAATCAGCGCCGCTCAGTGCGTGACCGTTGGGCTTGTCAACAACATGCCCGATGCGGCGTTGGAGGCGACCGAACGCCAGTTCACCGATCTCATCCGCGCGAGCGCGCGCCACACCGCCGTGCGCGTGACGCTATTCTCGATTCCGCAAGTACCGCGCGCTGCCGCCACGCGGCGGGACATGGCGGCCCGCTATCGCGACATCGGCGAGATGTGGGATATGCATCTCGACGGTCTCATCGTCACCGGCACGGAGCCGAAGTCGAGGAAACTCAAGGACGAGCCGTATTGGAACGCGCTCGTGCAGGTCATCGACTGGGCGCGCCAGAATACTAACTCGACGCTTTGGTCGTGCCTCGCGGCGCACGCGGCGGTGCTTCATTCCGACGGCATCGAACGCATTCCGTTTTCCGAGAAACTTTCCGGCGTGTTCGATTGCGCGCCGGCTGGCGCGCACCCGATGCTGCACGCCGTGAAATTGCCAATGCGGGTTCCGCATTCCCGCGGCAACGATCTGCCGGAGCGGACCTTGAAGGCGGCCGGCTATCGCATTCTTACGCGTTCTGCCACGGCCGGCGTCGATATGTTCGTCAGGCAGGAGCGAAGTTTTCACCTCTTCCTGCAGGGCCATCCGGAGTACGGCGCCGACACGTTGCTGCGCGAGTACCGCCGGGACATCGGCCGCTTTCTGCGCCGCGAGCGTGAGCGCTATCCGAAGGTGCCGCGCGGCTATTTCGATGAGAAAGCGAAGGCCGTCATCGATGCGTTCGGCAAGCGCGCCCTTGCGGAACGGCACCCTGATGTCCTCAAGAATTTCCCGCTACGGCGGCTCGAAGCCGGACTTGCCGGCGGCTGGCGCGCATCGGCTGTCGCCATCTATGAGAATTGGCTCGATTATCTGAAGGGCCGCAAGGCGGAGCGACGATCGCCGCTCGTCCCGAGGCGCCGCACTTGGCGCGATTGGCCGCCGCGCGGCGCACCTCGCGCCGCTGACGGTCCAGTAACCTAACGGCCAACAAAGTTCGAAATCGTTTCCCGTAAGCGCGACGACGTGCGTGGCGCGAGCTCGCAGTTTACGTTTTGTTTGTATCTGCGGCGGTTTAATGACGGCCTTCTCGTCATGGGGGCCGCTTTGTCCAGACCGATCCTGTTTGCTCGTCCTTCCGATATAGAACTTGGCAACGATCCGATCCGCCCTGAATGGGTGATCGACGGCCAGCCGCTGGCGCGCTCGCGGCGGCTCGCGGAGAGCGGCGATGGCGCCTCCTCGGTGATGGCCTGGTCGTGCACCGCCGGGCGTTTCAATTGGCATTACAGCGTCGACGAGACGGTGCACATCATCGCCGGCGAGGTCTTCGTCACCGACCACAACCGCCACAGCCAGCGGCTCGGGCCCGGCGACATGGCATTCTTTCCGGCCGGCAGCTGCAGCACATGGTACGTACCGGTCGAGGTCCGAAAGCTCGCGGTCTGCCGCCACAACATGCCGAAGCCGTTCGGCCTGCTGTTGCGGGCCTGGACCAAGCTGGCACATCGCCTTTCCGGCTATTCGGCCATATTTGTCGACCCCGAGGAGGACGGCAGCCCGCAGCCGGAGCGGAGCGCCGGGCGCGCTCAGGCCGAGCGCACCGCTTAGCACGACACGCCGCCAATTCGTGTTATCGTTTTCGCACCGCCGCAAAGCGCGCAGACGGCTGCGCGCCGTCGCGCGGTGCCGTGCACGAAGGACATCATCATGCCCAAGACCGAAGGCGTTCTGCATTTCACCATTCCGGTCAAAAATCTCGATCGCTCGGAAAAATTCTACACCGAGCTGCTCGGCTTTGAGAAAGTCGGTCGCACCAACAAGATCGTCTTTCTTCGCGCCGGCAACGACTTTTTCAATCTCGCCTACTCGGCAAACCCGATCACGCTCAACCCGCAAGGCGAACACCAGATTCATTCGGCGTTTCACGTCACTCCGGACATCTACGAGGAGACCGTGAAGGCCTTGCCGAAAAGCGGCGTGGAGATCTTCAAGGAAGAGGATCGGCAGTCGGGCGTGTTTGTCGGTCGCAGCGCCTATATCCGCGATCCCGACGGCAATGTCATCGAGTTCATCGATTTGAAAAGCGCGCCGGCGAGAAAATAAGAACAGAGGACGTAGCAGTATGGCCTACAAACCGATCCGGCGTGTCATCACCGGGCACGGCGGCAAGAACGTCGGCAAAGTTATTCGCGAGGGCATCGCGCCGAACACCAAAACGCCGCGCCAGGGAGTAGCATCGACGCTGATGTGGTGCACGGATGCGATGCCGGCCGATATCGCGATTGGCGAGGACGTCGAGGACATGGGCGCGCGCATTCTCGCTACCGCTCCGCCGGAAAACGGTTCCCGCTTCATCGTCATGGAATTTGCCCCCGGCATCACCTCCGACATGCATCGGACCGAAACCATCGACTACATTGTCATGCTCGACGGCGAGATCGAGATGGACATGGACGACTCCACCGTGAAACTCCGCGCCGGCGATGTCATGGTGCAGCGCGGCACTAATCACGCCTGGGTCAACCGCGGCAGCGCGCCAGCACGGCTTGCCATCGTGCTGCTCGATGCCAAGCCGCTCGGCATCGGCCACCCTCGTGTCCGGCCGCCGAAGGCAGCGTGAGGCCATCGGCCATGTGCGGGTGGCCGATGGCTGTCGAATTAACCGATCCTTAACCATGTTCGTCCCACGGTGATAGGCCGGATCGGTTCCGAAGCGATGTGCGGCGTGGGGCTCACCGCAGGTCGCCCGGAACCGTTGTGCAGGACCGACGAGGATGGGGCGAGACTCCCGCGGGGCAAGGACCGAACAGGCCCTCGATGAAGCGCGCGTCACGGTTGGCGCGTGGGCCTTGCGCGTGGCGGCTGCGAACAAGCGGATGGCAGAGCTGGAATATCAGCTCGACTCGGCGCGCGAGGAGCTGTCACGGCGGCAAAACGAGGTCCATTCGCTCGAGGAATCGCTGCATTTGAGCGTCGGCGAGAACGCGAACCTGCTGGATCGTCTGTCGAAGATTACCCTCACCGTCGATGAAAAATCGGTCCAGCTGGACCAAACGAGGTCGGCGCTGAAGGCGGCGGAAGCCGAGCGCGAGCGGGCTGACAGGCGACATTCCGAACAACTCGCCGCGTTGAATGTGGAGTTCGAAGCGACGACGGCACGCGCAGCCAAGGCGGAACAGCTCTTTGCCGACGCGCAGCAAACCTTGCTCGGATACAGCTTCGAGAACAGCGCCGCCCAGCGGCAGATTGTCGGCCTCAATACCTCGTTGCAAGAGAAGGAATGGCAGCTGCAAGACAACGCGCGGCGGTTACGGGAAAACGAGCGGCAGCTGCAAGGGAAGGAGTGGCAGCTGCAGGAGCATGAGCGGCGGCTACAGGAAAACGAGCGGCTGCTGCAAGACAAGGAGCGGCAGCTGCAAGAGAATCAGCGGCAGCTGGCGGTGCTCGACGTGGCGCAGGCTGACCTAATCGCCGGGGCAAAATCGCGAGACGCCGTCTTGGGGCGCGCCGAGGAAAGGCTGCGCTCGTTAGCCGAACTGTTCGTGCAGATCGAAGCGAAGACGAGAGGACTAACAAGCGGCAGCGAAACTGCAAATGGCGGCCGTCCGCTCTCGGGCGCCCAGCTCCGGGCCGGCGCGGCGAATGACATCGCTGCCGCCGTGCGCTCGAGTTGCGCCATCCTGCGGCGCGACCTGGAAAACGACGCCTGGCTGTTCGGCGGCCGCGATACGTTGCGTGTCGCCTGACCCGCGCAAACGTGTCCCGACCTGTCCCGCTTCGGCAGGCCGAGCCGATAGGCGGCGCGATCGGCAGCTTTAAAATGCGGCCGGTCCGTCCATCGTGACCCGCGCCGGCGCGAGCGCCGCGGCAAGGCCGGGAAGCTCCGAGCGATCGCAGAAGGCGGGGATGACCGTCCGCGGTTTGACGGTCTGAGTCAGGGCGACAATGTCCGCCAGACGCGGGTGGACGTTCCAGCGCAGAAATTGGGCTCGGCCGCTTTTGATCAGCCGGTCGGCGGGCGTGCCGGGCGCGCGATAGCCGGTAAACACGATCGCCGGTTCGGCGTCGCGCCCCCACTTTTCCAGGAGCTGTTTGGTGGCGCCGGATGTGCCGTCGGCCGAGGCCGCAATCATGACGCCGCGCGGTTCGCCGATCGGTTTCGCCGAGACGATGAGCGCCTTGATGTCGTCGTCCGCGTCGGCGCGCAGCGACGCGCCGTCGCTGGCCAATTGCAGCAATGCTTTGTTGGTGGCCTCATCGAGGAAAATATCAGTGCGGCCGTAGCGCAAGATTTCCAGCGCCAGCTCGGGACCGCGCCCGTTGGCCGGTGCCGGCAACAAGAGCGGTCCGCGATCGACATACGGCGTAATCGCGCTCCAGCATTCGCCGATTGTTTTCGCGTAAGTCCCATAGGAGCAATCGACCAGCGCGACGGAAGCCGGCTCGGACGGCGGGTCATAGGCATAGAGGATCGACTCCGCCGACCAATCGCCGGTGTAGAGGAGGCCGCCGCCGAGGCTGAAATGCATCCAGATACCGCCCGGCGCGTGGCCGTTGCGCCCGGTCGTCACGCCGATGCCGAGCACCTCGCTCTGGCCGCGGACCGGCAGTGGCCGCAGTTTCAGTCCCTTCGGTAGTTCACGGCCGACAATTTCGGTCGCGTAGACCGGCGGATCGCCCAGCCTGTCCAAAAGCGCGATACCGCCGACATGGTCTTTGTGCCCATGGCTGAGCACCAGCGCGTCAACGGGTGCCAGACCGTCGACCTCGGGCAGAAGTCCCGGTGGCGGACCTTCGCCCAGATCGAGCAGGATGCGCTTGCCGGCAGCTTCGATGACGAAGCAGGCCGGACCCTTGGCGCCGGCGCCGGAAACGAGCCGCAGTGCGTCCGAACCCATATTCGTCACGCTTTCTTCTTCGGCCGATGGCGGGCACCACGGGCGCGGAGGCCTTGCCCAAGTTGACAAGGGCGCGGCCTCTCCTTAATCAACCGCTTCAAAAGGAATAATACCATGAAAGTCCGTAACTCTTTGAAATCGCTGCGCGGCCGCCATCGCGACAACCGCCTGGTGCGGCGCAAAGGCCGCGTCTACGTCATCAACAAGACGCAGCGCCGATTCAAGGCGCGTCAGGGCTGATATCTCGCTCGCTCGACCCGGGTCCGTCGGGGAGACGGACTGCCCAATTGCGCCGCATTGCTGAAGCTTTAATGCGCCTGGGGGCGGTTCAAAACAAGCTCGAAAACGAGCTGCCCGCGCAGTGATGCGACCCTCGGAACCGGGCCTCTAGCTACTCCGGGCTTGTCGCCGCGCGCGGGGTGAATAGATTGCAATGGCTATGGTGCCGCGATTCTTGTTCTTGCGATGGCCGGCCGTTGCTCTCGCGGCTGTGATCGGCGCGACCCTGGCGGTGCCGGCGCACGCGCGGGACGAGGGTGGCGGGCCCGCTTGGGCGCTGCCCCCGAGCGATCTGCCGCCGGTCGCCCACGGCGATCCTTCGAGCAACCTCGACACCTTGTTTGCGGCGCTCAAGATTGCGCCCAATGCGGAGAGCGCCAAGGCGATTGAAAGTCAGATTTGGGCCGTATGGATGATTTCGGGCAGCGATACCTGCAATCTGCTCATGGCGCGGGTGAAGATCGCAATCGAAACCAAGGACTACAATCTCGCGCTCAAACTTCTCGACGCCATCGTCGAGATTAAGCCCGACTATGTCGAGGCCTGGAACCAGCGTGCCACCGTCTATTACCTGAAGAATGATTACGCCCATGCGATCGCCGACCTGGGCGAAGTGCTGGCGCGCGAGCCGCGCCATTTCGGTGCCCTCTCGGGTCTCGGGATGATCCTGCAGGAGCTCGGCGACGACAAGGACGCGCTCAAGGCCTATCGCGACGCCCTCAAGATCGATCCGCACCTCGAACACATTCCCGACGCCGTGCGTGAACTGAGCCGGAAGGTCGAGGGGCGAAATATCTGACGTCCAGTGTGGCGGTTCAGAAGTCTGCATCATTCTTGCCGCGAGTCCGTCATGCGGATTTCTGAACTAAGCCACACGAGATCAACAAGTTGCTAGTGGTCCGATTCTAACATTCGCAGCCGGTTTCAGCGCTCGATCATGCGAATGTTAGAATCAAAGGACCACTAGCAAATATAGGTGGTAGTGGAGCTTTGGATTTGACATTCGCTACCGAAGCTCTCGGCTGGGTGGGTAGCGAATGTCAAATCCGCTCCCACTCGTGTCCTCGATTCCGAATTCCGCAAACGAGCGGGCCGCACAATGATGCGAACTTCGGAATCGGGACACCAGAGTCCCGCGCGCTGGCCGTCATTCGTCGGTGCGGTGATCCCCGACAAAGGCGATGCGCATCATGTTGGTCGCTCCGGGGGTGCCAAGTGGCACGCCGGCAACGATGATGACGCGCTGGCCGGATTTGGCGAAGCCTTCCTTGAAAGCGAGCCGGCAGGCGCGCTCGATCATGTCATCCTGATCGTGCGCGTCCTCGGCGATCACGCAATGGATGCCCCAGACAACTGACAATTTTCGCCCGGCGGCGACGATGGGCGAGATGGCGACGATCGGGGATTTCGGCCGTTCGCGTGAAACGCGTAAGCCGGTCGATCCCGACGACGTCCAGCAGACAATGGCGGAGAGATCGAGCGTCTCGGCAACCTGGCGCGCGGCCGCCGCGATGGCGTCGGCGCCGGTCGCCTCCGGCTCGGTATGGAGCAGGTGGAGCGACGGCAGATAGATCGCGTCACTCTCAACCTGCTCGGCGATCCGGTTCATGGTGGCCACGGCCTCGGCCGGATATTGACCGGCGGCCGATTCGGCCGACAGCATGACGGCGTCGGCGCCATCGAAGATGGCGGTGGCAACGTCGGAGACCTCGGCGCGCGTCGGTACCGGGCTCGCGATCATTGATTCCAGCATCTGGGTGGCCACCACGATCGGCTTGCCGGCGCGACGGCAGGCGCGCGTCATGTCCTTTTGCACGCCCGGCACCTTTTCAAGCGGCATTTCGACCCCGAGGTCGCCGCGGGCCACCATCAGGGCATCGGCGAGGTCGAGAATATCGTCGAGCCGCGTCACGGCTTGCGGCTTCTCGATCTTGGCCATGACGGCGGCTCGGCCGCGCGTGATTTTCTTTGCTTCGGCGACGTCTTCGGGCCGCTGGATGAACGACAACGCGACCCAATCGATACCGGCATCGAGCGCGGCTTCCAGATCGGCAAGGTCTTTGGGCGCCAGGGCCGCCAGCGGAATAACCGTGTCCGGCAGGCTGACGCCTTTGCGGTTCGACACTTTGCCGCCGACTTCGACTCGGGCCACGATGCGCTGCGGCGCAGTTTCAGTGGCTTTGAGGCGGAGCTTGCCGTCGTCGATCAACAAAGTGTCGCCGGGCTTGATCGCGGCGAAAATTTCAGGATGTGGCAGGTGGACCCGCGTGCCGTCGCCGGGCGTCGGATCGTTATCGAGAATGAAATCCTGATCCTTGTCGACCGTTGCGGCGTCGTTCTTAAACACGCCGAGGCGCAGCTTCGGTCCCTGCAAATCCACCAGAATACCGATCGGCCGGCTGTGCTCCGCCTCGATCGAGCGAATCATGGCCACGAGTTCGCGCATCCGCTCGTGGCTGGTGTGGCTCATATTGATGCGAAACACATCGGCGCCTGCGGCGAACAGCCGGCCGATCGTGGCGCGATCGCCGGACGCCGGTCCGAGCGTCGCTACGATTTTGGTCCGCCGTTGCCGCCTCATTTCGCCGGTCCCGGGTCGGTGGCGGGAGCCGCCTTCGGCGGCGCCGCGCCGTTGCCGGCCGGCGGGATGGCGCTGAGCGGATTTCCGGGGGGCAGGGGCTTTGACGGCGGCTGCTTGCTCGTTTCGGTGAGCTGAACCGTCCAGGTACTTTGTTGGCCGGTATCGACTTCGAAAAAGCCGGTGCGGTCGTAGCCGCGCGCCAGGCAATTGTCGATGCCGCGGATCGTGAATTCCTTGTCGCGCGTGCACATATAGGATTGCCCCATCCACTCGCCGCCGCGATCGTAGTCGACTGCGTACACGTAATAATAGCGCGCGACCAGATTGCCTTTGAGGATGGTCTCACAGGTGTGTGACGGCAAGTTCCACCAGCCCTCTGTGGTCCAGCCCTTGGCGTCCTTATATCCGATGGCAACTCCGACCCGGCCCGATGTATTGTTGCAGAGCCGAAAATTGGCAGCCGCCGGACCATCCGACGCGGCGAGCGCGGCGAAGGCGACGGCGCACAGCAGCAAGGCCCTTGCTGCTGCGCGTAAGGTAATTTCCGGCCTCATAGTCGGTTCAGCATCCCCATCAGCGCGGGGGTCTGTCAACGAGGATGGCGCGGAAGTCCGTCACGTTGGTGAACGTTGGGCCGGGCTGGAATAGATCGGCGATGGCATTGAAAAACCCCGTGGAATCGTTGTCCGCAAGAAACGCGGCGGGATCGAGGCCGAGCCCTGCGGCGCGTTGCAGCGTCGTCTCGTCGATGAAGGCTCCGGCAGGGTCGTCGGGGCGGCCGCTGCCGCCGTCGGTCCCGTCGGTGTCTGCAGCCAGAGCGGCGATGCCCTTTGCACCGGCAAGACGGATCGCGAGTGCCAGCGCGTATTCCTGGTTGGGGCCGCCACGTCCGCTGCCGCGCAAGGTCACCGTCAGTTCGCCACCCGAAAGGATCACGGCTCTGCGGCCGTGCGCGGCAAGGTCGCGCGCAAGTTGCGCGTGTTCGGCCGCGACCTCGCGCGCCTCGCCCTGAAGCCGGTCTCCCAGCACGACGCATTCATAGCCCGTCGCCTCCGCGCAGGTTCGCGCGGCGGCGAGCGCGTCGGCCGGCCGTGCCACGATGCTGTAGGCCGTATTGGCGAAGAGCGATGCGCCGGGCTTCGGCGATTCGCTTTTCGGATCGGCGAGAACGCGCATCACGGCCTCGGGAAGTTCGAGCCGATATTTGCCGAGGATGGCCTGAACATCAGCGAGCGTGCTCGGATCCGGGACCGTCGGACCGGAGCCGATCACCGCCGGATCGTCACCGGGCACGTCGGAAATGGCGAGGGTTACGACGCGTGCCGGCTGCGCACGCTGTGCCAGGCGCCCGCCTTTGATGCGCGAGAGGTGTTTGCGCACACAATTGATCTCGCCGATATGCGCGCCGCTCCGCAGCAGGGCCTGGGTTACGGCCTGCTTTTCCGCAAGGGTCAACCCGGCGGGTGCGACCCAGGTCGCCGAAGCACCGCCCGAGAGGAGAACGAGGACGAGATCGTCCCTGTGCGCTTCGTCGGCCAGCGCCAGCACGCTGGCGGTAGCATTGACCCCCGACAGATCGGGCAGCGGATGGCCCGCTTCCAGTACCTTGATCCGCCGTGTCGGCCGGCCATAGCCGTACCGTGTCACTCCTATTCCGATGAGCCGCCCCGCGTCGATGCTTCGCCCGGCCATGTGCCCCTGATAGTGGCGTTCCGCCGCTTCGATCATCGAGCCTGCCGCCTTGCCGCCGGCCAGCATGATGAGCCGGCCGGTTGCCGGGAAATCGGGCAGATTGGCCGGCAGGCAGTGGCTGGGATGCGCGGCGATAACGGCGGTCCGAAAAAGCGATTCAAGCAGGTCGCGCGAAAGCGTAGCCATGGTTGGCGAAGTTCCGGCTATGGAAAGGGAACACGGACGTCTCTATCTTGGCCTTAAACGTTTAGGCTGCGGAGAAGATCATGGCTACCGACGAGAACACCCGAACCGAGCTCGAAGCCGCCGTCTATCGCCGTCTGGTCGAGCACCTGCGCCAGCGCACCGACGTGCAGAACATCGATTTGATGAATCTGGCCGGGTTCTGCCGCAACTGCCTGTCCAATTGGATGAAGGACGCGGCCGATGCCAAAGGCGTGCCGATGACCAAGGACGAAAGCCGTGAGATCGTTTACGGCATGCCCTATGACGCTTGGCGCGCGAAACACCAGAAAGAAGCGTCGGCGCAGCAGACGGCGGCTTTCGAAAAGGCACAAGCAAGTCAAAAGCACTGAAGCTGGCGCATTTTCATCTTCGCCTGTGTGTTGGTGTGGATGAGCCCGCTGCCGGCTTGACCTGACGGGCGGCAATTCCGAAAGCTCGCGGTGATTTTTTTAACGGCGCATGATCTCTTCCGAGGGCCGCTTCCGGCGGTCGGGATCATGCCACGTCCCCGCGAGGAGTACCCGATGGCCAATGCCGCCGTCACCGACGACACGCCCGCTCACCGTTTCGCCAAGGATCAGCTCAAGGCTTTCGTCGAGCGGGTCGAGCGGCTCGAAGAAGAAAAGAAGGCGATCGCCGACGACATTCGCGACGTCTACGGCGAGGCGAAGGTCAGCGGCTACGATGTCAAGGCGCTGCGAGCCGTGGTGCGGCTGCGCAAGCAGGACGTCAACGAACGCAAGGAACAGGAGGCGATCCTGGAGACCTACCTGCATGCGCTGGGGATGCTGTAAGGATCAGATCATGTCCCGGACGCCACGGCACGAATACCCATAGAACGCTGGATAAGTGGAACTGGACCTGATCGGAATTTCAGCGCAGCGAGGCAGTGTGGGTCGGCGCAGCGTAGGTCACGGCCGGCAGAAACACGATGGCGCTGCCGCTGAAATGATCATAGGTCATGCCGGGATTCGGCTCGGGCCCAAATGTCATTATCACCGCACGCGCCGGCTTCTCGACCAATGCTGCCAGCGCGCTGTAGTCCTGGTCGCCGAGCGCAATCGCCGTAAGATAATTGCGCACGCTCGGCGAGATCATCACCGCATCGAGCCATGGATCGTCGATCCGCGCGTCCGGCGCGGCGGTCGCGGAGACTTGCGGGCCGGCCGTCACGATCATTGAGGCGATCTGGTTGGCGCCGCGCTTCACCGCGATCGTTGTCGCCGGTGGCGGCTGCGGCAGGCGTGTTTCAGCCTGGATGAGGCGCGGGGCCGATCCGGCGGGCGATGTATAAAGAGCGTTTTGGTACAGCGCCGCCGTATCGTCGTCGGCGATCGCGGTCTGTAAGCCTCTGCAACCGAACAGCACGATGAGAAGTGCGAGACCGCACGAATAACCCGCGCGCGATGCGGCTGGTGTCCCGATTCCGAAGTTCGCATCATTATGCGGCCCTCTCGTTTGCGAACTTCGGAATCGAAAGAACACTAGCAAGTTATTGATATAGTGTGGCTTTGGTTCAGAAGTCCGCATGACGAGCCACGCCGTAAGAATGATGCGGACTTCTGAACCGCCGCACTAATCGACAGGTTTTGGCACGCGCAATACCGAGGGGCACTGGCGATCTCGCGTTAACGCGTTCAACAAGCCCGGCCGGCGGATCGCCGCTTCGGGGCCTGCTAACGCATGGCATTGTTTGGGAAGGGCAACGCGATGAGACAGTTACCCAACCCCCGACGCGAACAGGGCTAAAGGTCCAGTGTGGCAAAATCGGGCCGGTTCCGCCCGCCGGACGGCCTCCTGGCGGGATGGCCCGCCGGGGCGACCAGGGCAGAGATGAAGACCGGTGCTTGTGGGCCGGCCGCTCGCAGGCCGGCCGACTCGTTATTCGGCGCGATAGCTGTGCCGCGAATACGTGCGGCTCATCCTCTGGCGAACGACCGCCCGCGGCGGGGGTGGAGGGGGTGAGGCGAAGCCGCTGAACAATTGTTGGAAAAAGCCCAGCGGGCCGCCACTCTGACCGCTCCAACCGCGGGCCGCGGTCGGAAGGTTATCGGCCGTGTTAAGGATTTCGCGGTGCACGGCTGAGATCTGATGCTCGACGGGGATGTCGGCAATCTTCATTTCCTGCGGATTATGTAGAATGGCAAGAAGCTGCCGGTCGCGCCCATAGATATCATCGCGAAGCTGCAGCTTGCCATGTTGGTCGACGAAGGCGGTCTGGTAGGTGACGTGGATCGGAATGTAGGTCGGAAATGCGATATTGATTTCGCTGGGCCCGAACATCTTTTTGATCCGCTCCTCGGTGTAGCCGTCGTTCGGCCGCACGATCGAGAGCAGTACTTCGGCGTATTTGACCGGGTCCTGGGTGCGCATACAGCCATGGCTGAATGCGCGCTTGGCGTATTTGAACATGTATTTGTCCGGCGTGTCGTGCTGATACACCAGGAACTTGTTGGGGAAGTTGAAACGAAGACGCCCCTCCGCATTATTGTCGCCGGGCGGCTGGTATATGCCGGTCACTCTTCCCGAGGAGTCACGTTCAACCACCAAGCCCATCCGCTGCATCACGGTCGGATCCTGCGCCATGGCCGGCAGATACTCCCGATTGATGATTGACGGCGGCACGTGCCAAATCGGGTTGACGGTGATGAATTTCATCATCTGGCTCATGATCGGGGTCGGCATGTCGGGCTTGCCGATCACGATCTTCGTCTTCCAGACCCGCTTGCCGTCGTTGTAAACGCTGGCGGTGAAGTCCGGCAGGTTGATCATCACGTAAGCCTTGCCGAGGTCATGCGGCATCCAGCGCCAGCGTTCCATATTGGCGAGAATGGTGTCGACCACGTGCGTCGGCTTCGGGCCATTAATCGCTTCCAGCGTCGGTCCCGTCAGCGTGCCGGTCTGCCTGAGACCGTGCTCCTTCTGAAACGCTTTGACCGCCTCGGCGACAGCCTTGTCGTAGATGTCGCCGTCCCCGGCGACGCCGAGCTTCTCGCGTAAGGCCGGAACACGCGCGTCTTTCTGGCCGATTCTGACCACCGGTCCGCCGGGGATCGAAGGGGTGAGCGTGTCCTTATTGCCGGCGCGGATTTCGGCAAGCTTCGCCTTGAGCGCCAGGTAACCGGCCGCATGGGGCTCATAGGCATCCAGCGCGGCGGCGACATCCTTGGCGTCGGCCACTGTGGCAAGAACGCTGGCCGGGTCCGGCGCCTTGGTATCGTACTCGATGTTGGGGTCCACGCGCGACCAGGCGACTCGCCCGATCGAGGCGTGTCGCGCGTAGGTGATGACCGACGCGTCGAACTTCAGTTCGGCTTCGGCCAGCGCTTGCGGGTCGGTCAGCGACTTGAAATCCGGTACCGGATAGTCGGCTGGATTGAGCCCGTCGGTACCGACATGAGCGAGATAGCCGGTCGCCGCGATAGCGCGGTCATTGACGTGGCCATCGGTAATCCACAGCGGCGCGTAAGAGCGGCCGGAATAGAAGGCCTCGATCGAGCTGCGCTTGGCCTTGCCGCCGAGAACGCGATCGAATTTGCCGCTGGAGAGCTGGCGGAGCTGGTCGCCGATCTGATCCGCCATCGTGGGCGCCGGCGCTGGGGGCGGAGCTACACTGGCGGCAGGTGTGGGGGTCGCGGTGGCGGGGCTCGCCTTCGGAGTTGCTTTATCGGTCGATGCGGCGACTGCCGGGAGTGCAGGTGTCACAGACGGCAGCGACGAATTCGCGGCTGCGGGTATCGGTGATGCACCGGGACTGGCGGTTTGCGGGACGGTAGCGGCGGTAGCGGGCAGCGGTGCCGGGGAGGCAGCCGGCGTAACGGTCGTCACTTGAGCGGGGGAGTTTACCACGGCGCTGGCGGGCGCCGCGCTTTTCGGCAAGGTCGCTGCACCGCCCGGCGTCGTCGCTGGTTGGGCGAATGCGCCGCCGGCCGACAGCAACAGCGCAACGGCAGTTGAGGCAAGAAACCCATTCAAGCGGACGGCCGGCATTGCGATTCTCCTCAATGTCTCTGCCCCACGGTGCGCCGGGCAGCGGCAAGGCGCAAAGCTCGACCTTGGGAACTTGGTCCCCGATCATGTCTTTGCTGCGATGGAAGCCCTACACCCGTGCTCACCTTATGCGAGGTTAGCCCACAATGTCCTCTGCAGGACGCTCAATTTATCGGCACCTCAGTCGATTTTCCGCGGCTGTCGCTCTACGGCAACGGCCCCATCTCCGAGTCCTGGCGCTCTCCGTCCATTCCGAGCGCCTCAAGCTTGCGATAAAGGGTAGATCGGCCGATTCGCAATCGGCGCGCCACTTCGGACATCTGTCCGCGATAATGCGTGATGGCGTAACGGATGAGTTCGGCCTCGATATCTTCGATAGGCCGAATCTCGCCGGCCGCATCGAGCAGCGGGAGCGTGTCGAGCGGGACGTGGGGCTCCGCGGGGGAGAGTGGCGGCTCGTCGGCGATCATGTGTGCAAATGGGGCAGGTTCGTTGCCGCCGGAAGCCAAGGGCGTGGCGAACGTCTCCGCATTCGGCATTTGTCGTCCGGACGGCAATGTCGGTTGCGCTGCGCTTTGCACCGAGAGGCCCTGCGAAAGCTGCGTGGCGATCTGCGGGAACTCTCCAAGCCCAATGCTGTCGGCCTCCGCCAGGACCACGGCCCGGAAGACGGCATTCTCCAGTTGCCGGATATTGCCGGGCCAGGGGAACGTAGCGAGGAGGTGCAACGCCTCGGGGGTGATCAGGCGGACACGCTTTCCCTCTTCGGCGGAAAATCGCGCCAAAAAATGTTGCGCCAGCGTTGGGATGTCAGCGGTTCGCTCGCGCAACGGCGGCACGGTAATCGGAAATACGTGCAGGCGGTAGAACAGGTCCTCGCGAAAGCGGCCGTTTCTCACATCGGCGATCAGATCGCGGTTGGTGGCGGAGATGATGCGGACGTCGACCTTGACGGCTCGGCGCGCGCCGACCGGCTCGACCTCGCCCTCCTGGATGGCGCGCAGCAGCTTGACCTGCGCAGGCGGCGGCAATTCGCCGATCTCATCGAGAAAGAGTGTGCCGCCCGAGGCTTCGACGAATTTGCCGGTGTGACGTTCCGTGGCGCCGGTGAATGAGCCCTTCTCGTGGCCGAACAGGATGGACTCGATGAGGGTTTCCGGCATGGCGCCGCAATTGACCGCGACAAACGGCTTGGTCCGCCGCTCGCCGGAGCCGTGGATGGCGCGGGCGATCAATTCCTTGCCGACGCCGGATTCGCCGGCAATCAGCACCGGAATCGTCGAGGTCGCCGTTTTTTCCGCCATGCGGATGACCGATCGCATGTTGGCGCTGTTGGTGATGATGTCCTTGAAAACCAGCGTGCCGGCGCGGCTGTTTTTGAGGCGCTGGAGTTCGTCTTCGAGCGCGCTGGTGTTGAGCGCGTTGCGCAGGCTCACCTGCAGCCGCTCAATGCCGACCGGTTTGACCACGAAATCCACCGCCCCGGCACGCATCGCCGAGACGACGTTGTCGATTCCACCATGCGCGGTTTGTACGATCACGGGGACTTTGATGTTGACCTGACGCAGCCGCGATAAGACGCCGAGCCCGTCGAGGTTGGGCATGACGAGGTCGAGGATCAGACAATCGATTCGCCCGCTATCGGCTCCGGTGAGCAAGGCCAGCGCCGCATCGCCATTGTTGCGCACCACGGTTTCGTAGCCGAGTTTCTGCAGCGTCGCTTCCAGCAATCGGCACTGCACCGGATCGTCGTCGACGATGAGAACGACCATTCCTGTATTCCTCGCGCCGGCACGGCATAGCCGCCTTGTCCCGTTTCGGGGCAATGTGGCCGAGGAGGCTTAAGAGCGTGTTAACTGGGAGGTGCGGCCAAACAAAAGCTTTACATACGTCTCGCACGCGGCTCTTTCGCAGTCATTTGCCCGAGCGATCAAAATTCTTGATCAGGATTGCCAGGATCAACAATCCGAAAGCGCCGAGACTGGGCAAAAATTCCCAGCTCAACAAGGGATTTTCGCTTCCCGCGGTTGCGAGAAAGATCTGATTGAGCGCGAGCAGCCAGAACGCTAGCGCGAAGACGACAAACAGGCCCTCCCTGGTGCGCCGCCAGAACCTGAGAAAAAACAAACCGGCGAAGATGAAGCCCATTGTCACCATGCCGTAGAAGAAGGCACTCATCGCGCGGTTCCTAATCGACTTCCCAGACGAAGCCGAACAACAGGGTAGAGACGGCCGCAAGCATTACGGCGAGACGAACCGGACTGAGGTCGATCGCCGGCCCCAGAACCACGAGATCGATCACGACCAGGAGGTTATCGACCGCGAGCAGCACGAAGCATGCCGCGCTCCAAAGCAGCAACCGGGTCCGGTTGAGACGGAAGCTTCTGACCAGGAGCCAACTGCACACAAGGCTGGTGAGAAAGCAAAGGGCATAGACCGTCGTCGCCAGCGCCGGTACGCCTCGCGCGGTGACCAGTGTTAGCATCGCAAAGTTCCTCATTTCTTGAACTTGAATGCGGCGGCGAATGTCCGCAGCTTTTCGTCGGAACCTTCGAAGATCGCGCCGATCACGGTGGCCGGCTTGGTCGCGTAGATTTTCTGCACGAGTTCGCCGATCTCGTCGAGGGCCGGGGTGCTCGGCTCATAGCGGCAGGCGTAATCGTCCAGGGCGGCAACCAGTCCCGCGCGCTCCAGCAGTTCCGACGCGCCGGCGATGGCGGCGGGGCTGCTGCGCAACTCGCGTTCCAGTTCGCCATACCGCCACACCCGCCGGGGCTCGCGGCGCACAAGCGAAAGAACTTCCAGGGCCCACACCGAACCGAGTGAAGTGCGTACGAAATCGAGAACCTCTGCCTCTTTCACGGCTTATCGGTCAATCCAAATGTATGCGATGCCCCAACAAGCGTTCTCCCCATCCTCAAGCACAGTAAATCGATTCGCGGCCATCAACGCAATCGGCGGCATTGCCGCAACCGGCGGGGTCACCCACATAAAGCCGATGAGGGTAGCAAGGCGCATGTCTCCTTTGCAAAAGAAGCATAAAAAGCTTGCCGTCGCGAAGCGGCCGAGCCAAAGCACTTCCGCGCGGCTCGGCGCGCTGCCGGAGTGGAATCTCGCCGACCTCTATTCGGGTCTGGGCGATCCGGCGATCAAGCGCGATCTTGATCGCGTCGATGCCGAATGTGCGGCTTTCGAGGAAACCTACAAAGGCAAGCTTGCCGAAATGGCGCGTGCGCCGGATGCCGGCGCGGCGCTCGCCGCAGCGGTGCGTCGCTACGAGGAGGTCGACGATCTGATGGGGCGGCTCGGTTCCTACGCCGGGCTGGTGCACGCCGGCGACACGATCGATCCGGTGCGCACGAAATTTTATGGCGACGTACAGGAGCGATTGACCTCAGCCTCCACGCACCTTCTGTTTTTCACGCTTGAGCTCAATCGCGTCGATGATGCTCTGCTCGATGCGGCGATGATCGATCCCGCGCTCGGCCATTACCGGCCGTGGCTTGAGGACGTCCGCCGCTACAAGCCCTATCAACTCGAAGATCGAATCGAGCAGCTTTTCCACGAGAAGTCGGTCACGGCCTATTCGGCCTGGAACAGGTTATTCGATCAGACCATCGGCGATCTGCGCTTCAAGGTCGCTGGAAAGACACTGCCGATCGAGCCGACGCTCAATCTGCTTCAGGATCGCTCGGCGGCAAAGCGCAAGGCGGCTGCGGCGGCGCTGGCGAAGACCTTTGAGCAAAACGTGCAGCAGTTCGCGCTCATCTCCAACACGCTCGCCAAGGACAAGGAAATCTCCGATCGCTGGCGCGGCTTTGCCGATGTCGCCGACGCGCGGCATCTCGACAACAGGGTCGAGCGTGAGGTGGTCGACGCGTTGGTGGCAGCGGTTCGCGCCGCCTATCCGCGGCTTTCGCATCGCTATTATGCGCTCAAGGCGAAATGGTTTGGCAAAAAGCGGCTGCCGTACTGGGACCGCAACGCTCCGCTACCGCAGGTGCAGCAGCGCGCCGTGAGTTGGACCGAGGCCAGAGCCACGGTGCTCACCGCCTATGGCGCATTCTCGCCGAAAATGGCGGCGATCGCGGAGCGGTTTTTTGAAAGCCGCTGGATCGACGCACCGGTGCGGCAGGGCAAAGCCCCGGGGGCTTTCGCGCACCCGACGGTGCCGTCGGCGCATCCCTATGTGCTGCTCAACTACCAAGGCAAGCCGCGTGACGTGATGACGCTCGCGCACGAATTGGGTCATGGCGTTCATCAGGTGCTTGCCGCGCCCAACGGGGCGCTGATGGCGCCGACACCTTTGACACTCGCCGAGACCGCGAGTGTGTTCGGCGAGATGCTGACCTTCAGGAAGCTTCTTGCCGGAACCTCGGACAAGAGGCGGCGCAAGGCGATGCTCGCCGCCAAGGTCGAGGACATGATCAACACCGTGGTGCGGCAGATCGCATTTTATACGTTCGAACGCGCGGTCCATACCGAACGGAAGAACGGTGAATTGACCGCGCAAAGGATCGGCGAGCTATGGCTCGAGGTTCAACGCGAGAGCCTTGGCCCGGCGATCGAACTCAAGCCCGGCTACGAGACGTTCTGGGTCTACATTCCGCACTTCATCCACTCGCCGTTCTATGTTTATGCCTATGCGTTCGGCGATTGCCTGGTGAACTCGCTCTACTCGGTCTACGAGCACGCCAGCGAGGGTTTCGCCGAGCGCTATCTCGCCATGCTCGCCGCCGGCGGTACCAAGCATTATTCCGAACTTCTCGCGCCGTTTGGTCTTGACGCGCGCAATCCCGCCTTCTGGCAGGGCGGGCTGTCGGTGATCGAGCGGATGATTACCGATCTTGATGCGCTATAATTCGCGACGTTGCGATCTGCTACGTTGAGACGACGTGTGGGTATTCCTACCTATTCGAGGGACAGGTTTGGAGGCAAACGATCATGAATCGCACCCATGCGGCGTTTTTTGAGCGTCCGGAAGCTGCACCAATAAGGGAGATTTTGACCCGGCCGGAATTGGTTCAGCAGTATGAGCTGCTCAGCCGGATTGAACTGCCCGCAGTACAAGCGGTCGTATGGGATTTAGAGCTCCTGCTTGAAGGCTTCGATGAGGCCACAAGAAATCACGCTATCCAATCATCGGGGCTTTGATTGGAGACATTCTCACTGAGCGTGGATTTCGGATCGCGCGAGGACGACGCGGCGAGAAGAGGAGAGGACGCGTGCGCAAGGCGCGTTTTGTAAAGTCTGGTGCGATTTGGGAATTGCCCTCAGACGCGAAGACTGGGCGTCGTGAGCGCTTCGATGCTATCGTCGAGGATATTATGGTCCGCTATCGCACAACGCTGGACAGCGGGCGAGATTGACGAAACGGGCCTCGCGCGCTGGATTCGCGATAACTGGCCGAAGAAGTAATGTCAAAAAACGAGAAATCGGACGCCGAAAAGAACCGCTTCTCCGCCCGTGCCGCGCGCTATGCCCGCGTTGGCGCCGGTGTCGGCGGCGTGGCGGCGCGCTATGCCGGGCGGCGGATGCTCGGTGGCAGTCCGGATCGCGCCGGCGACGCGCTGGCGCTGTCGTCGGCGCTCGGCAGGCTGAAAGGCCCGCTGATGAAGGTCGCGCAATTGATGGCGACCATCCCGGACTTGTTGCCGTCCGAATACGCGACCGAACTGCAGAAGCTGCAGAGCGAAGCTCCGCCCATGGGCTGGGCTTTCGTCAAGCGGCGCATGATGGCGGAACTGGGCCGCGATTGGGAACAAAAATTCGGCAGCTTCGAGCATCAGCCCGCGGCCGCCGCGTCGCTCGGGCAGGTGCATCGCGCCCGTTCGCTGGACGGACAGGAGCTTGCCTGCAAGCTGCAATATCCCGACATGCAGTCGGCGGTCGAAGCCGATCTGGTGCAACTGCAATGGCTGCTCGCGATCCGGCGCCGCCTCGATACGGCGATCGACACCAGCGAGGTCGGCAAGGAGATCGGCGAGCGCGTGCGCGAGGAACTCGATTATTATCGCGAGGCCAAGCATGTCGCGCTCTACCGGCTCGTGCTCGACGGCGTCGAGAGCGTTCGCGTGCCACGCCCGTGGCCCGAGCTTTCCACCGGCCGCTTGCTCACGCTCGATTGGCTCGACGGCACGCGCATGCTGGCGCACAGAGGCGATCCGCTCGCAGTCCGCAACGTGTTAGCGACCGCGATGTTCACGGCGTGGTGGTTTCCGTTCAGCCGCTTCGGCGTCATCCATGGCGACCCGCATCTGGGCAACTACACGGTCTTCGGAGCGGAACAAGACGGTCCGCGCAAGACACCCTACGGGCCGGCCGGCATCAATCTGCTCGATTACGGCTGCATCCGCATCTTCGCGCCGAAATTCGTTCAGGGCGTCGTCGACCTCTACCACGGGCTCCTCCACGGCGAAGACGATCTCATTGTCCATGCCTACGAGACGTGGGGCTTTCGCGGACTGTCGCGCGATCTCATCGACACCCTCAACATCTGGGCGCGTTTCATCTATGGGCCGCTGCTCGACGATCGCGTGCGGAGCATCGCCGACGGCGTCGCGCCCGGTGAATACGGCCGCCGCGAAGCTTTCCGCGTGCATCAGGCCCTCAAGCAAAAGGGCCCGGTCAAGGTGCCGCGCGAATTCGTCTTCATGGATCGCGCTGCAGTCGGGCTGGGCGCCGTGTTCCTGCACCTGCGTGCGGAGCTGAATTTCTATCGGCTGTTCAACGAGGCGATCGAGCGCTTCTCGATCGATCGCGTCGCCAAGCGTCAAGCCGACGCGCTCAAGGCGGCGGGGCTGACGTAGGGTGGGCGCGATGCCCACCCTGCGCAAAAATCAACAGCAACTGCACTCGGCGCCTTCGATCCACGTCAGCGCGTTCTTCATGAACGCCGGCGGCAGGTCGTCTTCGATCACGTCGGCAAGAGGCTTGAAGATTTTGAAGTGATGCCGGCCCTGATCGGTCCAGAACACGATGTGGGTTTCGATCGGCGGACAGCCTGGGACCGCGCAGGCGACTTCCGACACCATCACCGTTTCATCCTCGGCGAGCCCAAAATGCGTTTGCGTGCATTCGCGCACGCGGTCGAGCGCCGCGCCGTGCTCAGGACGTTGCTTGGTGAAGCGAAGCATGGCACCTAACCGTCATGGCCGGGCTTGTCCCGGCCATCCACGCCTTTATCTTGCTCCCTAAGGTATTAAGTCGTGGATACCCGGCACAAGGCCGGGCATGACGTCGGAAAGGATTTGAAGTGGCCGAGAAGGTATTAGCAGCGGTGCGCACGGGGCCGAGCAAGACCGAAATCCGCGAATATCCGATGCCCGATGTCTCCGAGGACTCGGCGCTGATGAAGATGGAAGTGGGCGGCATCTGCGGCACCGACGTCAAGCTCTATAAGCACCCGCCGAGCAACGCGCCGACCATCATGGGGCACGAGAATATCGGCGTGATCGCCAAGGCCGGCCGCGATTTCACCCGCCGCAAGGGCTTCAAGGAGGGCGATCTCGTCTTCGTCGAGCACTATGTCATGTGCGGCAAGTGCGAATGGTGCCACGCCGGCCAATACCGCCATTGCGAGAACACCAATTGGCGCACCAACCCCGACGCCATTCGCTACGGCTACACCTCCGCCGAAAGAGCGCCGCATTTGTGGGGCGGATTTGCTCAGTACGTCTATCTGCCGTGGAATGCCGTGGTGCATCGCGTGCCCAAGGGCGTGTCGGCGGAGCTTGCCGGATTGGTGACGCCGATGGCCAACGGGGTCGAATGGTCGCTGTTTGACGGCGGCGTCGGCTACAATTCCACCGTGCTCATTCAGGGGCCCGGCCAACAGGGCTTGTCGCAGACCGTGATTTGCAGGCAGGCGGGCGCTTCGCTGATCATCGTCACCGGCACATCGAAGGATCGCGCGCGCATCGAAGTGGCGAAAAAACTCGGCGCCGACCACGTCATCGACGTGCAGAAAGAGGACCCGCTCGCTCGCATCATGGAAATCACCGGCGGCAAGGGCGTCGACGTCGCCCTCGACTGCACCGCGGGCGCCGGCACCATTCCGATCCTGCTCGGCATCGAGGCGCTCAAGCGCAAAGGCGGAGTTATCGTGGCGCAGGGCGAGATGGCTCAATTCCCGAATTTCCCGCTGGAAAAATTCACGGTGAAATTCATCACCATGAAGAGCGCGCGCGGGCACAGTTACAAGGCCTGCGAACTCGCGTTGGCCCAGCTTGCCTCAAAGCGCTTTCCGCTGGAGCTGATCACCACTCATCGCTTCGGCCTCAAGGACGTGGACCTCGCGATCAAGTCCGTCGGCGGCGAAGGCGTGCCGGACGTCATCCACGCTTCGCTCATGCCGTGGACGTGACCGCTCGGCCCTGAGTCCGGTTTACGACACCGCGCAGCTTGGAGTGAGACATTACGCGCCAGCATCTGGCGCGGAACTTCGGCCGCGACGAGCGATTGATGCAGCGCCAACGACGGCCTGCCGGAGCGCTCGTGCCTGAGCGCTCTTTCGGCGTCTCCCCGAAAGGGCGGTGATGCGAAAATCCGTAACCGATGCGCGGCAAAGCTCTCGCCGCGGCGGACTGCTGCGTAATGCTGGGCGAACAGGCTTGGTGGTGCTTTGCGCCTCCGCGCTCGGCGGCTGCGGGCGCGGCGTTTTGCAGCCGGCTGGCCCCATCGGCGATGCGGATTCTCAGATTCTGCTCAACGCCGTCGCCATCATGTCGGTCATCGTGGTGCCCACCATCGGGGCGCTTCTCGGCATTGCTTGGTGGTTTCGGGCCTCCAACTCGCGGGCGCGCTATCGGCCGGATTTCGTCTATTCGGGCCGGATCGAGATCATCGTCTGGTCGATTCCAATTCTAGTGATCATGTTTCTCAGCGGCTTGACCTGGATCGGTTCGCACGAACTCGATCCTTTTACGCCAATGGCCTCGAAAGCGAATGATCCGCCGCTCGAAATACAGGTGATCTCGCTCGATTGGAAATGGCTGTTCATCTACCCGCAGCAACGCATCGCCGCCGTGAACGAGCTGGTGATCCCCGCCGGCGTGCAAGTGCACTTCTATCTCACCTCGGCCACCGTCATGAACCAGTTTTTCGTGCCGCAGCTGGGCAGCATGATTGCTACGATGAACGGCATGCGGTCGCAGCTTTATCTGGAAGCCCGTCATCCCGGACGCTATTACGGCATGTCCGCTCAATTCAGCGGTGACGGATTCTCAGGCATGCACTTCACGGTGCAGGCCGTGAAGCAAGCCGATTTTCAGCAATGGATCGCCGTGACCCAACAGAATGGCAGTCCCGCCCTCAACCGCAATAGCTATTTCGACCTGTTGCGCGATAGCTGCAACGTGCTGCCGTACACCTACAGCAAGGCGGATCCGACTCTGTTCAGGCAGGT
>JBOHIU010000142.1:0-3941 GCA_050725855.1 Xanthobacteraceae bacterium | reverse complement strand
TGGACGAGAGTAGAAAGTTGCAGGAGCGGCGCCACGCCGATACCAGCGCAGCGCTCCGCGATTTGGGGCAAAAGCTCGATGAGCACGCCGCCGCGGTGGAGACTATCCGGCCGACGGTCGCCGCGCTGGCGTTGTCGCGCTCGCGGCTGGCGACATGGGCCTCGGTCGGTTTTGCGGCAGTGGTTCTGGTGGGATGGGTGGTCGAAGCCGCCATTAAATGGGCGGTCTCGGTCGCGCTCTCGCACCTGCATTGAATCGCCATGGCCACGGTTAACAGAACGTCTGCGGGTTCCATTGCATAGAATTTTATGAAATGGCGCAAACAGATTGCCAGCATTTTTCGATAGAAATGCCTACGCCCGATCAGAGGGCGCTGGGGATGTGCGTTGCCGATTTTTGCGAGTTCTCATTTTGCCTTCGATCTGCCGACGTTGTGCGTGGTGGCGGTTTTCATCGTCCTGACCGGAGGCCTGTTACTGCTGTTTTCCTGGCTGCAGAATCGCAGCGAACCTGCGTTGGCACTGTGGGGATTAGCCTACATCGTCGGCGCCGCCGGGGCGGCGTTGTTGGCACTGGGCGCGCCGATTGCGCCTTTCCTGGCGATCTGTGGCGGCAACACACTGATTTGTTGCGCCTATGGCACGATGTGGGCTGGTGCGCGCAGCTTTGAGGGCCGGCCAATCCACATTCCGCTCGTTTTTGCCGGCGCGGCACTGTGGATCGCGGCCTGCCATTTTCCGATCGTCTACCAGTCCAACCAGGCGCGCGTGTTCCTGGTCAGCGTCATTCTCGCAAGCTATGGGCTGCTCGGCGCGCGCGAAGTATGGCATGCGCGCGACCGCGAGCTGATTTCGCGCTGGCCGACCCTGGCTGTTATCGTCACCCATTGTGGATTTCTGCTGGCCCGCGCCCCTTTTGCCGGCGCGATGGCGCTGATGGCGATCGCCGACCGGTCGCACCGGTTCGGCGTTTTCGTCATCGCGTTTGAGTCGCTTTTTGCCTTCTTCTGTCTGGCGTTCCTGCGCGTGAGCATGGCGAAGGAGCGCGCCGAGCTCTTGCAAAGGAAATCTGCGCACACCGATGCTCTCACCGGCGTCGCCAATCGCCGCGCCTTTTTCGAATCCGGTACCCGGCTGCTCGACCGGACCGTCGCCGATCGGCGGCCCGCGGCGCTGCTTCTGTTCGATCTCGATCGCTTCAAGCAAGTCAACGATACGGTCGGGCATCAAGGCGGCGACCGGGTGCTGCAATCCTTTGCCGGCCTTGTTGCGGCAATCATTCGGCCTGGCGATCTGTTCGCACGGCTGGGTGGTGAGGAATTTGCTTGCCTTTTGGCTGATGCGCCGATGGCTACCGCGCTACAAGTGGCGGAACAGGTGCGCGGTCAATTCGCCAACGTCGCTTTCGCCGGACTGACAACGACCGTCAGCGTCGGCGTCGCCATGGCGAGCGAGGCAGGCCGCGAGCTTTCCACGTTGCTGGCGATCGCGGACCGCGCCCTCTATCGCGCCAAGACCGAAGGTCGCAATCGCGTGGCTCCGGCGCCGTTGGTGCTGATCGACGCAAAGGCAGGGGAGGGGATACGGCTGGTGCCCAGCATGAACGGAGCGGCCGCGATGGCCGCTCCGCTGATCGGATAATCGGCGCGAACGTAACTCACTACAAGCGCCGTCGTCCGAATCCGCCGCGTAGACCGCCCGCCAAAAGCGAGATCAGGAACAATACGATGGCGACGAAAAACACGATCTTGGCGATGCCCACCGCGGCGCCGGCGATGCCGCCAAATCCGAGAATGGCGGCGATCAGCGCGATGATCAACAGCGAAACCACAAGGCTCAACATCTGCACGCTCCCTATCAGGTGTCGGGCAGACAACTCACGACCGGGCGGTGTGGTTCCGGTGCGGGGGGTCGATCAAATTTGATCCGGGTCGTTCTTCGGCGGGAACAAAAGCACGGTTAAGGCGACGACGACCGCGATCGTCGCGTAAATCTGCCATTGCGAATGCTGCAACGCGGCGGCGAATTGACCGCAAACGCGGTTAATGACTTCAAGAAAGGAACCGCTGTCGCTCATGAATGCCCAAGCCCCGGCCGACGTTTTCGGTGATCTTTCTCGCCGCGCGGAATCAATGCGGTCCGAAGCGAGCGAAAGTGTGGCCGCGAGAAATTAGCGGTGACCTGGTCGGCATCTGCGGATTTCCGACTGCGCCGGAGGCGCGCGGACATGCCGGTGTTTCACATCCGGCCGGGAGGAGACGCGTGCTCGGCAAACGGTTGCGCGAGGCGTGGCGCACGCGCGAGCGCGCTACGCCTATACAGCCGAGTATGATGTTTTCGCTGGGAGCCGGCACTATCCTGCTTCGGTCAGACGGGGCGCGCCGGTTGCAAACCCTGCGAGGTCAGGAAGCGCGGATCCTGGCATTGTTGTCTGCGGCCTACGGTGAGGCGGTAACGCCCACGGTTCTGGGTAACATCGAACGCGCCGAAAAATGTTGGCGGCGCGGCGACGATTGCCTCGCCCATATCCACCTTGCGCATAGCGGTCTGCACGCACCAAGCGACATTCGAGCCGCCGCGTGCCGGCTATTTCTAGCCGACACCGCGATGAACATGGGTCTCAGCCCTTTCGCGGTTTTTCAAGCGCTGAAGATCGATGGATCATACATCGACGCGATCGACAAGGTCTACAACCCCGCCGAGCCACGGGTGCCTGCCGGCAGCGGACGGAGTGGTGAATGGACCGATGGCGATTCAACAAACGAAGGCAACGCCACGAAACAGCCGGCGGCTGGAGGGCTGTCAGGATCGTCTCTTGTCGCGAGATTATCGCCGCCGGTGTCGAGCTTTTTGGATGAAATTGTCGTGGATGTTGTATCCCGTAATTCCGTTCGCGGTCACGAATCCATCGGAACCCACATTTGAACCGCCATTCAGAAAATTGTTGGCAAACTCAATCACGCCACTCCCTTGAATGACCACACCGGATGTGCGACGAAGCTCAATGACCTCGACTACGAGTAGCCTCGAGGCCTGTGTGGCGATCTCGTATAGTGAAACACTGGGTCCGATCTCGAGAGCGAGGAACGGCCGCACGCGGGCGGCCGTTGCGAATTATCTGGAAGCTTGTTCGATCAAATCAGCAGCGCTTCCGTACACGCGTTGGAGAGTTTCCCGACCGTGGCAGGGGAACTAGGATTCGAACCTAAAGCGCGCCAGTCGCTAACCTATTGATCTAGCTAATTAAGCTCGCCCCGTCGCCCAGGATGTGTGGCATAATTGTGCAACATTTGGCAAGCCAATTCTCATTAGTCCGCCGCGACCTTCGCGGCCTTCTTGCTGGCGGCGCTCGCCGCGGCCTGATCGGCCTGAGGCGCATCGGGCGCCTTGCGCGGCCGGCCACGTCGGCCGGTTTGGGCGGACCGGGCAGCGTCGCCCGCCGCCTGGATTTCAGCAACAAAGCCGCGCTCGCGCCAGAAATCATGGATTTTTCCGACCAGCGCTTCCACGTCATACCGGTCGCGCAGATTTTTGCCCCAATCACGCTTGGAAATCGCCGCCGCTACGTCGCGCGACAGCGTATGTCGGACTTCCTCCAAACGTTCCTCAAGCTCAGCTTGAACACTTGCGTATGTCTGCATGGCTGATTCCCCTTCAGTTTCAGAAGAGAGATCCAATCATGCGGTCGCGACCTGCAAACGTAAAGAGGCAACGATGAAAAGAAATGAATTGTTTCGCGACGTCTGCCGAGACGGTTGCGGACCAAACAGAAATACGACGTGACCCAACACGCGAACTTGTCGCATTGGGTCACGCCGACAAAACATGAGCCAATGCGGAGACGAACGAGCGAAGACCAACGAGCGAAGACCAACGAGCGGAGACCAACGAGCGGAGACCAACGATGGAGATGAGCGACAAGACCTACGCACGGTATGGCGA
>JBOHIU010000141.1:0-4676 GCA_050725855.1 Xanthobacteraceae bacterium | reverse complement strand
TCCGGCATCGGGCAACATGTCCCGATTCCCAAAATTGTCGAACGACTCGCCCACATTTCGCGCGCTGGTAGTGTCCTAATTTGATTTTTTGCAGGGAAAAGTCATCGAAAGGGCACCGGCCACGTGCGCGAGTATTTTCTATTGCCGGTAGCAGCAACACCATATTGGGACGGGATAACTGGCCCCTTGCGCGAATTTCCGCTTCCCTTTTCCGACGAATCATCAGTTCTCTGACTGTCATACGACACAGAGAGGCAGAACCCAGATGGCAGCCAAGGCTAAAATCGCAACCACCACCGCCAAATCACGACCTGTCACGAGCAAGCACCTTGCGGCGGCTCTGGCTGAGGAGCACAGCTTGACGAAGCGCCAGGGTGAGGCCCTTCTGCGGGACCTCATCGCGCTGATCACCAAACACCTCAAAAAGGGCGAGCGCATCAGAATTGCTGGGCTTGGGATTTTGCAGGTGAGGAAGCGCGCTGCCCGAATGGGTCGCAACCCAGCCACCGGCGAAGCGATTAAGATCAAAGCAAGCAAAAAGGTCGCCTTCCGGCCATCCAAAGAGCTGAAGCTCGCTGTCTAACGTCGGAGCATCCTATGGCAAAGAAGCGCAAACGGGTGGGTTGGTCCGCCGACCAGGTCCGCACCCTCAAGTCCATGGCCAAGAAGAAAATGCCCGCGTCCAAGATTGCAAAAGCGCTCAAGCGCACCGAAGGCGCGACCCGGCAGAAAGCTTTCAGTATGGGATTGTCGCTCGACACCCGTGGTTAGGCTCTAACGCAGCTGATCATGCTGCTGCTCCCGAATGGGCAAGCTCCGCGGATCGTTGAAGGAGAATCCCAAGTGGAGTAATCGCGCCGAGAATTGCTGCAAACAAGGGGCGCAACCGCAACTTGACGATATTGTAACCATCCGTTGATACCAGTTGTGAGCCTTGATGGTACTGCGTACTGGCAACCAAGTCAGAAGCCCTGGGACAAGCACCACCCGGGGCTTCTTCTATTGGCTTCCGTTGCCCCATCGAACCCTTGCATCGAGCGGATCGGCGCAATGTTCGCGATGTTTTAGCAGGCCTTCGGCATGGCGGCTTTAGTCAATGACTGGCGAGCTAACTTTTCCGAAACAGTTCTCGTGATCTAATCCTTCCCGGACAATTGCGCTCAGTGGTTCGAAAGATGAGCGATGCAGACAGTTATCGCGCACACGCGCGTTTTTCCTTGGAAGCGGCGGAGCGCTGGTCGGCCGTGCCGCAGGGGCGCAGTTCGGTTTTCGGGATCTTGCCGTAATTGATCTTCGCAGAGCGGCGACGAAGACATGACCGTTCGGCTGCTTGAAGCGGGCGATGCCCGCGAGGCACAAGGCGTCGAGCTCGTTTGGATCGGCGTCGCCGCTACCGCATTTTTAGGATAATAACTCGATCGCTTGTTGGGTCGGTCGTCTTCCGTAATTGAGCAACCTGCTGAGGCGTGACCGCCGGCGCCTGATTGCCCCAACCGTTGCGGATGAACGTGAGAACGTCGGCGATCTGCTGATCGGAATACTGCAGCCGGAATTGCGGCATACGATAGGAATCGGGCGTGCCCTCGACAACAAGCGGGTTCGAGGCGTTCAGCACCAGGTTGATCAGCGAAGAGGGATCGTTTTCGAGAACCACCGCGTTGCCGGCAAGCGGAGGTATATACGGGGCGAAGCCCTTGCCATTGAGTCCATGACAGTTCGCGCACATTCCGGCGTATACGGAGTCGCTAGGCTGCGTTGCGTGCCCAGCGCGCAGTGCCGTCGTGGTTGCATCGTTGTAGGCGACCGCCTGCTGATTGGACGTCGCCGGTAGCGATTTCAGATAGACCGCGATGGCATTGATGTCGCTGTCAGACATGTACGGCGTAGAGTTGTTGAGCACATCGATCATCGAGCCGAACGCCGTGCCGTTGCGGTTGTGGCCGTGCTTGAGAAAGGCAACGAGGTCATCTTTCGACCAGCCACCGAGACCGGTCCGGACATCGCCGCGCAGGTCAGGCGCGTACCAGGCGTCGAGCTCCGCTCCGGAGAGATATTCCGGGCTGCCGTCGTCCAGCGCTTTTTCCTGCCAGGCAACACCGCGCGTCGTGTGGCAGGCGCCGCAATGGCCCAGGCCCTGCACCAGATAGGCGCCACGATTCCAGGTGGCGTCGTGGCCGGGTTTGTCGACATAGCTGCCATTCGCGGTAAAGACGAGATTCCAGATCGCGAGCGGCCAGCGGAAGCTCAGATATGACGGGATCTCATCAGGCTTATTCGCTTGATGGACCGGCGGCACCTGCTTCATGAAGAAATTATAGAGCGCCGCCACATCCGCGTCGGTGAGTTTGGCATAAGATGGATAAGGCATCGCGGGATAAAGGTGATGGCCGTCCTTGGCGGCGCCTTGCCGCACGGCGCGAGCGAAATCCGCAAGGCTGTAGTTCCCGATGCCGGTCTGCGGGTCCGGAGTGATGTTGGTCGAATAAATGTTGCCGAGCGGCGTACCCATTTTGAGGCCGCCCGCGAAGGCCTTGCCGCCTGGGGCCGAGTGGCAGGAAACGCAGTCGCCGGCGCGGGCCAGATATTCGCCGCGGCTCATGGGGGAAGCGGCGCTTTCGTCCGCGCGTGACATCCCGCCTGCGAACAGAAAAAGCAGCCCGCAGAACATTATCCTTGAAACTATCGTCACGTCCTCTGCCTTCCCCAGCAGGCGTCGCCCCGCGGCTTTTGTGAATTGGCGGGAGGCAGCCCTCTAACCGCCTCCCTGCTGCCGAATGTGAAGCAGCCGGCGGCTACGCGGCCGACCCGCTCAGATCGTGATCGCTGACCGGCAGTGAACGAAGGCGCTTGCCGGTGGCGGCGAAGATCGCGTTCGCCACCGCAGCGCTGATCGGCCCGGTAGCCACCTCGGCGATCCCGCCCCAGACCTTGCCGCCGCTCGGTAGGAGATGGACGTCGATCTTCGGCGCTTCCGCCAAGCGCACCATTCGGTAGGTGTCGAAGTTGCCCTGCACAGCAGCGCCGTCCTTGATCGTGATCTTGCCGTAGAGTGCGGCGCTCAGGCCGAAGATCACGCTGCCCTCGAGTTGTTCGGCAATGGTTTGCGGATTGACCATATAACGCGGGTCAAGTGCGACGGTCACGCGGTTGACTTTCACTTTGCCGTTCGTCTTGACGGTGACCTCGGCGACCTGCGCGCACAGACTGTCGTCGGACTGACAGATGGCGATGCCGCGGCCGCTGCCTTTCGGCAACGGCTTGCCCCAATCGCCCTTCTCGGCGGCGGTATCCAGCACCTTGAGCCAATCGGGCTTTCCGGCAAGCAGCTTGCGCCGCATCTGATAAGGATCGAGATGATTTGCCGCTGCAATCTCGTCGAGGAAGCCTTCGATGGCGAAGACGTGCTGGTTCACCCCGGGCGCGCGCCAGAACCACACCGGCAGGTGCGTATTCTTGATCACCGCTGCGACGTGGGTGTTCGGGACGTTGTAACCGTTGTCGGCCAAGCCCGCGACCGCCTGCGGCTCGACTTTGTTGGCCGGCATCGGCCTGCCGACCGAGGCCCAGATCGAAGAGGTCGCGACCCGCATCGACCATGCGGTCGGCATTCCGTCGGATCCGACCGCCGCCTTGAAGCCGACCACCGCGTGCGGACGGAACTTGTCTTGGCGGGTATCTTCTTCGCGCGTCCACACCAGCTTGATCGGCCGATTGACGACCTTGGCGATCTGGATCGCTTGCGCCACCTCGTCGTTCGCATCGCGACGGCCGAAGCCGCCACCGACGAAGCCGTTATGAATATAAACCTGCTCGGGCTTGAGACCGGAGATCTTGGCCGCCGCCTTGAGCGCTCCGTCCGGCGCCTGGGTCCCAAGCCAGACGTCGAGCCGATCGGGCTGAAGATGCACGGTGGCATTCATCGGCTCCATCGGCGAATGCGACAGATACGGGGTTTCGTAGACGGCCTCGATCGTCTTCGCTCCCGCTCCCATCGCCTTGCCGACATCGCCGTCGTTGCGCGCTGTCACCATGGGTCCGTTGAGTGCCGCGCGGTATTCCTTGGAAAGCTGTTCGCTGTCGACGCTGCCCGCCGCGCCGACATCCCATTCGGGATGCAGCCGCGACAGCGCCCGGTGGGCGCGCCAGAAGCTGCCGGTCGCCACTACGGCCACCGCATTCTTGAGTTTGACCACCTGGACGATGCCCGGCGCGCCGGACAATACCGAGTCGTCGAGCTTCTTGAGCTTGCCGCCCGGCACCGGGCAGGCTGTGATAGCGGCGAAGACCATGCCCGGCACCTGCGCATCGATGCCGAATTTGGCCGATCCGTCGGTCTTGTGGACCACGTCGACGCGCGGCATCGCCCGCGGGATGAATGTGAACTGAGCCGGCGTCTTGATCGCAGGCTCCTTGGTGAGCGTGATCTTCGCTGCATCGGGGGCCACGTCGCCATAGCGCAGCGTGCGACCCGATGGTTTGTGAGTGATCACGCTGAGCGCCGCCGTGCATTCCGTCGCTGGAACATTCCAGCGCGCTGCAGCAGCGGCGATCAGGCGCGTGCGCGCGCTGGCGCCGACCTGTTGCACCTTCTTCTGCGACGTCCGCACGGAGCGGCTGCCGACCGAGACCATCGAACCGTAGACGTTATTTTCCCGCACATTGCGGTTGGGCGAGGC
>JBOHIU010000140.1:0-31833 GCA_050725855.1 Xanthobacteraceae bacterium | reverse complement strand
TCGCGACCCCACTGCTCCAACAGTTTCCGCAAGTAATTCAACGCGTTGGAATCGATCCGTCCGGCGTCCCGCTTCGACGCCGATTTACAGTTTAGCGAAAAAATTTCCCTGTTCACCTGCGCAGGGAATTTTTGATTAAAGCCTCGGAAAATCACGACTTCTTGCCGCCGAATCGCGAGCAGCGTCGCCCGTTTGTTGAAATTCCCTGTAAATTTCCCTGTTCGCAGAGAATCCGGATGCTGAGACGGGTTCGAGGGCAACTGCGTCCTCCACCATTTCTGTTTGAAGAACACTCTTTATCTGTAAAGGACAAAGCGGCATCCGCAGCCTTGTCGTCGCGCTCCCGTCGTTGCTCATGCCGGCGGTAGCTTCAGACTGTTACGCGGCAAGCACACGCGCCAACGCTGTGATGACGTCCTTGATGTCATCCAAGCCGTTGAACCTCGGCGAGCCAGCCATGTGGGGCGTCAAAACGACGTTCTTGAATTGGAGGAGTTCGTCATCGGCGCGGCCGGGCTCCTCGTATAAAGAATCGAGCGCGAAGCCGCCCATGCGCCCGGATCGGAGCGCCGCGAGGAGAGCTTCGCGGTCGATGACCTCGGCGCGGGACACGTTCACGATGCAGGCGCCCGGCTTCATGAGCGCCAGCCGCTCGCGATTGATCAAGTGCCGGGTCGAAGCGTCGAGTGGAAGTTGCGGAATAAGCCAATCGCAGTCCGCCAGCAGCCGGTCCAATGGTCGATAACTGACCTTCAGATCAGCTTCATCGGCCCCTGACAGTCTGTTTCGTTGAAAATAGAGCGCGGGCATTCCAAACGCCGCGGCGCGAAGCGCGATCTCCCTGCCAATCTCGCCAAGACCGACGATGCCGATGGTGCTGCCGTTCAGATTGCGCAGTCCCGCGAAGCGACCCCAATTGGCGCCCGGAGTATGGCGTCTATTGAAGGGTAGATATTTGCGTCCGCCAGCGGCAAGCTGCTCGACGCTGATCAGCCCATTCAGTTCTCCCATTCGCCTCGCCAGCATGAGCATCAGCGCAAACGCATGCTCCGCGCAGGAAATGTTCGCTCGGCGGCGGACACTTAAGACCGTTACGCCGCGTGCCGCGCAGGCAGCCACGTCAATATTGCGAAGCATGGCGCCGTATTTATGAACGGCCTTGAGGCGCGGGGCCAACGCGAGCTCTTCGCTGCCGATCCTTAATGTCTCTGTGATTATCGCATCCGCGTTTTCAAGATTGTTGCGCAAATCCTGCGAGTCGGTGACGAGCTTGACATCGCTTGGGAAGAGCGATCCTGATTCTTTGCGGACCTTCTCGCACCAGGTTCGAAAATCCGGCATGTCGGGCGACATGAAGTCCGCGAAAGCGGTCCATCTTTCCATCGACGTTGTCGGATCGAGAATCACTCCGATCAAGCGAGCCCACACATCGTCTTCGACGATCAGTGCGGGTCTAGTTCTTGCCATTCATGAACCTCGATTTTCATGTAACGGACGAGCCAAAGTCGGCGCGTTGATTTTCCATACGGCGAGCGTGCGAAAGAAGCGTCAGGCAGCTCGACCCTGGATGAATGATGTCGCGGCAGATCGCGGATCGCGGCGGCAGGCCTCTGCCCGCAAGAGATCGATGAATTGCAGGTGAACGTTGGTCGGCCGCCAGTCTATGCGGGTTGCAATGCCGTCGACACGGCGTAAATGGGCGGAACGAAATGGCAGAACGTCCAGAGACGTGCGGTCATTCAATTGCGCCTCGAACCGAGACATGAGCGTAAGCTGGTCGGTCGCGGCGAGCATGGTCCGATAGATCTGCAGGGAGGTGGTCTCGATTCTGACCTTGGGTCCTGCGGACCGATTGCCCAAAATGCGGCGCAAGGCCTGCTGCCGTGGCGTCAGCGGTCCCGGCATGATCCAGTCATAGCGGGAGAGATCCCGCTGTCTCAAGTGTTTGATCCGGCGCAGCGGATGTCGGCTTCGCGCGACGACAACGTAGTGATTGGCGAAAAGCTGCTCTTCCTTGACGTCGGTCGCCCATGCCGGTCGCCGCAGCACGCCGAACAAAAGGTCAAGCTTGCCGGCGCGCAAGTCATTCAGCAGGTCTTCGTAGTGACCATCGAAGACCTGGATCCTGGCGGCGGGAAATTTCGCCAGTAATTGCTTGATTGCATTTGACAGAATCTGGGTGGCGGAATGCGGAATGTTGCCGATGGCGATTCGAGCAACGATTTTGCCGCGCGCCGCGGCAAGCTCTTCGAGGCCGTATTCCAATTCGCGTAGCGCGACCTGAAAGCGCCGGGCCAGTTCGGTCCCCTGCGAGGTGGTCGTGGTGCCACGCGCGGTTCGCCGGTACAGGCTGCGCCGCAGTTCGCGTTCGAGTTCCCTGGCTGCTCGATGCAGCGAGGGTTCGGATATTTTCAAAGAGCGCGCGGCCGCGTCGAACGACGGATTCTCGGAGATTGCTATGAGGCTGCGCAGTTGCGGACGCGTAATCCTTCCGGCCGCGGCATGCAATGCATCGGCGGAGCCGCCCGATTTCCCGCTGCACTCCTTCAATGCCGATTGTAGATGATCGAAGAACCGCCGCACCCGCGGCAGCAGGACCGCTCCCAGTTCGTTGACATAGCATCCCGATCGTCGGCGCTCGAACAGAGCGACATCGAGGTGCTTTTCCAGGGCGCGGATCGCCTGGGTGACGCTGGGCTGCGACAGATTGACCTCCCTCGCGGCGGCGCTCACGCCTTCGAGGCGCGCTACAGCTTCGAACGCGCGCAATTGCCGAAGCGAGGGAATGTCGTTCACCGTCATGGAGCCTACCCGACAACTTGGCAGGAAAGGTCTTCTTATAGCAAAATCTTATGGCGCGGAGCACAATTTTGATTGGAGCACTTCGGGCCGCTCGTGCAATCGATTGGGTGCGAAAATCCCGCAAAGGGTTTCGAAGCGGCGAACTGATCTGGCGACGCCGTTCGCAATTTGGCTATGCATAGGGAGAGCACACATGCACGGCGAGCGATTCCTCGACAATTCGGGATTCCCACTGTCGCGGCGGTCTCTGGTCGCGGGGCTTGCCTGCAGCGGCGCGTTTGGAAGCCTTGCTGGGAAAGCTCGGGCGGCGGTGGTTTATCCGGTCAAACCGGTTCGCGTCATCGTGCCCTATGGTCCGGGCGGCGTCGGCGATCTCACCATGCGGCTCCTTGCCGATCAGCTGAGCAGGCAACTCAAACAGCAATTCGTCATCGAGAACCGTCCGGGAGCCGGCGGCATCGTCGCCATGACTGAGGTGCTGAAAGCTCCCGCGGATGGCTACACCTTGGGTGAAATGGGCAACGGACAGTCGATCAGCGTGTCGCTGTTCAATCATCTTCCCTATGACGTGCTCAAGGATTTCACCCAGATTTCCGTCGCGGCGAGCTTTGAAATGCTGCTCGCGGCGCCGGACAAGTCGCCCTACAAGACGGTCGCGGATATTGTTGCCGCCGCGCGCAAGAGCCCGGGCAAGCTCAATCTCGGCGCCATCAATCCGGGCAGCACGCAAAACCTCTCGGCGCATCTGTTCGAGCAGGTCACCGGCGCCGAGTACACCATCGTGCCTTACCGCACCACGCCTGATCTGGTCACAGCGCTGTTGCGCGGCGATGTCGATCTCGGCTTCGACTTTTACGCCGCGCTCAAGCCGATGATCGCGCCTGGTAAGGTCCGCATCATTGCGACCTCCGGCGAACAGCGCGACCCCTTGCTCCCGGACGTGCCGACCGTCAAGGAAAGCGGTTTCCCGAGCTATATCGTCACCAGTTGGAATGGGCTGGGCGTGCGCACCGGTACGCCGGTTGAGATCGTCAATCTGCTCAGCGTCGCCATCAATCAGGCTCTCGCCGCGCCGGGGATTCAGCAAAAGTCGCGGATGCTCGGCATCGACGCGCGGGGTAGTACGCCGGCGCAGATGCACGAGCGGATGGTGCAGGAGGTCGCCAAGTGGCGTGATGTCATCGAGAAGGCGCATATTCCGAAGGAATAGGCGACGCTCTGCCGAGGTATCCGCAAATCCAATCTTTGCAGGTAAACGAACCGACGAATTGTCCGCGGTGCAGGAGGAGAAATGGCCGGTCAACCACGGCTGAAGATCGCGATCGCAACTTACGGCCATACGCGCGCGGTGAAATCGAAAGAAGCGCCAATCGAGGGGATCGATGCCGACTTCGTCGAGGTCAATCCGATCATCGGCGCATTTCGGCGCATGGTACGCGATCTTGAGTTCGACATGTGCGAGATGGCGCCCACGACCTATATGATCGCGCGTGCTCGCGGTGCGCCCTACATCGCTTTGCCCATTTTCCTGATGCGCCGGTTTCACCATGGCGGCTTTGTCGTGCGGCCGGACGCTGGGATTACCAAGCCGAAGAATCTCGAGGGCAACAAAGTCGGTGTTCGCGCTTATTCCGTCACGACCGGTGTCTGGACGCGCGGCATCTTCGTCAACGAATACGGTCTCGATTCCGCAAAGGTGACCTGGGTAGTCGACGACGAAGAGCACGTTTCGGCGCTCAAGCTGCCCGCGAACGTTGTGCACGCGCTGGAAGGCAAGTCGCTGCAAGGCATGATGAAGGCGGGCGAGATTCAGGCGGGATTTACCGGGCCGGCCGGTGTGGGCCGGGCTGGCCCTCCGGTCAGCGGCTGGGACAAGGACAGCGCGGCTGCCGCCGGCACCGATACCTATCCAGAATTGATCGCCGACGTCGGCAAGGTCGAGGCCGATTGGTTTCGCCGTACCGGCATTTATCCGATCCACGGGCTCATTGTCGTGAAGGACGAGCACGTCAAGCGCCACCCCTGGCTGCCGCGTTCATTGATGGATGCTTTTGTGGCGGCCAAAAAGCTTTATCTGGAAGCGCTCAAGCGCGGGGAGGGCGAAACCGCGGAGGACAAGCGCTATCGCGGCTTCCTGTCCCTGATGGATGACCCGCTGCCGTACGGCATGGCGGCGAATCGCGCGAGCATCGAGGCCCTGGTAACCTACAGCCTGCAGCAGGAACTGATACCGTCGCGGCCACAACTCGATCGGGTCTTTGTCGATATCGATCCTTGAAAAGCCTTCGTGAACCTGAGAGGTAGTGACCGCCTATGCCCGTCATCGACATTCATCCGCATATCGTTTCACCCGACATCAAGCGCTATCCCTTGGATCCGCTCGGCGGCACGCAATCCACCTGGTCGAGCGAGCGGCCGACCACCTATCAGGACATGATTAAGTCGATGGACCAGGCCGGTGTCGAGAAATCGGCGCTCGTGCATTCCTCCACCGCCTATGGCTACGACAACAGCTATGTGTTGGATGCCGTGGCCGCCGTGCCGTCGCGCTTCACCGCCGTCTGTTCGATCGACGTACTGGCGCCAGACGCGGTCAAGACATTCGACGACTTGCTCGGCCGCGGCTGCACCGGCATGAGGCTGTTCACCACCGGCTCAACTCTGCCGGACCAAGCCACGTTTTTTGCCGACCCGAAGAGCTATCCGTTTTGGGAACATGCGGCGGCGAAGAAGATTCCGGTCTGCATGCAGATGAAGCAGGAAGGCTTGCCGCTGTTGTGCCAGATCATGGACCGCTTCCCCAAGGTCACGATTCTCCTCGATCACTTGGCGCGTGCGCCATTCGAAGACGGCCCGCCCTACGCTGCGGCAGCCGAATTCTTCGAGCTGGCCAAATACAAGCAAGTCTACCTTAAGATCACGCCGTCGAACTGGGGAACCAAGAAGTGGGGCAAGGCTACGCCGGAGACGTTCTTCGGCAAGGTGGTCGATACGTTCGGCGCCTCACGCATCGCCTGGGGTTCGAATTTTCCAAACTCGGTGGGTACGCTGTCGGAAATCTTAAGCGGCGCGCGCAAGGCATTTTCGTTCGCCAACGCATCGGATCAGGATTGGATTTTCGGCAAGACCGCGCTCGCGCTCTATCCGGTTCTGGCCAAATGATTTAACCAAGCGATGTAGCCGTTGATCCAAGCCAATCAACAGAGGCAAGCGACAAAGGACCGCGTTCATGGCCACTGCGACAAAGCTCAAATTGCACACGATGCTGGGCAACTATGCCAACATCAAGCCGCTCAAGAGCGGCGCCATTCAATCCGATCTGGTCGACTTCGATTTTGCCGAGGTGAAAGTCGCCAACAGTCTATTCAAGCAGGTCGTGCGCGACGCCAAATACGACGTCGCCGAATTGGCGATCGTGACCTATTTGCAGGCCAAGGCCTGCGGCAAACCTTATGTGCTGGTGCCCGCCGTGGTCGTGAGCCGCGGCCAGCACCACACCATCGCCTACAATCCCGGACGCGGACCGCTGAAGCCATCGGACCTTAATGGCAAGCGGGTCGGCGTGCGCGCGTACACGGTAACGACGGGCACGTGGGTGCGTGGAATTCTGGCGACCGACTACGGCATCGACATCAACGAGGTGGAATGGATCACGTTCGAGGATCCTCATGTCGCCGAATTTCGCGATCCTTCCATCGTCAAGCGCGCACCGCAAGGCAAGGAACTGACTCAGATGCTGCTCGACGGCGAAGTCGCCGCCGGCATCGTCGGCGACAAGCTGCCCGACCCGAGGTTGAAGCATTTGATCCCGGATGCCGAAGCGGTCGCGCAAGAGTGGGCGGCGCGCCACCATGGCATCCCGATCAATCACATGCTTGTGGTCAGGCAGGAGCTGTCTCGGTCGCGCCCGGACGTAGTCAAGGACATCTTTCGTCAGTTGCACGAAAGCAAACGGGCGGCCGGGCTGCCCGACGGCGGTGAACTCGATCCCTATCGCTTTGGCGTCGAAGCCTGCCGGCCGATATTGGAGATCATCATCGACTTCTGCCATCGGCAGAATCTCATCCCGCGTCGCGTGGCGGTCGACGAATTGTTCGACGACACGACGCGCGCGTTAAGCCTGTAGCAGTCAACAACGTCAGAGCTGGTCGGTCTGAACCCATTGAGCGCTTTTTCATTGCGGCGCAAACAAGCGTCGTTACAACTCGAATGCGAATTAGGAATTGCATCACCACGCAATAGGGCGCACGATGGTTGCGAGGGGCTCGATCAAGAGCAGCACATGTTGTCGCAACCCACTGAGAGGAATGCCTTTCTATCGCGATTATCGGCGGCGGACTGGGAGATCCTGCGTCCCGACCTGATGCCGGTGATATTGAGCGTCGGAGCATACGTTTACCGGGCGGGCGGGCAGGTGAACGAGGTGATCTTTCCTCGCTCCGGATTGGTGATCAAGAGAATACGGGCAGGCGGAGAGGCCGGCGCCGGCACCGTGTTAATTGGCCGTGATGGGATTGTTGCCGGATTTTTGTCGACGGCTTTGGCGCCTGCGTTGTGTGACGCCATGGTTCTGGTCGCCGGCGACGGCCTGCGAATGCAGGCGGCGGCATTTCGGCGTGCACTCGAAAGCAGCCCGGCTATGCGATCGCTCGCGGCGCGCTTTCACGCCGCCATGATGGCGCATGCGCAGCAGACGGCATCGTGTGCCATCACGCACTCGGTCGAGAAACGGCTAAGCCGATGGTTTTTGGACATAGCCGATCGGACCGGCGTGATCGACGTGCCCGTGTTGCAGAGTGACTTGGCGAAAATTCTCGGAGTGCAGCGCACGACAGTCAACTTTGCGGTCGGGCAGCTTGAGCGGGCGGGCGCGATTGCCTCGGGCCGCGGCCGCGTTAGGATCGCAGATCGATCGATACTCGAACGAAGCAGCTGCGAGTGTTACGGCCGGCTTAGATCGTATGTCGCCAAGCTCTTTGCCGTTGCCGTGGTGAACGAAACGGCGGCTGCGCGCCCGCCCGCCGAGAATTTTCAGGTCAGGGCATCGTGAAATCGAGACGTCGAAGTCCGGATTTGATTTCACGGCAACTCATAAAGAGGTCCCAAAGCAGGGCCGAGCGAAAGTTTTCGATCATGACGACGATGGGGCCCTGATCAATTGCGAGGTTGCTCGCGGCGACCCAGTTTTGCGAAGGGTTGAACGAATCGGCAAATCCGTACCGGCCCCAGATTTTATCCCCGAGGCTTTCATGAAAATGATGAAGCGCTGCCATCGATTCTTCCGGCGTGTACGGCATGGCGGATAGAGCGGCGGTCGGAGCGATGACGCCGCGGTCGTTGAGCGGACAGAACGCGCCGTATCCGGCGTCTCCGTCACAAGCGGTCAGCCCCCAGCAATCGGGGCCGTAACCGGCGAAGCCGTTGGGATTGGCGATGCAATGTGCGCGGTTGATCAACGTGTGCGCGCGGTTTTGCTGCCAGTAGTCGGCGTAACGGTCGCGCAGCCGGCGAGGATCGAGGCCAAGAAAGGAATAATGTGAGAAGAACAGCGGACCGCCATAGGGCGGCCCGAGGGGAAGTTCGATGCCATAATAGCCTTGCCGGTTGCGAAAATGCGCACCGTTGGCCCAGCCGCGATGATAAGCCTCGACCGGTATCGGGTGAGTCGGCGATGCGGCGGCGAGAACATAAGTGATCAGGCACTCGTTCCACCCGCAGATGAAATGCTCCATGTCCCAGCCGTGGCGGGGGCTCCAATGCCAGTACAGCGCATCGCCGCCGCCCCGTGTATGCCAGTGCCAGTCTACCGCCGACCATAAGGCATTCACCGCTTCGCGGAGCGCTCGTTCGGCCCGCGCATCGCCCGAGAAATATTGCCGTGCGCACAACAAACCGGCGATCAGGAAAGAGGTTTCCACGAGATCCGCGCCGTCGTCCTTTGCGGAGAACGCGATGGCGGCCCCGGTCGCGCCGTGAATGAAATGCGGAAAGACCCCGTGAAAATTTTCGGCGCGGCCGAGGAACGCGACGATGCGCGCCGCGCGCTCCAGCGCCTGCGAGCGCGGCAGGAATCCGCGCGCGGCGCCAGCCAGCATCGCCATGATGCCGAACCCGGTGCCGCCGCTGCATACCGTGTCGAGGTAATCGTAGCCTGGTACCGAATTGCTGCGTTCACGCGCCATCGCGCTTACCGGATGCGCGAAGTCCCAGAAGTAGGACAAGGTCTGCCGTTGTACCGTATCGAGCAGGGCATTGTCCGCCTCGCTCATGAGATTTTCCGACCGCGGGCTCCCATTCATTCGTCAGCGCGCCATTCGATCATTGCCGAAGCGAACTCCTGCGAGTTCCGGCCGATCTCGATGACAAACGTGCCGGGCTCAAGGACCTGCTCGGCCGAAGCGAGGCGATCGGCACGGAAGAACTTCAGATGTTCGCCGGTGATCCGGAAAACGACGCGCCGCGCTTCGCCGGGCTGCAGCAAAATCTTCTGAAAGCCTTTCAGTTCGCGCACCGGCCGTGAGCGGCTCGCGAGCGGATCGCTAACGTAGAGCTGAACGATTTCTTCGGCGGCGAGCGAACCGGTATTGCGCACCATGACGCCGGCATCGAGAAACGCATGCTCGCCGCGAAGCATCGTGCGGTCGATCTCGACATCGCCGTAGTCGAATGTGCTGTAGCTCAAGCCGTAACCGAACGGGTACAGCGGCGTGTGCGCCCCTTCGAGGCGGCAGGCCGCGGTGAATTTGCGAAACACGCGGCGGCCGCTTCTATCGGTTTCTTCATCTCCGGCCACGTCGATACCGATCTTGTCGATCGGGCGGCCGGTCGGCGGTTCGGCATATCCGATGGGACATTGGCCCGCACTGCGCGGAAAGGTCATCGTCAGCTTGCCGGACGGGCTGGACTCTCCGAACAGCAGATCCGCAATCGCGTTGCCCGCCTCGGTTCCGCCGAACCAGGCATGAAGGATGGCGTCGGCATGGCGGTCTTCCCACTCCAGGGCAAGCGGCCGGCCGCTCATGATCACCAGCACCAACGGCCTGCCCGTCGCGGCAAGCGCTTCCAAAAGACGCGACTGACTTCCTGGAAGGCGAAGGTCCGTTCGCGTCGACGATTCGCCGGAATGTTCCTTGGCCTCACCAACGCAGGCGACTACGGCATCGGCCTTGCCCGCCAGATCGATCGCCTCCGCAATCATTTCCGCCGCACTTCGTGGATCAATCGCCGCGGTCTCCCCGAACACGTTGAGGCGCGCGGCGACATTCGGATCGTCGACAATGTTCGCGCCCTTTGCAAAGAGAATACGGCCGGATGCGCCTGCCGCAGTCCGCAAGCCTTCAAGAACGCTGACGCTGTCGTGTGGCCGCGCGGCGACGGCCCATGTGCCCTGCATGTTGACTCTGCTGTCGGCGAGCGGCCCAACCAGCGCGATCGTGCGGTCGCGCGCCAGAGGGAGAACGCCGGAGTTCTTGAGCAACACGCAGGACTTTTGGGCCGCTTCGCGCGCCAGTCGACGATTCTCGGGCGCGATGCTTCTTGGCGGCCGTTGCGCTTCGTCGAGACCGCGATAGGGGGTTGCGAACAGACCGAGCCGCTCTTTCGCGCGAAGAACCCTCCGGCAAGCGGCATCAAGATCGCTCTCCGCAACACGCCCTTCGGCTAGCAGGCTGGCGAGGTGCCGTGCATAACCCTCACTGATCAGATCGATGTCGACGCCTGCCGAAAAGGCAAGAAGGCTTGCCTCCTTCAGGTCGGCGGCCACGCCGTGATGGACGAGTTCGAGGATTGCGGTGTAGTCGGAAACGATCAACCCGTCGAACCCCCAGCGTTCGCGCAACAGTTCGCGCAGCAGCTCGCCGTGGGCCGTGCAGGGGATGCCGGCAAGGTCGTGGAAACCCACCATGACCGCGCCTATCTGCGCGTCAAGCGCCGCCCTGAACGGAGGCAGCACGACATTGTGCATGCGATAAGCGCTGACATCGACCTCATTATAATCACGGCCGCTTTCCACCAGACCGTAACCGGCAAAGTGTTTGGCAGTGGCCATGACCGTGTCCGGGCGCGACAAATGCCGGTCCTGAAATCCTTCGATCGTCGCGACGCCGAATACCGAACAAAGAAACGGATCTTCCCCGGGAGATTCGGCGCAGCGGCCCCAGCGAGCGTCGCGCGCGACATCGAGCATCGGAGCCCAGGTGAGCGCGACGCCGGCGCCCGCTGCTTCGGTCGCGGCGGCGCGCGCGGTGCGTCGGATCAGGTCGGGATCCCAAGAACAGGCAAGGCCGAGCGGCAGCGGAAAAGCAGTACGGTGGCCGTGAATGACATCCAAGGTGAAGAGTAGCGGGATACGGTGCGGAGACTCTTCGACCGCGATCCTTTGCAGTTCGCGCAATTGCTCCCGGTTTCGTCCCGCCGCGATGGAGCCGACCTCGCCGCGCCGTATTCGCGCCTCGATGTCCGTTACGGCGGAGCCGGCGCCGGTCGTGTCCGCGCCGGCAATATTCGGGTGGTTGAGCTGGCCGATTTTGTCGGCCACCGTCATCTGCTGCAGAAGAGCGTCGATGAAATCTGGCATCGCCGCCTCGGTCGCGCGGTCTAGTGGTCCGATTCTAACATTCGCATCCCGTTTCGGCTCTCTGTCTTGCGAATATTAGAATCAAAGGACCACTAGAAAATATAAGTGAGAGCGGAGTTTTGGATTTGACATTCGCTACTGGAGCTCTCGATTGGGTGGGCGGCGAATGCCAAATCCGCGCCACGAGAGCGGCTGCAACGTTCCGCTGCTGTGGCCACCGAACAGTTCGCGGTTCGCGGCGGGGGTTGTGAGAAGGGTGTTGACGCGCTCGACGATCGGGATGCGCGTGGCTTCGCTTGGCACCAGAAAAAGGCCGCTATGCATCGCCGCCAATCCCCATCGCCGCTTGGCGGTGATCCAGCACAAGATCGTGGCGACGGCGAGACCGATCAGCACCGGCAGGAACCACCAGATGCTCCCAGGAAGCCAATACCAGGTGATGACTCCCGCGGCGGCGGCAACGATCGTGTGCGGACCAAAAACAGTGGCGCTTTCACGCAGGGTGACGCCATCGCTGATCCGTTGCTGCCGTCCCCATTCGATCCGGCGGCCAGCCAACGCATTGACCACGAACCAGCTGTGCGACAGCATCAGCACCGGCGCGAGGAGCGTCGAAGCGATCATCTCGGCGAACACGCTCGTCGTCAGCGCTGCCGCGCCGCCATAGCGCCGCACCATGCCGGGATTGCGAAGCAGGATCGCCAGCGCCAGGAGTTTCGGGCCGTAAAGCAGGACCGCGGTTGCGGCAATCAAACTGATGAAAGCCAGTGTATGAGACACCGGCCATGTGAGCACCGGGTAAGGACCGACAAAGCTGACCGGCGCGGTCTCCTCCAGCCTGGCGGCGTCGGCGGAAAACAGGACGAGGAGCAGCAGCCACAGTGGCGATGACAGATAGCTGATGGCTCCAAACGCGAGATGGATGCGGCTTTGGACGCGAAAGCCCCGCGCGAACACCAGCTTGATATGTTGGAGATTACCTTGGCACCAGCGCTGATCGCGTTTGAGATGATCGATCAACGTCGGCGGCGTTGCCTCAAAGCTCCCCGCCGGGTGCGACAGGAGCCAGATATCCCACCCGGCTCGTCGCAGCAGCGCCGCCTCGACGAAGTCGTGGCTCATGATCTCGCCGCCGAATGGAGGACCTCCGGGCAGGATCGGTAGGCCGCAATGCTGCATGAACGGCCGCACCCGTATGATGGCGTTATGGCCCCAGTAATTGCCGTCGGCGCCCTGAAGCTTCGACAGCCCGCTCGCATAGATCGGGCCATAGACCCACGAGGCGAATTGTTGGATTCGGGCAAATAACGACTCGCCGCCGATCAGAAGCGGTGCCACCTGGATCAGGCCGGCGCGCGGATTTGCATCCATGACGGCGACCAACTGCACCAGCGTGCGACCGCTCATCAGGCTATCAGCGTCAAGCACGATCATATAGTCGTAGAGCGCCCCCCAATCGACGCAGAAATCCGCGACGTTGCCGCTCTTACGGCCGGCGTTGTTGGTGCGATGGCGATAGTAGATGGTCGCGTCGGGGTTGCCGTCGCGGAGCCGACGCCATCCGGTTTCCTCATCCGCGAGGCACCGCGGATCGGTGGAATCGCTGAGGATGAAAAAGTGGAAGCCATCGAGTGCTCCAGCCTCGCGCAACGAATCTTGCATCGCCTGGATGCGGGCGGACACCTCCAGCCAGCTTTCGTTGTAGATCGGCATCGCCAAAATCGTGCGGGAGCGGGAGATCGCCGCATCGGTCGGCGGCCGATGCAGCGGCAAAGCTGGTCCGCCGTTCCATAGTTCGTAGGCGCCAAGGCAGGCCAGCCAGAATGACGCGGCGATCCAGGAGAACAGGAAGGCGAAAATCGCCAGCACCAGCCATTCCAATGGCGATACGCCATCGACGCGAAAAATCGCGAACAATTTCAGCGTCGCGGCGGCGGTGGTCGCGAAGACCAGGCCCAGCATCGTCCAACGGTAGGCGATCGCTTCAGATTTCATCAGAAATCGCCGAGGAGTCCGGCGGAGCCTTCTTGAAGGCCCGTACGAGTGCCAGGCAGATAAGAGGCAGAGTCCAGCATTCGATGATTTGTGTCGGCATTGGAGTGCGGCCAAGCGGGGGCGTCGGTTGGTCGGGGCCGGCAGCCGCCGCAGTATCGTTGCGGACCTGCGGCACCAGAAGGGAGCCGTTCTCTCTCGGGGACATTGTCTCAGCCATGACGTCGAACGCCTGCCGCGCAGCAACGCCTAAACCCCGCGCCGCGACCTCAATATGTCGCAACAACGCTCAGAAGAGGCCTTTGGTTGCAGATGCGAAGATCGAATTAGGACAGTCAGATGCGATTTACCGGTCAATGTGAGGGAACCAGCGGGCGATCAGCGCTTATATGTGAGGTATCTCTGCCCAAGTCCGGCAGAAGCAGCCGGCATGGCCGTTTCCCACATTTTGGCGCCTATGGTCTTCTTCAATCGTCGACAAGTTCTCGCTGCCGGCGCACCGCTGGTGATCGCCGCGAGCGGCGTTGCCAAGGCTCAGCCAGCGGCAGACAGCTATGGCCCGCCGCAGCCTTTCGATTTCGATCGCCTCAAGCGGATCGCGAAGGAGCGGTCCACCAAAAGCTACGCGCCGACGCCGGCGCCGGCGAGCAATATCGTCAACAAGATCGATTTCGACGTCGCGCAGAAGATCAAGTTTCGCGCTGACCGGGAGCTTTGGCGCGATGGACCGGGTCCATTCCCGGTCAGGCTCTTTCATCTGGACAAATTCAACGCGCTTCCGGTGCGCATCAATGTCGTCACTGGCGACAGCGCCCGTGAGATCATCTATTCGCCGACGGATTTTGATTACGACGATACCGGGCTCGAAGCGAAATTGCCGGCCAATCTCGGTTTTTCCGGTTTTCGGGTCATGAACGGCAGAAATGCCAATACGGACTGGCTCGCCTTTCAAGGCGCCAGCTACTTTCGCAGTTCAGGGCAGGACAATCAGTACGGCGCTTCGGCGCGCGGCATCGCGGTCGATACCGCACTGTCGGTTAAGGAGGAATTTCCCCGTTTCGTCGAATTTTGGCTGGCGGAGCCCAACCCGCAGCATCCCTCGATCACGGTTTATGCCCTGCTGGACGGTCGGAGCCTCACCGGAGCCTACAAGATCGTGGCCAGCAAGGCGACCGGAGCGATTACGGACGTTGACGCGCAACTCTTCATCCGGAACGAAATTTTGCGACTTGGCGTGGCGCCGCTCACGAGCATGTACTGGTATGGCGAAAACGAACGCCGTTATGCCACCGATTGGCGGCCGCAGATCCACGACAGCGGTGGTCTTGCCATGTGGACCGGGTCGGGCGAGCGAATCTGGCGTCCATTGATCGACCCTCCCTCGGTGCTGACGAATTCCTTTGTCGACGAGAATCCGAAAGGCTTCGGATTGATGCAGCGTGACCGCAACTTCGCGGATTATCAGGACGACAGCGCGTTTTATAACCGGCGTCCCAGTATTTGGGTGCAGCCGACCGGATCGTGGGGTGCCGGCGAGGTGCAGCTTGTCGAAATCCCGACCCACGATGAAATTCACGACAACATCGTCGCCTACTGGAAACCCAAACGGCAGATTAAGGCCGGCGACGAGCTGCAATTGAGCTACCGGTTGTACTGGCAGAACGAAAATCCGTTTTTGCCCCCGGGGGTCGGGATCGTGACGGCGACCCGGATCGGCCAAGGCGGCGTGCCCGGCCGGCCGTCGCCGGATGACAACAACAAGCGAAAATTCGTGATTGATTTCGTCGGCGGGCCGTTGGCGCAGATGGCGCCGCGCTATGATGTGAAGCCGGTGATAACGGCATCGCGCGGCAAGGTGAGCGACGCCTATGTCATCAAAGTAGTCGGAACCGAGACTTGGCGAGCGCTGTTCGACGTCGATGCGAAGGGCAGCGAGCCGATCAACCTGCGCTGTTTTCTTCGACTCAACGGAAAAGCGCTGACCGAAACGTGGCTTTACGAATATTTCCCGCCCGGCGAAGGCTGCCGCCCCTGACGGTCAGCGCCCGCTGTGCTGTCAAGCCGCAGCCATGGCCTTTGGCGCCCTGTCAGGTCTTGCACGCACCTCGACAGCCGCGTCCGTTTCGGGCCCATCATGGAGTGGCGCTTCGGATGGTTTGTTGTGATGCAGCCTCGCGCCCGCGGGCGTGCGAACCAGATGCAAAGTCCGGGTATGGAAGGCCTCGAGTCCCGGACGATGGCCGATGCTCAGGACGCTCGCCGCGGCAATCTCATGATCGAAGATGGACATGGCGCGGCGCTGGCTGATCTCGTCCAGCGCCGACGTCGCCTCGTCGAGAAAGACCCACGCCGGTTTGTGCAGCACCAGACGAGCAAAGCCGATCAACTGCTGCTGCCCCAATGATAAAATCTTGTCCAAACGCATCGGCGTATCGAGCGCAGGCAGGAATTCAGCAAGCCCGACCCGCCGCATCGCTGCTTTGACTTCGTCCGTACTGAATGCCTGGGGTGGCCGCGGATAGGCGATCGCTGCCCGCATTGTGCCAAGCGGCAGGTACGGCCGTTGCGGCATGAACATGATGCTACGAGCGTCCGGCAGCCGGATGGTGCCGCTGCCCCAGGGCCACAGGCCGGCCACCGCGCGAAACAATGTGCTTTTGCCGGCGCCGGATTCGCCCAGAATTAAGGTGCGCTCGCCGGGTCCGATCTCGACCGTCGCTTCGGCGATAACGACCCTGCCATCTGACGACAGCAGGCTGACGCCGTCGAATTCGAGCATTCCCTCCGGATGCGGTTCCAGATTGATGTTGTCGACTGCCTTATCGATGTTGTCCAATCTATCCACAGCATCGACGAATGCGCTAACGCGATGCAACGTCGCCCGCCAATCGGCAATGCCGGGAAATTGGTCGACGAACCAGCGCAGCGAGGACTGCACCTGGTTGAAAGCGCCGACCACCATCATGAGGCCCCCGAGCGTCAATGCGCCGCTGAAATAGCCGGGCAGGGCGACCAGGATGGGGACCACGATCGCAATCCAGCCATAGCCCGACGTAATCCAGGTCAAGCGCGACAGTGCGCCGGAGACCTGCCGCATCATGCCGATGACATGATCGAGGGTGCCCGTGAGCTGCCGGCGCTCATCCCGCTCGCCGCTGAACAGGGCGATGCTTTCGGCGCTCTCGTTCACGCGCACCAGTGAAAATCGCAGCTCGGCTTCGCGGGCGTAAAGGTCGGCGTTGAGTCCGATCAGCGGTTTGCCCACCCAATAGGTCAGCAGCGAACCGACCAATGCATACAGCACCGCGCACCAGACCATATAGCCGGGAATGCTGAAATGCCTGCCGTCGAGCGCAAAGACGATATGGCTGGACAGCACCCATAGCATGCCGATGAAACTGATCAGCAGGAGCACGGCTTGGAACATACCGACGGCAAGACTGGCCGACAGGTCGGTGAGCTTGCGCGCGTCCTCTTCGATGCGCTGGTCCGGATTGGCGCCGATCTGACCAGCGAGGCCCAGCCGATAGGCGCGGCCCGGTACGAGCCAGATGTCGAGCAGATGATGGGTAAGCCATTCACGCAGGCGTACTTTCAGCATCTGCTGCATCCAGGTCTGGCCGACGACCAGAGCCAGCAAGGCCGCAATGACGCTGGCGAATACGACGAGCTGATAACCCAGTGCATGCAGATTGCGCCGGCCAATGGCGTCGAAGAAGGCGCCTTGCCAGGTATTCAGCCGCAGCTGACCGACCATATTGCCGACGAGGACGGCTGCGATGCCGCCGACCAGGAGATAGATACGGGCGCGGTGCGTCGAGTTCCACAGCGGATGCAGCAAGGCCATGCTTTCGCGCAATGCCGATCGCGGCCGGTATTCCGCTGTTGGCGGGGAGAACTCCCCGGTCGGAGACCAGCACGCCGGATTCGCGTACGCTTCCGCTTCGGCGGCGCAATGCTCATCGTTCGGCAACGCGGCTTTGCTACCGCGCGCGATATGCTGCTCAGCGGGAGGGTCGGCAAAGACCTCCCGCGTCCGTCCTGCAGACTTCAAAGCGAATCGCCCTCACCTTTGCTCCCTGAAATCGTCTAATTGCGAGAAATTGATGGCATTTGTCTCTTACGGGAAGATTTGCCGCACGCCGGAACTGGGTAATGGAACTCGCCGAGCTTGAAAAGCGCATCGCACGGCAATTCGCCAGCAGCATCGCGCGAATGGAAGGGGCGATTTCGGCGTCTCACTTGTGCCGGCGCCGGGATGTCGGGACCGGTCAGATCATCCGGCCCGCGCGCGGTTCCGTTCTGGCATCGCCAGTGATCGCGGACTGGAATCCCGAACCGGATTACTTTTTTCATTGGCTCCGCGACTCCGCCATCGTCATGCGCACTGTTGCGGAACTGATGGAGCAGGCGGCTGACGAATCGGACCGGCAGCGCTGGAGCGGACATTTCGAGGATTTCGTCGAATTCAGCCTCAAGCTCAACGGGCTCGATGGACGTGCGCTGCCGGCGCAACGGGGCAGTCGGGTGCGGCCAGGCGCGAGCGACAAGTTCTTGCGTGCCGACTCGGAATTGAATGCGCTGGTTGGGGACGCGCTACTCGCGGAGCCTCGCTTCAATCCCGACGGAACCATCGATGTGTTTCGATGGTCCCGGCCGCAATACGATGGTCCGGCGCTGCGGGCGCTGGCATGCCTATGCTTCCTGGCCGCGGGCGGCACGTCTTCGGAGGACATCCTGCGCCTCTTGCGGGGCGATCTTGACTTCACCATTCGTCACGCAGGCCGTCCCGGCATCGGCCCCTGGGAAGAGTCCGATCAGAACGGCTCGCACTATTATGTCGAACTTGTGCAACTCGCGGCGCTCATCCGTGGGCGATCTTGGGCGAACGACGCGGCGGACCGTTTGACGCTGGCAGAACAGAAACTCCGGGATGATCTGGAGCAGTATTGGTCCGAACGCCATCAGGTGTTGGCCGCGATGCGTCCGGCCGCCGCGCAATCGCCCGACGACATGGTCGATGCCGCCACTCTTTTGGCGGTCTGGGACGCCGATCTGTCGGACGGACCGCACAGCGTTCTCGACTCGCGGGTGCGCAAAACCCAAGAGGCGATCGAAGGCTTATTTGCTCGGGAATTTCCGATCAATCGGACGCATGCCGGCGCGCCGGTATTGGGGCGCTCGCGCGGCGACCGCTATTTCGGCGGCGGCGCCTGGTACCCGACCACGCTGGCCGCTGCGGGACTGTGCTATCGCGGCGCGCGGCTTTGTCCCCATGCGCGCCAGGGCAATGTCGCGCGCGGCGATGCGTTCATGGCCACGCTGCTTCAATTCACTCCGGCCGACGGCTCGCTGTCCGAGCAAATCGACCGGACGACGGGCGCACAGAGCTCCGCGCGCCACCTGACGTGGAGCTATGCAGCCTTTATCAGCACCGCTCGGGAACGGCGCCGCGCATTGGCGCTGCTCTGACAGGCGGCCAAAAGACCTCGTCGCGGCGATGATGCTCTGCTTGGCTGAACCGGCAAACAAGGGCAGCCTCTCGCCGAGAGGGATCCGTGCTCGCGCCGGAACACACGGCGATTGTTGTTTGAACTCTCTAAGAGCGTCATCGAATGTGGACCAAGCGAACGCGCCGTGTCGCCGCAACGGGTTGCTTGACGAAAGCCTGACAGGAGCGTGACATGGCAGGCAGGCTTGAGCGCGGCAGTCACTTCAGGAACGCGTCGGCGGCAATAGGGAAGACAGGCACCGAGATGCCCGGTTGCTCAGGGGCGCTGGAACCGGAATCGACGCTGGCGAAAAACGGGGATTGCAATGAATTTGGGGATGACTGGAAAAAAGGCGATCGTCACCGGCGCCAGCGAAGGTATCGGCAAGGCAATTACCTTGGCCTTCGCCAAGGAAGGCGTCGACATTGCCATCTGCGCGCGGCGCAAAGAGCCGCTGCAAGCGGCCGCCACCGAAATTTCGCGGGCGACCAATCGCCAGATCGTGCCGATCACAGCGGATCTAACCAAGCCGGCGGACGCGGAGAATTTCGTCAAACAGGCGCACGCGGCCTTGGGCCGTATCGACATTCTTGTCAACAATGCCGGTTCGGCGCCGGGCGGCGTGATCGAGCACTTGACCGAAGACGATTGGGCAAGTGCATTGCAGCTCAAATTCATGGGCTACGTGCGATGCATGAAACACGTTCTGCCGATCATGCAGAGGCAGAATAAAGGCCGCGTAGTGAATCTCATCGGCAATGATGGCGTGAAAGTCTCATATTGGGAGATCGCTCCCGGCGCCGCGAACGCGGCCGGTCAAAACCTGACGCTGTCGCTAGCGAGTCAATACGGCAAAGACAATATTAGCTTCGTCGCCGTCAATCCCGGACCGGTGCGCACCGAGCGATGGACCGGTCTCGTCAAAGCGATGGCGCGCGACATGAACATCAGCTTTGAGGAGGCCGACAAGCTCGCGCCTTCGAGCATTCCACTCGGCCGCATCGCGGAATGCGAGGAGGTTGCCAATCTGGTCACCTATCTCGCGTCCGACCTTGCCTTCTTCGTCAACGGTACGATGGTCGAGATCGACGGCGGCCAGGATAAGGTGCTGATGGACAGGATTCGCGACCGCTGAGGCGATATCTGGAAAGCAGGACGGGGGGCGGAGATGGATTTGGCTGGCGAAGGTGCTGGCGCAGGAAGGACATTCGTTCTCGTTCACGGCGCTTGGCACGGCGGTTGGTGCTGGCGCCGTGTTGCCGACATTCTGCAACAGCGCGGCCATAAGGTTTTTGCTCCGACGCTGACGGGGCTCGCCGACCGTTCGCATCTGCTAACTGCCGCCGTCAATCTGGATACCCACATTGCCGACATCGTCAATCTGGTGAAATGGGAGAATCTCGGCGATGTCGTGCTGGTTGCCCATTCGTATGCCGGCTTTCCTGTATCCGGCGCCATCGAACAGATATCCGATCGGGTCGCGTCGGTGGTTTTTCTCGACGCATTCATGCCCGAGAATGGCCAAAGAAGTCTGGATGTCGCATCCGAGTTCAGCAAAAATCTGACAGCCGAGGCGATGGCGAAGGGCGAGCTTGCCAATGCCGCGCCGCCCGCGGAGCGATTCGCAGTGAATGAACGGGATCGCGCCTGGGTCGACTCCAAGCTCACCCCGCAACCGCTTGGCGTCGGCTCGCAGCCGGTCAGGCTGACGGGAGCGCGCGAGCGCGTGCCGAAGAAGACCTACATCCGCGCACCGCGCTATCCGCAGCCCCACTTCGACAAATACTATCTGGCGAAGAAGGCCGACCCGTCGTGGCGCACATACCAGGTGCCGTGCGGGCACGACGTCATGATCGACATGCCGGAGCGCCTCGCCGAAATTCTGCTGGAAGTGGCCTAAAGGCGCAGCCGTACTCGCCAGAGTCTGTGCTTGACTCGGCGCGGGCATGGCCACATTGAGGCGCACATCATGCCGCGGCTTCCCCATGAACGCGTCCGCGCCGGTCATTCCAGTCATTGACATCCGTGCAGGCGGGCCCGCGCAGCATGCGCGGCAAAGCGCCTTGCAAGCCCGCGCGTTGCGCGATGCGTGTCTAGGTTTTTTCCCGCGCGTGGCCTTGCCGGCCTTGCCCTTGTTCGATGCCGCAGCGCGCGGCTTCCTGAAACGGTCGCGCTCACCCTACGTGCAAGAGATCGCGCGGATCGCCGAGATCCTCGATTTTTCCGGCGTGTGGCTGCTCAATGCGTCCTATCAATGGGCCTGCACGTCGATGGCGCGCGAACAGAGCGGCGTGCCGTGGTTGGTGCGCACGCTCGATTGGCCGTTTCGCGGTCTCGGCCGTCACGCCGAAGTGGCGCGCATGCGCGGAGCGGGCGGCGATTTCTTCAGCATCACGTGGCCGGGCTATGTGGGCGCGTTGACCGCAATGGCGCCATTCCGGTTTGCCGCGAGCATCAACCAGGCGCCAATGCGCCGCCGCACGTCTCATCCGTGGCTGCGTCCCTTTGACGTTGCGGTGAATACGCTCGCGAGCTGGGCTTGCATCGGCGGCATGCCTCCGGACCAGCTTCTGCGTCGGGCCTTCGAGGCCTGCGGCGATTACGCCACGGCGCGGCGCATGCTGGAGACGACCCCGATCGCGCGGCCGGCGATTTTCACGCTGATCGGGTGCGCGGCCGGCGAAATCTGCGTGATCGAGCGCACCGAGACCGGATTTCTTACCCGCGAGACCGAGACTAGCGCCGCCAATGACTGGGTGCCCGATCGGCCGAACTGGGAGGGACGCATCGGTGCGCGACGTTTCTTGCGCAGTTCGTTCGCCGAAGCGGCGGACCATAGCCGGGCGCGCCGCGACGCTTTGGCCGGCTGGGCTGGATCGCTCGCCGAACGTGGATTCTCCTGGGTACGGCCGCCGGTCCTTAATCCCTATACACGGCTCGCGACCGCCATGTGCCCGGCGAGCGGAATTTTGCGCACGATCGGCTACGATGCGGCCGCCGCCGAACTGCCCGAGCCGGTGACGCAATTGTGCGAGATCGATCTCGCGCCGAGTTTGCAGCCTATATAGCGAGCTTTTCGATGAAAATTGTCGATCTCTCCCACACCATGAGCATCCATACGCCCGGCTGGGTCGGCTATGCCGGGAATAAGATGTATTACGCGCAAAATCTGCAGACCCAGGGAATCGTCGCTCAGCGTATCGAGACGTCCCTGCATGCCGGCACGCATTTCGACGGCGCGATGCACGCCACCGATGGCCGCACCGGCGACATGGCCTCGCTGCCGCTCGACTTTCTGGTCAACCACGGCGTCATCGTTGATTTGTCGCCGCAAGTAACGGATTGGTCGGCGATCACGCCGGAGATGATCGAAAAATCCGGCGCCGACATCCGCGACGGCGACATTCTCATCCTGCACACCGGCTGGCACAAATATTATGAAGGGCAAAGCCAGCAGGATCTGGTCCGTTATTTTTGTTATCACCCGGGCCCCACCTTCGCCACGTTGCAGTGGATGCTGAAAAGGAAGATCAAATGGTTCGGCATGGATACCGGCTCCTGCGACCATCCGATGAATACCTCGATCCGCAACATGCGACCCGACATCGCACGCGAGTTCGAAACCGCGATGGGCAAGACGCCGGCGGACTATTTCGGCACGTTCGAATACATGCACAAGCGTTCGGGGCGAAAGATCCGGCAGGACATTTTTCCTTTCCATAATTACGGGTTCCAGGAGGGGTTGCTGCACGCCGAGAATCTCGGCGGCGATCTGGAGACCGTGCTCGGCAACCGCTGCATCGTCGGCGCCTTTCCGTGGCGCTATGAGGGACTGGAGTCCTGTCCATGCCGGATTCTCGCGATCTTCGATGCCGGCAATACGCCGGTCGAAGCGCTCGGCGATGCGGCGCGCGGCGTCGCGCGGCGCTAGCCAAGGAGGGAGCCCATGCCGAAGATCAAGGCCGCTGACGGCACGAGTCTCTATTACGAAGAGGCCGGCATCGGCACGCCGGTCGTGTTTGTGCACGAGTTCGCCGGCGACTACCGCACCTGGGAACCGCAGATGCGCTATTTCGCGCGCGGGCATCGCTGCGTCACCTACAGCCAGCGCGGTTATCCGCCGTCAGATGTGCCGGACGATCCGTCGCGCTACGGTCAGGATAGTGTGCGCGGCGATGTCGTCGCTCTGATGGATGCGCTCGGCATCAAGAAGGCGCACGTGGTCGGCCATTCGATGGGAGCCTACACGGCGTTGCATGTCGGCATTCGGCATCCGCAACGCTGCATCTCGGTGACGGCGGCCGGCTGCGGCTGGGGCTCGCTGCCCGATCCGGCGGCGCGCGAGCGGATGCGCAAAATGGCGGCCGAGACTGCCAAAATGTTCACCGAAAAGGGAATGGTCGCGGCGGCCGCCATCTACGGCGACGGGCAGACCCGCAATACGCAGAAGCACAAGGACCCACGCGGTTATGCCGAGTTCATCCGCATGCTCTCGGAGCATTCGGCGAAGGGGCACTCGCTGACCATGTCGATGCTGCAGGCGAGGCGTCCGACATTGTGGGACATGGAGCCGGATCTAAAGAAATTTTCGGTTCCGCTGCTCATCATCTGCGGCGACGAGGACGAAACCTGTCTGGACGGCAGCGTCTTTCTCAAGCGCACCGCGCCGACCGGCGGCCTTTTGGTGATCCCGCGATCCGGCCACACCATCACCAGCGAGGAGCCGGACGCGGTCAATGCCGCGTTGGCGGATCTGTTCGCCGCCGCCGAGGCCGGGCGCTGGCTCGCGCACCGGCCGCCTGCGTGATCAGTAGCGTTTCCAATTGATCGGCTGGCGACAGCGCCGCCTGTTTCTCGACGTCGCGCTCGACGATTGTCGAGCCTTTCGACGCGCATCGCTCGTCTCTCATGGAGCATGTGCTGCTTCCTCTTCCGAACCGACGAGCCGTGCTTTAGCGGCAAATCCAGCACTCGACGTGAGTGCGTCCGCACGGAACCGGCAGCCATGCAAACTCGATAGGGAAGAGCAGCAGCGGCGCATGACGAATTGCCTTGTAATACCGCAGAACGCTGTCTTCCTCGCATCCGTGGCATCTAGCGGTCCGATTCTAACATTCGCATCCCGCTTCGGCACGCTCTCGTGCGAATGTTAGAATCAAAGGACCACTGGCAAATATAACTTCGGATTTGACATTCGCTTCACGCGTTCTCGGCTCGGTGGGGTGGCGAATGTCAAATCCGTTCCACTAACGTCGCGGCCAAAGCGCATTCCAACAACGAAGCGCATATCGAGGAAATTTGCCAATGGAGATGATGACCCAAGAAATCGTTCAGGCGCGTGGATGGCCGCAGCGTTGGTGGAGGCTCTTCACCTTCTCTTTCTTTTTCATGATGACGATGCAGATCGACAAGCTCAATCTGTCGTTCTTATTCGTCGATCGACCATTCATGCTGCACTTCGGGCTGCTCGGAAAGCCTGAGTTGATCGGTTGGCTCACTGGCGGCTTCTTGCTCACTTACGGATTCTGTGCGGTTGCTTGGGGACCGGCGATCCAGCATTGGGGCGGACGGCGGATGGCGGTCCTCGGCATCGTCGCGTGGGCTGCGCTCATGGTGCTTCACGCGTTTGCCGCAAGCTACGAGGAGCTTCTGGCGCTGCGTATCGCGCTCGGTTTCGTCGAGGCGTGCGCAGTGCCGCTCCTTGCCTGGTTCACCGCGCACTGGCTCCCGTTCGACGAGCGGGCCCGCGGTCAAGCGCCATGGACGACCGGAATTGCCATCGGGGCGGTGATCACGCCAATCTTTGTCATCTGGCTGCTCGGACGGATGCCGTGGGAGACAACGTTCTACATTTTTGCTGCGCTGCCGCTGATCCCGCTCGCATTGCTGTTCTGGCTGCCGGACGATCCTGCGACGGCCTCCGGCATGCCGGCGTGGGAGCTTGAAAAGATCGAACACGGAACGTTGTCCAACGAACTGGACGCGCTCAAGCTTCCCGAGAAGCGTGTGCACACGTTCTCGCAGACGATCTCGAGCTATCGCGTGTGGTTGATCGGACTTATGGACCTCGGTGCAACGGCCGGCTTTTATGGGCTGATTACGTTCGGGCCAGTTTACCTTGTCCGCGTACGACACTTTCCTGCGACCGATATGAGCTACGTCCTCTCCGGCGGGGCACTCGTCGGCGCGGTATGCGCGATTTTGTTTGCGATCGACTCCGACCGCCGGAAGCGGCGCGCCTGGTACGGCTTCGGGCTTTTCGTCGCCGGCGCGATTTTCCTGACCGCGGAGCTGTTCCTTGCGAACCCGGCGGCGGCCGCGGTCGCCTTGGCGCTGGCGAGCGCGAGCGCGACGCCTGCGCTGATCGTCATTTGGAGCCTCGCGCACTCCGTCGCCGAGCGGACGACGATCGCGTCAACCGTGGGCGCGACCGCAACGGTTGGAATCGGCTTGGCCGGCGTCATCAACATTGAGATGGGAAGCCTCATTGCCGCTCATGGTAACTACGCGGCCGGATTTCTCCTGGTTCTTCTTTTCTATGTCATTGCCGCAATCTCGGCGCTCATCCTTGCCCTGCAAAGGTACTAGAGCATGATCCGGAAAAGCTTGCCCTTGGACTTGATCCGAGGGTGGAGATCGGTTTTCCGAAAAGATCATGCTCCACCAAGATGCTAGAGCGTCAATCGATTCAATATGAAACGATTGAGCTCTAGCAATTGCGCGCCGGCATCGACGGTGGTGCATGCACGGTCGAGGGCTCGGCCGGGCATCACCGTCTGCGTCTGTCCTGACCACGCGATCACGCCCGTGGGGTTGCGGCGGCTCGCTGAACGGGCTCTGAGAAGAACGCTTACTTTGCATCATGAAAAATGATGCCGAGGGTGTGGCGTCGCCCGGAACGAAGCCGGCTGACGCCATGACGTAAATTGACGCGATAGGTGCGCTTAGCGCCTTGCACTGGGCGGTGGGCGACTGCGAACAGGACGGCGTCGCCTTGCCGCAGCGGCACCACCTCGACGCGGCTCTGCATCCGCGGACGTTGTTCGGTCAGCACGAAGTCGCCGCCGGTGAAATCCTCTCCGGGTCTGGACAGCAGCATTGTCGCCTGCAGCGGAAAGGCGAGTTCGCCATAAAGGTCCTGATGCAGGCAATTGAAATCTCCAGGGGCATATTGCAGCAGCAGGGGGGTTGGCCGCGTCTGCCCGGCCGCATGGCAGCGTTTCAAGTAATCGGCGTGCGCGTCCGGATAGCGCGTCGACACCTGTATGCAGGCGTTCCATCCATTGGCAATCGAGGCCGCATACGGGTAGAGCGTCGTCCGCAACGTGCCGACCAGATCGGGCAATGGGTATCTGAAGTATTTGTATTCACCCCTGCCGAAGCCGTGCCGCGCCATGTGGACGTGACTGCGAAATCGCTCGTCGTGCGGGTAAAAAGCGGCGAGTTGCTCGCACTCCCGCGCAGTCAGCAAGGCTGGCAGAACGGCGCAACCATGCGCGTTCAGCTCCGCACCGATTGTGCCCCAGTCCTGGCCTTCCAGGCGCTGTTTGATGGACGTCAAGCCAATCTCCCATACTCGTGTTCCTTGAATCTTTCCGCGCAGCCTGCCCAGTACGAATGAAGATAATGTCACGGCATCCCGATACCCACCCGGATTCTGCTGCCGAGATGGGTGCGTAGAGGCAAAGAGGCGCGCGTGGTGCGAGACGGGGGCGGATACCGTACGGTTCAGGGCGGTGTCGTGTTTCTCAACAGATCGCGCAAGCGCTGTGGCGAAACCGGAAGTCTCGTGATGGCGCCGGTTCTGCCCAGCGCGTCGTCGATCGCTGAAGCGATGACCGCGCCGACCGGGTTGGCTCCGCCTTCGCCGGCGCCCTTGAGGCCGAGCGGATTGAGCGGGCTCGGCGCATCCTCGGTGATCAGGGTCGTGATCGCCGGCACCTCGCGCGCCGTGGGCATCAGGTAATCGGCGAAGCTGACGCTGAGCGGCTCGCCACGCGCGTCGTAGAGAAATTCTTCCAACAATGCGCCGCCGAGGCCTTGGGCCACTCCGCCGGCAATCTGGCCCTCGATCAGCATCGGGTTGACGGCGCGGCCGACATCGTAGGCGACAACGTAGCGCTCGACCGTGACAGCGCCGGTGTCGCGGTCGACGCGCACGACGGCAATATGAACCCCGTAAGGATAGGCCATGTGGGTCTGTTCGCACCAACCTTCGGCGGAAAGTCCCGGCGCCGCGTCGGCAAGGAGCTTGGACGCAGGCGCCAGCGCGCGCGCCACTTGGCCGAGCGTTATGGAGGGCCCATGGGGGGAGTTTTTGCTCACCACCTTGCCGGCGATCAGGTCGAGCGCCTCGGGCGCGGTTTGCAGCAGCGAAGCCGCGGTCCTGATCGCCTTGGCGCGCAGTTTCGTCGCGGCAACGCGGGTCGCCTCTCCGCTCATCACCGTGACCCGCGAGGCGAATGCGCCCATGCCGAAGGCGATGCGGTCGGTCTGCCCATGGACGACGCGAATATGCGCATAATTGACGCCGAGCGTATCGGCGCAAATCTGCGCCAGCGCCGTTTCCATGCCCTGCCCGACCGAGGCCGAGCCGGAGACGATCTCGACGGAGCCGCTCTCGTCGATCGCGATTCGTACGCCGTCATAGGGGCCAAGCCCGCTCTTTTCGACGAACACGGCGAGTCCCGCGCCGACCGCTTCGCCCTTGGCCCGGCGTTGCCGCAGCTTGTCCTGCAGCGACCGCCACTCGACCGCTTGCAACGCCTTGTCGAGCAGTCCGGTATAATCTCCGGAATCATAAGTCAGTTCGGTGCCGAGCGTGTCGAAATTGCGGGCGAACGGCATTTCCGCCTTGCCGATGAGATTGCGGCGGCGAATTTCGGCCGCGCCGATTTTCAGTTTGGCCGCGATGGCATCGATGAGCCGCTCGCGCACGAACGTGCTCTCGTAGCGGCCGGGCGCGCGGTAGGTGCCGCACGGTGTTTTGTTGGTGAGCCGGATGCGACCGGTCATGCGGTAGGCGCCGAGCCGGTACGGCCCCGGCAACATCGCGGCGGCGAGGTCGGGCACCGTCGCCGCATGGGTGCGCACATAGGCGCCCTGGTCGTGAAAGAACTCGCCGTCGATTGCGAGCAGGCGGCCTTTCCGATCGACCGCGGCGCGAACGCGGAAATGCTGCTGGCGCGAGTGATTGGCGGCGAGCAGATGCTCGCGCCGGTCTTCGATCCATTTCACCGGGCGCTGGAGCCGTAGCGCGCCGAGGCAGACCAGCACGTCTTCGGGATAAAGTTCGCCGCGCACGCCAAATCCGCCGCCGACATGGCCCTCGTACAAATGCAGCGAGGATGGTGCGCGGCCGAACATGCGCGCTAACGCGTCTCTGTTCCAATGCGGCACCTTGGCGGCGCCATGCAGTTCGAGGATGCCGCGGGTCTCGCGCGCGATGGCGCCGCGCGCTTCCAGCGGAACGCCGCTGTGCCGGCCGATCGCAAGATCGAGCGCGACGATCTCATGCGCGGCCGCAAAGGCGGCATCGACGTCGCCGAAGCCCTTGCTTACGGTCGTCACCTCGGTCGAGTGCCTTTGGTCGAAAGCGTCGGGCGGCGCATCGGCGGCGAGCAGCACCGGCAATTCCTCGACTGCGACGGTGACGAGTTCGGAAGCATCCTCGGCCGCGTATGCATCGGCGGCAAACACGACGGCGACCGGCTCGCCGACATAGCGCACGCGATCCGCCGCCAGGATCGGTTGGCGATAGGGGTCGAGTCCCTCGATGCGCGTGAGCCGAAAGTCGATCGGCGGAATGTCGGCGACGTCCGCCGCCGTCCACACCGCGACCACGCCGGGCAACGCGCGGGCCGCGCCAGTGTCGATCGCGACGACGCGCGCGTGGGCGTGGGCGGAGCGCACGACCCGCATATGCAATTGATGGGAAAACGAAACGTCGGCCGCGAACAAGCCGCGGCCGGTGACAAGCGGCCGGTCTTCGAGCCGTGGCAGTGAACGCCCGATAAAGCCCATCGTCTCACGTCGATTTGGCGAGCCTTGAAAAGACTTTATTCGCTTGCCGCTATCGCATCCAGATACCCCGTCTCGTTAATCCGCCGGACGCAAATCCCGCCGACGCCGAGATCAATCTCGTTAAGGCAGCAGGGGCTTTGCGCGATGCGTTGATAGCTTGATAGCGGTAGATCGAGACATTGCAGCAGCAGCACGCGGTTCATGCTGTCGTGGCCGACCAGTACGATTGCATCGTCGGCATGCCGGGCGAGGACGAAGCGCAGCACATTGGCGGCGCGGGCGGCGAGGTCCTGCAACGACTCGCCGCCGGGGAAGCGCACGAGATGCGGCGTGGCGAACCAGGCGGCGAACAGCGCGGGATTGTCCTCTTTCGCATGGTCGAACGTCTTGAATGTCCAGGCGCCGTAATCGATGTCGTTGAGGTCCTCGCAGATTTCGGCATGGATGCCGCGGGATTCGGCGATGGCGGCGCCGGTGGCAATGCAGCGCCCCAGCGGGCTTGTATAGATCCTGGCCGGCCGCCAGCCGCTGGCGACGCGCTTAGCGAGTGCGGCGGCCTCCGCGCGGCCGCGCACCGTCAATTCAAGCGGCTCGCGGCCGCGGAAGCGTTCGGGATGAATTCCTTGGACATGTCCGTGGCGGGCGAGCAGAAGCTTTGTCATGCACGATCACCGGGTTGGGTGCGGCCATCGCTTGCGGTAGCGACTATCGAATCCAGTCCACTAATTTAGATCCGCCGCATCGGCATGGTCCATGCGAGAAGTGTCTCGATGCCAGCAAACGCCGCGATGGTGATGAAGGCGGCGCGAAAGGCGTCGGCGATTTCGGCCTGCACGATCGCCTGGCGCGCCGGGGCGAGCGCCGCGATCGCTTGCGGCCCTTCCTCCATGATGGTGCCAAGCATGCGCGCGGTTTCGCTGTCGCTGCCGGCAAGGATCGCGAACAGGATGGCGGAAACCAGAGCCGTGCCGAACGCGGCGCCGACCGAGCGGGAGAATTGCACCATCGCCGCGCCGGTGCCCAATCGCCGCGGTCCAGCGACCGCCTGCACCGTCAACTGAACGACGCCCATCACCGTGCCCATGCAGAATGCGATGCCGCCCCACACCCACGGCAGCACGTCAACCGACAGGTGCGGTGTCCAGAAGGCGAGAAACAGCAGGCCGAGTGTCCCCAGCGGCATGGCGCAGGAGGGGAAAACGGCGGTCCGTCCGGTCCGCGTCACCAATTGGCCGGTGATCAGCGAACCAAGCCCGATGCCGAAGGTCAGCGGCAGCAGCATCAGGCCGGTTTCGGCCGGAGAGGCGCCGCGGACTGCGCGCAGATAAATCGGCAGAAACGTGATTAGGGAAACCAGCGCGGCGCCGTGGCACGCAGCCAAACCGTCGCTGCGCCAGATCGATGCCTCTCTGAAAAGATGCGGCGGTATCAGCGGTGAGGTGCTGCGCGCTTCCTGCCAGATCAGGGCGGCGAGCGAAAGAATTCCGAACGTCATGAGCCCCAAAGCCATCGGCACGGTGCTCGATTGCATTTGCTGCAATTGTTCGAGCGCGAGAATCACCGGGCTCACGAACATGATGAACAGAACCAGCCCCGGAATATCGAACGTGGTGCGGCGGTGGTCGGCCGGGTGAGAGGCGAGGCGAAGCACCAGCACCGCCGCGACGAGTCCGAGCGGGACATTGATAAGGAATATGGATTGCCAGCCGAATGCCTGGGTCAGATAGCCGCCGGCGACCGGACCGAACGTGCTTGAAGTCACCGATATGCCGGCCAGATAGCCCTGATAGCGGCCGCGCTCGCGCGGCGGCACGGCTTCACCGATTAGCGCCTGCGACAGCGTCATGAGGCCGCCGCCGCCGAATCCCTGCAGCACCCTGAAGGCCGTGAGCCATTCGATGCTGGGCGAAAGCGCGCACAGGACCGATCCGATCATGAAGATCGTCAGTCCCGCGAGCATCGTGGTGCGGCGGCCGAACGTGTCGCCGAGCCGGCCATAGACCGGCGCCGCGATGGTGTTGGCGATCAGGTAGGAAACCACCACCCAGGAGGCGCGCTCGATATTTCCGAGGTTCGACGCAATGGTCGGCAAGGCGGTCGCGACAATGGTCTGGTCGGCCACCGCCAGAAACATCGGCAGCATGATGGACGGAAATACCATGAGGAACAGGTTTTTCGACGGCGCTCCGGGCACGCTTCCGCCATCCGCCGCTACGAGCAAATCTGTCGCTGCAGCCGGCATGGCAGCGGAGCCGGTTTCGTTTTCCTGATCGATTGACTGGCTCATTGAGTGATCGGCGCCTCGGAGGCGGCGTTGGGAATGGATTGTCTGCCGGCTGGTGTTTATCTGAGCAGCCCGGCTTGACCACGGTCCTATTCCGCCAGCCTGCCTTGCATTTACGCTTGGAGCTTAAGGAGTATCCGGTACTGTGCGCCCCGGCCGGATGACAATGGCCGCCACTAGGCAAGCCGGCGTCCCCTCAACGCCTGCGGCAACATATACTCCCGGATGACGGCTGGTCGCCATCGTTCCGGGGCAGTTCTGCGCAAAGAAAGCACCAGAAACCAGAAGACCGAACGCGCAATCTGCCCTTCGAGGTGAAACGCGTGCACGCGGCATTTCGGCTTAGCATGCAAGCAGCCACGGTTGTTTTCTGAATCATCGAAGGAATCACGTCTTGCAGGCGGCCTTCATCACAAACTCTTGTTGGGCATGACCAAGCTGCAATGCGCCGCGCGCGAACTCGATCCTGCAACCAATTTTTCTTTCTGGCGTTAGTTTGGCGGCCAGACCCGATCATAAGCGGCTGCGTCTAAGTCACTTTTTAGTTCTCCACCGGGCCTTGCCGGACCTGCAGCGCATGAAACTTTGCTAGTCTGGGGGCGCGTCGTCGGCACCGAGGTCGGTATTCTCTTGGTGCGATTAAAGCCCGATTTTTAGTTGGACCC
>JBOHIU010000139.1:0-30419 GCA_050725855.1 Xanthobacteraceae bacterium | reverse complement strand
GCGGAAGCCATGCGCGATGGTCGCTGGCACCAAAATGACGGCCGGCGCCGTAAATGGCACGCTTGCCGTCTCGAAGCTCATCTCGCCGCCGCCGCGTTCTATCAGGAGTATCTGGAACAGATTGCGATGGCGGTGCGCGCGGATGGTCCAGTCGTGCACCGACGAGCGCGAGGCGATGGTCTCGATGTGGATGAAGTCGAATGCCGAATCGTCCGGCGGATCGCCGTAGAGGTGAAAGAGCGGGAGCGCGGACGGAACCATGGTCCATGAGCATAAGCGAGACCGCGGCAGCGCGGAACTGCCTGCCTATGGAGTTCGAACATTGCCGCAACGTCTGACGAACTCGACACTGTCGAGCGGCGCAACAAGTCACCTCCCCCTGAAAGGGGGAGGTTACGCCTGCGGCGACGCTCCTCAATACTCGACCGCAATCGTCTGAATGGCGCGAGGTGGCGCCGTGTGGTGCGTTACCCCGGTTCCACCACAGGCTCTTCTTCCGCCGTTGCCGCGCCGCGCGTGCTTTGTTAAGTCTTTGATGCGGCATTCTGCTTTGTCAGCCGCCATGCGGAAAGAGGGGACGCATGGACGTCTTTGTGCAGCAGCTCATCAACGGTGTGACGCTGGGCTCGATTTATGGCCTGATCGCCATCGGCTACACGATGGTGTTCGGCATCATCGGCATGGTGAACTTCGCCCATGGCGATGTGTTCATGGTCTCGGCCTTCATTGCTTTGATCACGTTCCTTATCCTGACGACTTGGCTTGGCATCTCCTCGGTCGCGCTTGCCCTCTTCCTTATGCTGGTCGTGGCGATGATTTTCACCTCGCTGGTGAATTGGGTGATCGAGCGGATCGCCTATCGGCCGCTGCGCGGCTCGTTCCGCCTGGCCCCGCTGATTTCAGCAATCGGCATGTCGATCTTTTTGTCGAATTTCGTGCAGGTGAGCCAGGGGCCGCTGAACAAATCGATTCCGCCGATCGTCCAGGGCGAGATCCTGTTGTTCAAGGGGGCCGCTTATCCGGTCTCGCTCTCGTACAAGCAGCTTGTCATCTGGGGCATCACAAGTGTGCTGCTTCTGGCGTTCTGGTATCTGGTGTCGCGGACCAGCCTCGGTCGCGCGCAGCGCGCCTGCGAGCAGGACCAGAAGATGGCGGCTCTGGTCGGCATCAACGTCGACCGCACCATTGCCCTGACATTCGTCGTTGCCGCCGCGCTGGCCGCGGTCGCCGGCACGATGTACGTGATGTATTACGGCGTGGTCAATTTTTCCGACGGCTTCGTCCCGGGGGTGAAGGCCTTCACGGCCGCCGTGCTCGGCGGCATCGGCTCGCTCCCCGGCGCCGTGGTCGGCGGTCTCATCATCGGCCTGATCGAGACGCTCTGGTCGGCGTATTTTTCGCTCGATTACAAGGACGTCGCCGCGTTTTCGATCCTGGCCATCACCCTGATCTTCCTGCCCCAAGGCCTGTTCGGCCGACCCGACGTCGAAAAGGTCTGAGCCGATGGCAGTGCTGGCACAATCCGCCAGCGAAGGCGGCGGCGCCAGGAAACCCATCATCGCGCGCGAGCCGAGCCGGTTCGCGTCCGCGATGCACGATGCAGGCTTTACCGCGTTGGTAGCCTTCGGCCTGTTCCTGCCGCTGATCGGTTTGGACACCGTTCAGAACATGAACGAAGTGCTGGTTCTGACCACGCGCTGGCCGCTGCTGTTTTCGCTGGTCGCTATCATCGGCACGGGACGGCTTGCGTATCTGCTTATCGTGACGCCCTGGATCGCCCGCCGCGCCACGCGGCCGGTCACACCCGAGTTGCCGGCGTGGCGCATTTTCGTCACACGATGGTTTGTGCCCGCCGCGATCGCTTTTGTCATCGCCTATCCGTTGATCATGACCTCGACGCTTGGCTTTCGCGGCGCGCTGAAATGGGTCGACAATTTCGGCATCCAGATTCTGATCTATGTGATGCTCGGCTGGGGATTGAACATCGTGGTCGGGCTTGCTGGTCTGCTCGACCTCGGCTACGTCGCGTTTTATGCGGTGGGCGCCTATTCGTATGCGCTGTTGGCGACGCATTTCGGCCTCCCCTTCTGGATTTTGCTGCCGCTTGCCGGCATTCTTGCCTCGTTCTGGGGCATCCTGCTCGGCTTCCCGGTCTTGAGGCTGCGCGGCGACTATCTCGCTATCGTCACGCTCGCCTTCGGCGAGATCATCCGTCTGGTTCTGATCAATTGGGTGGCGCTCACCAACGGCTACGCCGGCATCAGCGGCATTCCGCGTCCGAGCTTTTTCGGCATTCCGTTCAACGCCGACGATAACGGCTTCGCCGCCGTATTCGGCCTGCCATTCTCGCCGATCTACCGCACCATTTTCCTCTATTACCTCATTCTGGCGCTCGCATTGCTGACCTGCTTTGTGACCGTACGCCTGCGCCGGTTGCCGGTCGGGCGGGCCTGGGAAGCACTGCGCGAGGACGAAATCGCCTGCCGCTCGCTCGGCATCAACACGACCAACACCAAGCTCACCGCGTTTGCCATGGGCGCGATGTTCGCGGGCTTCGCCGGCTCGTTCTTCGCCGCGCGGCAGAGCTTCATCTCGCCGGAATCCTTCACCTTCCTGGAATCGGCGACGATCCTGTCGATCGTCGTGCTTGGCGGCATGGGCAGTCAGCTCGGCGTCGCCATCGCCGCCATTTTCATGATCGGCGGCACCGAGATCACGCGCGAGCTGGACTTCCTCAAGGATATTTTCGGCGCGACCTTCGATCCCACCCAGTACCGCATGTTGATCGTCGGCTTCGCCATGGTGGTGATCATGATCTGGCGGCCGCGTGGACTGATCGCGACGCGTACGCCCTCGGTATTTCTCAAGGAGCGCAAGACCATCGCCGCCGATTTGGTGAAGGAAGGCCGCGGCTGATGGCGCCAGGTGCCGACACGCTGCTTCGGGTCGAACATCTGACCATGCGCTTTGGCGGCCTCGTCGCGATCGACGATGTGTCATTCGACGTGCGCGAAGGCCAAATCACCGCTCTGATCGGGCCAAACGGCGCCGGAAAGACGACGGTATTCAACTGCATTACCGGCTTTTACAAACCGAGCGAAGGAAGGCTCGGACTGCGCCACGGCAATCCGGCGGTCTGGCAGATGCTGGAACTGCTCACCGGCAGCGGCGCGCGGCGCCGCGCCGACGCCGCGGGCACGCTGTTCCTGCTGGAGCGGATGCCGGACTACCTGGTGGCCCAACAGGCCCACGTTGCCCGCACGTTTCAGAACATTCGGCTGTTTCCGGGCATGACCGCGCTCGAAAATCTTCTGGTCGCGCAGCACAATTCCTTGATGTTCGCGTCCGGCTACACGCTGCTCGGCGTGCTTGGCTTTCCCGGCTACGCGCGGGCCGAGCGGGCGGCCGTCGACAGGGCCCGCTCATGGCTCGACCGGATCGGCCTTCTCGCGCGCGCCGACGACCCCGCCGGCGCTCTGCCCTACGGCGCGCAACGCCGGCTCGAAATCGCGCGCGCCATGTGCACCGATCCCGTGCTGCTCTGCCTTGATGAGCCGGCCGCCGGGCTTAATCCGCATGAAAGCGCCGATTTGAACGAACTCCTGCTCGCGATCCGCGACGAATGCGCGATTTCGGTGCTGCTGATTGAGCATGACATGAGCGTGGTTATGGGCATTTCCGACCACATCATCGTGCTCGACTACGGCGTCAAAATCTCCGACGGCACGCCGGAGGCGGTGCGTAACGATGCCAAGGTAATCGCCGCCTATCTCGGCGTTGCGGACCAGGATGTCGGCGAGGTGCAGGCGGAGATTGATCTATGAGCACGCCGCTGCTCTGCGTGCGCGGGGTAAAGACCTATTACGGCCGCGTCCAGGCCCTCAGGGGCGTCGATTTCGACGTCAACGAGGGCGAAATCGTCACGCTGATCGGCGCCAACGGCGCCGGCAAGTCGACGCTGATGATGACAGTCTGCGGCGACCCGCAGGCCCGCGAGGGCACGATCACCTTTGGCGGCCGTGACATCACCCGCCTGCCGACCCATGAGATTGCACGCCTGAAACTTGCCCAGGCGCCCGAAGGTCGCCGGATCTTTCCACGCATGACCGTGCTGGAAAACCTGCAATTGGGGGCGACCACCGCCGATCCAGCCGCGTTCGACCGCGATCTGCAACGGGTGCTCGCCATGTTTCCGCGCTTGCAGCAACGCTTGGCGCAGCGCGGCGGCACGCTTTCGGGCGGCGAACAGCAGATGCTGGCGATCGCGCGCGCACTGATGAGCCGTCCGCGCCTTCTCCTGCTCGATGAGCCGTCGCTCGGATTGGCGCCGCTCATCGCCCGGCAGATTTTCGATGCTATCCGCGCTCTCAATGTGCAGGACGGCCTGTCCGTGTTTCTCGTCGAGCAGAATGCCTTCCACGCGCTCAGACTCGCGCATCGTGGATACGTCATGGTCAACGGCCTGATCACATTGTCCGGCAGCGGGCGCGAACTCCTGCAACGGCCGGAGATAAAGTCCGCCTACCTCGAAGGCGGCCGGCAACGGGCGGCAGCCATTTCGGATTGAAACGCGCGCTTTGAGACTGCGGATAGAACATGACCCATTCGGAATACCCAAGCGCGATTCTGTGGATCGTTCATTGATGCAAGGCTGGCTGTACCAGGAAAGTTCGTTGGGCGTGTTTTTGCTGGTGACCGTCATGCTTGGCGGCGGCGCGGCGGCGCTGGCCGGACGCGCGGTGGCGGCGACGTGGCGCTCACCCTGGCAGGTCGCGTTCTACATGCTCGCTCTCGGCTTTGGCGTTCGCTTCATCCATTATGCGCTGTTCGGCGGCGCGCTGCTGTCGCTGCATTATTATGTCGTCGATACGCTGGTGTGCCTCATTGCCGGCTTTTTCGGCTTCCGTTTCGAGCGCGCCCGCCAGATGGTCCGGCAATATCGTTGGATCAACGAAAGTGCCGGTCCGCTGCGCTGGCGCCGCAAGGCCTCGTAAAGTATAGTCCGGCGACGGAAACGCCGGCTCCATAGGGAGAAGAGCAGATGTCAAAACGGATCGCTTTACTCGGCCTCGCGGCGGCCTTTGCGCTTGGCCTGGCGGGCACGGCTTCGGCGCAGGTCCTGATCGGCGTTCAGGGCCCGATCACCGGACCCAACGCGGTGTTCGGTGCGCAATTGAAGAACGGTGCCAGCCAAGCCGCTGCCGACCTGAACGCCAAGGGCGGCGTCTTGGGTAAAAAGATCCAGCTCGAATTTGGCGATGACGTCTCCGATCCCAAGCAGGGGGTGTCGGTCGCCAACAGGTTTGTCGGCGACGGCGTCACCTTCGTGGTCGGCGCATTCAATTCCGGCGTCACTATGCCGTCGTCGGACGTCTATCACGAAAACGGCATCCTGGAGATCACACCGGCTTCGACCAATCCGCAGATCACGGAGCGCGGCCTGTGGAACATTTTCCGCACCTGCGGCCGCGACGATCAGCAGGGCGCGGTCGCCGGCGCGTATATTCTCCAACACTTCAAGGGCAAACGCGTTGCCGTGGTCGATGACAAGACCACCTACGGCAAGGGACTGGCGGACGAGACCGTCAAGGCCATGGCCAAGGGCGGAATGACGCCGGTACTGCGCGAAGGCGTCAACACCGGCGAGAAGGACTATTCGGCGCTCGTTTCCAAGATCAAGGAATCGCGCGCCGACCTCGTCTATTGGGGCGGCTTGCAGACCGAAGGCGGCCTGATCGTGCGGCAAATGCGCGACCAGGGCGTAACCGCGCCGCTCATGGGCGGCGACGGCATCGCCACCGACGAATTCGCGTCCATCGGCGGCCCTGGCGTTATCGGCACGCTGATGACCTACGGGCCCGATCCGCGCAACCGGCCACAGGCCAAGCAGGTCGTTGCCGAGTTCCGCGCCAAGGGCTTCGAACCGGAGGCCTATACGCTGTACAGCTACGCCGCCGTGCAGATCATCCAGCAGGCGGCCGACGCCGCGAAGTCGCTCGATCCCAAAAAAGTTGCCGCCATCATGCACTCGGGCATGAAATTTCATACCGTGATCGGTACCATCTCATACGACAAGAAGGGCGATGTCACGCGCCTCGATTACGTGGTGTACCGCTGGGAGAAAACGCCGAGCGGCAAGATCACCTATGTCCAACTGCCGGGCGCGCCGACCGATTGAGTGAACAATATCAGCTTCGTCGAAGCGCGCCCGATAGTGTCCCGATTCCGAAGTTCGCAGCATTGCGGCCCACTCTTTTGCGAACTCGGAATCGAAAGGACCCTAGCAAGCTATTGATATGTTGTGGCTTGGTTCAGAAGTCCGCACGACGAGCCTCGCCGTAAGAATGATGCGGACTTCTAAACCGCCACACCGGGCGCGCTTTTCCTTTCGTTATCCGATCTGGCCGAGCACCGGAAACGTGCTCAGGAGCCAATAACTGGCGTCGCCGACCGCGCCGGTCAAAAAGGCGATTCCAGTGAGCACGAGGAGCCCTCCCATGGCTTTCTCGACCATGCCGAGATGGGCGCGGAAGCGGGTCAGGAACGCGGCGAAGGGCTCGACCGCGAGCGCGGCAATGATGAATGGGACGCCGAGGCCGAGCGAGTAAACGGCGAGCAATCCGGCTCCCTTGGTAACCGTGGCCTCCGACGCCGCCACCGCGAGGATCGCCGCCAGGATCGGGCCGATGCAGGGCGTCCAGCCCAACGCAAAAGCGAGCCCCATCAAGTAGGCGCCCCATAGACCGACCGGCTTGGCGACCTCAAGCCGCTTCTCGCGCATCAGCCACGCGATTGGCGTCAGTCCAAGAAAATGCAGGCCCATGATGATGATGGCTACGCCGGCCAGGATCGCCAATTCGCCCGAATAGGCACGCAATACCGCGCCAACGGCGCTGGCGCTGGCGCCCAGCGCAACGAACACGGTGGAGAATCCCAGTACGAACAGAACCGCGGCTACGATCGTCCCGCGGCGGACTTGCGGCTTCCGGTCCGCATCGGCAAACCGTTCGAGCGAGGTCCCGGTCAGATAGACCAGATACGGCGGCACCAGGGGCAGCACGCAAGGCGATAGGAAGCTCAACATGCCGGCGACAAGCGCGGCGAGGATCGTGACGTTGGGCATGGCGAACTCATGCCCGGCTGGGAGGTGGCGCGCAAGGTTTGCACCGCCTGACCGCGAAGTTGTGAACGCAGCCCCAGTATGGCGGTTCAGAAGTCCGTATCATTCTTGCGGCGGACTCTTATGCGAACTTCTGAACCAAAGCCACGCTCGATCAATAATTTGCTAGTGTCCTTTCGATTCCTAGTTCGCAAAAGAGGGGGCCGCACAATGCTGCGAACTTCGGAATCGGGACACTAGACATCGCTCACGCCATCTTTAAGAAATTCGCCGCAAATGGTTGACGTTCCCACCGAAATCGTTTCCGCTGAGTGCATCTTGCGAGGAAATGTTGCGCAACCTCATCACCGATGTGCCGGGGCTCAGAGTCGGTCAGGCACAGGACATGCGGCTCGGCTCTGGCGTCACCGCCATCGTTTTCGATCAGCCGGCGGTCGGGTCTGTCGACCTGCGCGGCGGCGCGCCGGGCACGCGCGAATCGGCGCTGCTTGATCCGGCGCAAACCGTCGAGGGTATTGATGCCATCACGCTCTCCGGCGGTTCGGCGTTCGGCCTCGATGCCGCATCGGGCGTGCAGGCGTGGCTCAAGGAACAAGGCCGTGGGTTTGCGGTCGGTCCCTCGCGCGTGCCAATCGTACCGGCCGCCATCGTATTCGATCTCAACAACGGCGGCGACAAGAACTGGGGACGCTTTCCGCCCTATCGCGAACTCGGTTATGCCGCGGCTTCCGGACTTTCGGAGGAATTCAGCCTCGGCAGCACCGGCGCCGGCACCGGCCCTACGACGGTCAATTGCAAGGGCGGCCTCGGATCCGCGTCAGCCCAGAGTGCGGACGGTCATATCGTCGGGGCGCTCGCTGTCGTCAACGCTGTTGGCAGCGTCATCGTCGGTTCCGGTCCATGGTTCTGGGCGGCACCGTTCGAACAGGATGGTGAGTTCGGCGGTCTCGGCCTACCCAATCCGTTTCCCGTCGGCGCGCTGGAACCCCACACCAAGATCACTCCGCGCGCCAATACGACGCTGGTGGTGGTCGCGACCGACGCTGTCCTCACTAAAGCGCAGGCCAAGCGACTGGCGATCATGGCCCAATCAGGCCTGTCGCGCGCCATCTATCCGGTCCACACCCCGCTTGACGGTGATGTCGTGTTCGCCGCGTCCACGGGACGAAAGCTGCTTGCGGATCCGATGCTGGCACTGACCAAGCTCGGCGCGCTCGCCGCCAATGTCGTGGCGCGCGCGATCGCACGTGGAATTTTTGAGGCGACCGCGCTTCCCTTTGCCGGCGCCCAACGCAGTTGGAAGGATCAATTCGGCGGCTAATTTAGTGTCCCGACTGATCGAGTGTCGCTTCGGCTCGGAAATCCGCATGACGAGCTCCCCGGCATGAATAATGCGGGTTTCCGAACCGCCACACGCGCTGGAGCGACATCACATTTTAATTCGGCAACAGGTTAATTCGGCAACGCGACCTGATGCCGTTACGTGCCGCGGAAGACACAATGCGCATCTTTTTGTCAGACCCTTGTGTCGGCGCGATTTGTTTTGATTGACTCGCTCGGCGATTGCGTTTTGATTGATCGGTGGGTGCAGTGAACGCTGGCAGGGTGAGATGCGGCTGCTGGTCATTGTCGTCGCCGCGCTGGCGACCTTGGGCCTTGCCGCGTTTGGCGTCGTAGCATCGCGCACCGGTCAGCAAGACGGCTGGCTTCTGGCTGCAAGAGACGCTGGTGGCGCATCGCCGGCCGCCACATCATCAATCGCCGCCTCGTTGCAATCGCCGATCACCGCGCCATCGATGCCACCGCCGCCCAAACCCGGCGCCGCGAACCGACTTGGTCCGGCGCAAGGCACAGTATCAAACACGCCGGGGCCGGGGCCGGCGCACGCCAACGCCGCACAGGCAGGGCCCGCCAAACAGAACATTTCAGCCTGCGACAAGCCTGGCGGCATGGGACTTTCGCGCGTCGTGCAAATCGATGCCTCCGGCGGCCCCACCTTCGGCGTCGGACAATTCGAGCACCATGAATTTCTGCGGGACAAGGAGGTCGTGCTGACATTCGACACTGGTCCGCGACCTCAAACCACTGCTGCGGTGCTGAAAACGCTCGCCGAATATTGCCTGAAGGCCACGTTCTTTGAACTGGGTGAACGGGCGATCCGCCATCCCGAGCTTGTCAAGCAGGTCGCCGCAGCCGGCAACACGATCGGCAGCTACACTTGGTCGTACACGGATCTGGCCAGAAAACCCTACGCCACCGACCTCGACGCCGCCAAAGCTGAGATCGAAATGGGCTTCAGCGCCGTGCGTATGGCCGCGGGCGCGCCGATCGCGCCGTTCTTCCGCTTTCCGGATTTGCGCGAGCCGCCCAAGCTCCTCACCTATCTCGCCGGGAGAAATATCGCGGTCTTCTCCACCGACATCGATTCCTTTGATTTCAAGCTGCACCGGCCCGAAAAGATTATCGAAACCGTCATGGGTAAGCTGAAGAGGCGCGGCAACGGCATCATCTTGCTGCAGGATTCCGAGATCGCGACCGCGCAAGCGTTGCCGGCGCTGCTGCAACAGCTCAAGGCCGATGGCTACAAGGTCGTCCACATGGTGCCGAAGGAGCCGGCGATCACGCTGGCGAAATACGATGCCATGATCCCCGGACAGGACAAGGTCGACGTCAGTGCCGCGCGCCCTGAAAGGAGCGTGGTGAAGACGATCAGCGGCGATTAATTGCAATAGTCATTGAAGGAAACGATCCGCCCCGTACGGCTTCGGATCGCAGAACGGCGGCGCGCCAGTCATCATTTCGGCAATCAGCCGGCCGGTTGCCGGGCCGAGCGTCAGGCCCCAATGACTGTGACCGTAGGCGAGCCACAGCCCGCGCTGACGCGGCGCGCGCCCGATGACCGGGCGCGAATCGGCAAAGCAGGGACGCGCCCCCATCCACGGCGTCGCCTCGACCGGCTCGCCGAGTGGAAACAACTCCCGAGCCGCCGGCAGCAAACGGCCGAACTGCACCGGAGTCGGTCGAGCATCGCGGCCGGCAAATTCGGCTCCCGTGGTCAGGCGGATACCCTGCTCCATCGGCGCAAGGCAATAGCCGTTTTCGGCGTCGAGGATCGGCCGGCCGAGCGCGGCATTACCCCGGGCACGAAAATGCCGGTGATAACCGCGCTTGACGGCGAGCGGTAGCTTGAGGCCGAGCGGATCGAGCACGTCCGGCGTCCAGGGACCGAGCGCCAGCACCACGTCGCCTGCATCGATGGGACCGGTTGAAGAGTCGACGCGCCAGTGCGGCTCGACCCGATGCAGCGACCGCGCATCCCCATCGAGAGTAATGCCGCCAAGAGCGGCAAAACGCGCCGCATAGGCGCGCGTGACGGCGAGCGGATTGCTCACGCTCACAGCCCCCGTCCAATGCACGGCATGGTGAAAGACCGGACAAAGCGAAGGTTCGAGCGCGCGTGCCGCTTCCCCATCGAGCGGCACATTGTCAATCCCGAGGCGTGACGCCAGCTCGAGTTCGCGCGCTTGCCGAGCGAACGAGCGGTCGCCGCGATAGAGCTTGAGCCAACCCTTGTGCGACAAGTAACGCGTGGCGCCGGCTTCTGCGGCAAGCGCCTCATGCTCGGCAACCGCGCGCTCGAACAGCGGCCGCATCAATTGCGCGGTCTCCAACAAACGCTCCGGCCGCGACGCGGCGCGGAAGGCCATCAGCCATGGCGCCACTGACGGCAAAAAGCTTAAGTGATAATTGGCCTCCGGCGCCCGCTTGAACGCAATGCGCAGCAACGACGCCCAGTCGGACGGAAAAGCTTGCGGAAAAATCGTATTGCCTTCGATGATGCCGGTATTGCCGTATGACGTCCCCTCCCCCGGCCCGGCGCGATCGAGCAGCGCGACCGACAGCCCGCGCTTGACGAGTTGGAGAGCGATCGAGGTTCCAACGATCCCCGCTCCCAAGACGATGACATCGGCGCGCGCCACAGCACAATTCTCCGCTGCGAACACGCGGTATCGCGGCTACGAAGCCGAGTCCAGCGCGAGCCGGTTGGAAGAGCGATTAGGCGGTGACGAGGCTCTGCGTGGTGGGCGTGACCAATTGCGCCTGCATCTGCAGCAACTGTTCGAGGAGATTGTTGCCGCTGGCACCGCCGCCGGCCGACGAATTGGAGGCCTCGGACGACGAGGAGCTGTTTGTCGCGTTGTTGCTCGCGGTCGCACCGGAATTACTGGCGTCCAGATGATGATGGTGTCGGTGCTGGTCTTGGCTCTGTTGGCTCGAAAGCAACGATGCGGGGTCGAGGCTGTTCGCAGCGCTGCCGAGTTGGGACGCTGGCGATTGCGCGTTGGAGCCGTTCGTCTGCAGCGCCAACAGCGCCTGAAGAGTTTGCGGGCCGAATTGCGACAATGCGCTTGCCGCGGCCGTATTTGTACCGGAAGCGAACGAGGCCGGACTGTTCGATGAGGAAACCGAGCCAAAACCTTGCTGGCCGAGTTCCGCCAACAGCGACGACAGCGGATCGGATTGCGTCTGGGTGCTGCCGGCGGAGGAGGCCTGCTGCCAGAGCGATTGCAGGTAGGCAACGGAATTGTTGGTATTTGACCCGCTGACCGACAACGACATGAAACCCTCCTGCAGACGTTGAATCGTTCTCGCCCCGAACTGCCCCGGCCCTGCCCGAGGCAAGAGCGATGCCACGGGAAATACGTTGAAAAACAATGGATTTTGTCCCGCATGCCAAACAGCTCGGGGTCAAAGCTGCCGGCCTCGACCGCAGGCCGGCAAATCTTGCCGCGGCAGGCAGGCCGCGTTGCCGCCGCGCTTTCGGCATGTTAGGCGAGCGAACGACAACGGAGAGCGCCTTGCAACGTCCGCTCATCATTGCCCCATCGATTCTTTCCGCCGATTTCGGCAAGCTCGGCGAGGAAGTGCGCGCGGTCGACGAGGCCGGGGCTGACTGGATCCATCTCGACGTCATGGACGGCCATTTCGTGCCCAATATCTCGTTCGGGCCGGACGTGGTGAAGGCGATCCGACCGCACACCAAAAAGCCGCTCGACGTGCATTTGATGATCGCGCCATGCGACCCCTATATCGAGGCGTTTGCCAAGGCGGGCGCCGACCACATCACCGTGCATGTCGAGGCCGGTCCACACATCCATCGCTCGCTGCAGGCAATTCGCGCGCTCGGCAAGAAAGCCGGCGTGACGCTCAATCCGGGCACTCCGGAAAATACCATCGAAAACGTGATCGAGGTCGTCGACCTGATCCTCGTCATGTCGGTCAACCCCGGCTTTGGCGGGCAAAGGTTCATCGCCGGAGCCATCGACAAGGTACGCAACCTCCGCGCCATGGCCGGCGGTCGGCCAATCGATATCGAGATCGACGGCGGCATCACGCCGGAGACCGCGCCAGCGGCGGCACGCGCCGGCGCCAACGCCTTCGTCGCCGGTTCGGCGGTCTTCAAGGACCGGACGCCGGAATCCTATCGCTCCAATATCGCGGCGATCCGTCATGCGGCGGCGCTCGCGCGCGGGGAGGCCGCGTGAATGGGCACCGTGGTTGATGGTCAATGGCGCGACGAGGATTTGCCGGCTGAAACCGGCAGGATCGGCGATTTTCAGCGGGCGGACAGTCAATTTCGCGACCGCATCACCGCGGACGGTTCGTCCGGTTTCAAGGCCGAGGCCGGACGCTATCACCTTTACGTCGCGCATGGCTGTCCATGGGCGCACCGCACGCTGATCTATCGCGCGATCAAAAAGCTCGACAATGTCATTTCGGTTGCCTACGCGATTCCCGGGTTGAAGCAGCAGGGCTGGATGTACGACGACAATCTGGCGTTCCCGGATTGCACGCCGGACCGCGTTAACGGTTTTCGCTATCTGCACCAGGCCTATTCGGCCAGCGATGCGCACTATACCGGCAAGGTGACGGTGCCGACATTGTGGGACAAAAAGACCCGCCGGATCGTGAATAACGAGTCCTCGGACATCATCCGCATGCTCAACAGCGAGTTTGGCGCCGTCGGCGCCGATCCGACCAATTATTATCCGCCCGCCTTGCGCGGCGAGATCGATCGCATCAATGATTTCGTCTACGCCACCATCAACAACGGCGTATATCGCTGCGGCTTTGCCCGCTCGCAGGCCGCCTACGAGGCGGCTTACGATGCGCTGTTCGCCGGGCTCGACGAACTGGAGGCCCGGCTCGGCCGCCAGCGCTATCTGGTCGGTCACCAGATTACCGAGGCCGATTGGCGGCTGTTCCCGACGCTGGTACGGTTCGACGTGGCGTATTTCTCGTTGTTCAAATGCAATCGCAACAGGATCGCCGAGTTTCCTAATCTTTCAAATTACATGCGCGAGCTTTATCAGATACCCGGCATCGGCGAGACGGTGAAGCCGCGCTATTATGTGATCAATTATTATTCGATCGCGCGGGTCAATCCGAACGGCATCATTCCCAAAGGGACGCCGGTCGATCTCGGCCTGCCGCACGACCGCGCGCGGCTGGCGGCTTAAGCTGCGGCGTCAGCGGCACGTAGCGCCCGCCGTTGCCAAAGCGCGCACTCACAAACGCGCTTTCCCGATGCGGTGGCTACTTGTCCGCTGTGAAGTAAAGCCGACGATGCCGGCGGTCCCCGTCGCCGCTCGATCCTAATGCGCCGTGCTGACTCGCGTGACGATGGGTTTCCACTTCTTCTGTTCGCCTTGGATGAAGATCTCGGTTTCTGCCGGTGACATCGGACGGATTTCGCGGACGAGTTCCTCAAGCCGGTGCTGAACCTTGGTGTCGCGCAAGGCCTTGTTGAGATCGGCATTGGCCTTGTCCACTATGCTGTCAGGCGTCCTCGCCGGCGCGAGCAGAACTTGCCAGCCAGAGGCTTCAAAGCCCGGAAGCGTCTCGGCGATCGTAGGCACGTCGGGGAATTTGGCGAGGCGTTTGGAAGATGCCACGGCGAGCGGCACGATGGTTCCTGCCTCGATGGCTCCTGCAAGCCCCGAATAGGCATCGATCAGTATCGGGATGCGCTTGCCCATCACGTCGTTTAATATCTTGGCCGTACCCCCGGAATGCGGAACCATCAGCAGCTCGACGCCCGCGCGCTCTTGCAGCAATTCACCGGTCAGGTTGGTCAGCCTGCCCGATCCATTGGTCCCATAAGAAAGTTTGCCCGGCTGCTTCTTCGCGAGCGCGATCAACTCGGGCAGCGTCTTCACGCCGAGCCAGGACGCTGCAGTGATGAACATCGCTCCGCCAGTCAGGTAGCCGACCGGCGCAAAATCCTTAGGCACCTGGACCGGAAGATCATCGGCTCTACCCGACGGCGCGATGAAAGCGGAGAGGGAGACCACGGCCAACGTATAGCCGTCTGGAGCGGCTGCAGCGGCGGCGTGAACGGCGACGGCGCCGCCTCCGCCCGGCTGATTAACAACCACGGCCTCCTGGCCCCATACCCGACTCAAGCCCTCGGCAATAATCCGCGTAGTGATATCGACGGCGCTCCCGGCTGCCGAATCCGTAATGAGCCGCACCGGCCGTGCGGGATAGTTTTGCGCATGCGCTGCAATGCCGCTCGTCCCAAGTATTGGCAGCATCGATAGCGATGTGGCGATAAGCTTGCGGCGGTCGATCTCCATGCCTGTCTCCTCCGGGTTTCAGCAATCCTGCTGAGTGTTGATCGCGGCGGGCCCCCACCTGATGGCTGTCAGCCGGAAGCATTTTGGCGCGAGCGAGGCTTTCGCCTGCCTGCTCCGGGCCGGGCGTTGACTTCGTTGGCCTTAACGATCCTGATGAGCAGATCGATCAGCATGTCCTGCTCGGCGGCGGCGAGCGGCGAAAGCACTTGCGCCTGCGCTTTGACGACCTTGGGCCGAAGTTTTTGGCGGGTTTTCTTTCCGTGCGGGGTCAGACGCAACTCCCGGGCCCGGCGATCGACCCCGCTGACATCGCGCTTTAGGAGCCCCTTTGCTTCGAGCCGATCGACCAAGTGACCTACAGTGGTGCGATCGAGTCCCATCAATGTCGCCAATCGGCGCTGATCGATGCCGGGGAAATCATCGAGAACGGCAATAGCCGCGTATTGCTGAGGCGTTTCGGTCTCCTCGGCCTCGAGCACCTCTGCAGTCGCCCAGGCGAAAATCTGGTCAAGGCGGCGGACCAAGGGATAGGGAACGTGGTGCGGGACCGTCCCATGGTCAATCGAGGTGAAGTGCAGCCAAGCAGGCTGATTCCACGAGCCTCTTCCCTGCCTAGCCATATGAAAATATCCTGACGATCAATATAATGATCAATAGTATTCTGACTAAATGCCCTTGTCAAACGAGTTGTTTTGCACCGTTGGGGAAATTGCCAGCAATGGCGGCGAGATCGCCTGTGGCATTCTCCAGACGTCGCGCGATGCTGTGCGTTGAGGACAAAATCCGAGAGCGCTGTCGCCACAGAAACTATCAGCCCAGCGCGAGTGCGCGACGCCGGGCGGCCAGGCTACGGATCCTGAATGTTCACCGACGAAACGTACTAGCCGAAATGACGATCGAGCCGGCCGAGAAAGGAGGAAAGAAGCCGTGCGTCGTTGCCGCGATCCGGAGACTTAATCTTGGCATTGCCGCACCGCGCCGCAGGTCGATTGATCGCTTGCAGCGGACATGCATCCATTTGGCGGCGCTCGTCCTCTTCGGCGCAGAAAAAAGTGCCGCGGCCAGCCTTGCGGATTTCGGCCAGCTTCCTGACCATTGCGCCATAAAGGCTATACTAACAGCAAGAAATTGTAACTCGTCATGCCCGCGCATAGCCGTTCGAAGAACGGTATCGCTTCGCTCGCCTACGTTCGCGGGCATCCACGTCTGAAGTCTCGGTGAATCAAAGCCGTGGATGGCCGGAACGAGTCCGGTCATGACGACGTGAGTGGGTCACGACCAAGAACCGTCGGTATAATTCCGTCACGCGGCACGATCTGGAGGGATTTCATGGCTCTCAGCGCAATTTGCGCGGCCGCCACAGCATCGCACAAAGTCGCGCAATTGTTGAGCATCGTGCGATCTGCTACAGCGCGGGCGTAGCTATGAGGCGGAAATGATCCCCCGTTACTCCCGTCCCGATATGGCGGCGATCTGGTCGCCGCAGACGCGGTTTCGCATCTGGTTCGAGATCGAGGCGCACGCCGCCGACGCCATGGCCGATCTTGGCCTCATCCCCAAGGAGGCGGCAAAAAAGATTTGGGCCAAGGGCAAGACCGCCGCGTTCGACATCGACCGGATCGAGGAAATCGAGCGCGAAACCAAGCACGATGTCGTCGCCTTCCTCACCCATCTGGCCGAAATCGTCGGACCGGAGGCGCGGTTCGTGCACCAGGGCATGACTTCGTCCGACGTGCTCGACACCTGCTTCAATGTCCAACTCGTGCGCGCCGCCGACCTGCTCATCGCCGACGTGGACAAACTCAACGCCGCCATCGAGACCCGCGCCCGACAGCACAAATACACGCCGACGATCGGCCGTTCCCACGGCATCCATGCCGAGCCGACGACGTTCGGACTGAAGCTCGCCGTCGCCTATGCCGAGTTCGCGCGGGCGAAAAAACGCCTGGAAGCGGCGCGGGAAGAAGTCGCGACCTGTGCGATTTCCGGCGCGGTCGGCACCTTTGCGCAGGTCGATCCGCGTGTCGAAGCGCATGTGGCGAAAAAGATGGGACTCGCCGTCGAGCCGGTTTCGACCCAAATCGTTCCGCGCGACCGTCACGCCATGTATTTCGCCACCGTCGGCGTGGTCGCCGCGTCGATCGAGCGCCTGGCCACCGAGATCCGCCACCTGCAGCGCAGCGAGGTCTTGGAAGCGGAGGAGTATTTCTCGCCGGGCCAGAAGGGCTCTTCCGCCATGCCGCACAAGCGCAATCCGGTTTTATCGGAAAATCTCGTCGGCTTGGCGCGCGTGGTGCGCGCCTATGTGACGCCGGCGCTTGAGGACGTGGCGCTCTGGCACGAACGAGACATTTCACATTCCTCGGTCGAGCGCATGATCGGCCCCGACGCCACCGCGACGCTCGATTTCGCGCTTAACCGGCTCGCCGGCATCGTCGACAAACTGATCATCTATCCGCAGAACATGCGCCGCAACCTCGACCGGCTCGGCGGTCTGATCCATTCGCAGCGCGTGCTGCTGGCGCTGACCCAAAAAGGCGTGGCGCGCGAGGATGCCTATCGGCTCGTTCAGCGCAACGCCATGAAATCCTGGGCCGGCGAAGGCGATTTCCTGACGCTGCTCGCGGCCGACACGGAGGTGCGCCGGCACATGAGCGAAGAGGAACTGAAGGCCAATTTCGACCTCGATTTCCACTTCGCCCACGTCGACACGATTTTCCGGCGCGTATTCGGCCGGGCGTGAACGCGCCGCTGCGGCTCAACCGGCGGCGCGCGCTTCGGCTCGCTCCTTGCCAACAGCCGTGCTTCGCCACGGCGGCAAAATGGGCGAGTTGCGGCAGCGTGATGACAAAAAAATCCGCGCCGGCATCCGAGCGCAGTTCCTTCAGCCCGGCGCCATTCGGCACATCGATGTAAGTGCCCTGCCCGCAGCCGCGGCCGCCGTAATTGAACGAGCCGCTGGTGCAAAAGTGCAACTCGGCATCCTCCTGGATACCGGCAGGCAGCACCGTTCCGGGCTTGAGCCGCATGAAGCTTAATCCGGTCCGCGCCTCACTGAACGTGCCGAGATGTTTGGTTTCAACGCCCGGCCGCTTGCGATCCGGCCAATACCCGGCGTGGTCAGCGAGCATCATGACGGGGTCGCGGTAACGCGACACGCGGCCGTGATCGATATTGCTTCGGCACTTGGACTGCAGGAGCGCGGCGAGGTGAAAATCCGGCTCAATTTCGGCGCCGTGACCAAGAACTTTCAAAATCAGATCATCTACGCGACCGACAAGGCGATCGCCGAAAAACCCCGGCGCGGTGCGCGATTTTGTCAAAGGCTGGTTCGCGACCATTGCCTACGCACGGCATAACAAGGCGCAAACGATCGCTTTCGATACGCAGGCGCTGGGCGTGCCGCCCAATGTTGCAGCCAAGGTGTATGATGAACTGATGCCGTCGGATTTTTTCTCTACCGATGGCGTGATCGCACCAAAAACCCTTGCGGCCATGAGCAAGAGCTTCGTTGATTTGAAGCTTTTGCCGAAGGAAGAGGATTTGTCCCGCTTCGTCACCGATCGCTTTTTGCCGGGAAAGCGATGACGGCATTTGCTGTTACGGGCCGACTGACCTAATCTTTGCTCGATTCGGCGGGAGCGGATCATGGGCCGATTGGTGCGCAAGCCTCAGGTCCCGCATGTCGGGCTGCGTTTTGAAGGCTTGGAAGACGTCGTTCAGACCCCTCAGCCGACGGCGGGCGCTGCGGTCGGCGACGACTATCTTCAGCGGGTCGTGAAGTACATTCCGGCCGAAATCGTCGGCGGCTTGATGGTTGTCAACGCCATCCTCAGTCAGGCCATGACGTCGGCGGGCCATACCGCGACGATGGCCGGCGTCTCTGTCACATTCATCGCCGACGGCGCCTTGATTATCGCAGTCCTGCTCACGCCGCTGTTCTGCTGGTATGTGCGCGAGGACGGCGATGCCTGGGTGATCAATGCGCTGGTGTCGACGCTTGCCTTGCCGTTCTGGGCCTATCTGATGGATGCGGTGGCGTTTGTCGGTCACTATGACGGCAATCTGGCCGCTATTCTGGTCCTGACGTTCGCGGCGGTCAGCGGTTTGGTGTCGCCCCCCGGGCCCCGGCCCAAGCGCCGCCGCCAGCGCCTTGAAACGGCCGCCAAGGAGGCGCCGCGCCTCGTGGAGACAATGACCGCGTAGAACCCGCACCTGATCGCCGGCCTGCCTGCCGCAACGACGGGACGATTGTCGGAACCCGATTCCTCGGGCATGTATCGCGCCCGTGGCGGAGCGCGACAAAATCCTGCTGTTTGATTCCGGGCTGGGCGGTCTCACCGTCTATCGGGATGTCGCGGCGGCGCGGCCCGACGCCGATTTCATCTATGTCGCGGACGATGCGGCGTTTCCCTACGGGGCGATCGCCGAACCGGAACTGATCGCTCGGCTCGTACCGCTCATGGAAGACCTGATCGCCGCGCACCGGCCCGATCTGGTGGTCATTGCCTGCAATACGGCCTCCACCCTGGTCCTGCCGGCGCTGCGGCAGAGATTCACTCTGCCGTTCGTGGGAACGGTACCGGCGATCAAGCCAGCCTGCGCCTCGTCTCTCACGCGTCGCGTCTCGGTGCTGGGTACTGAGGCGACGGTCAAGCGCGAATACACGCGCGCGCTTATTCGCGACTTCGCCGGCGACTGCCGAATCACGCTGGTTGGCGCGAAAAAACTAGCAACGTATGCCGAAGCGGAGCTTGCCGATGCGTCGATCAGCGATGCCGCGATCCGTGAAGAGATCGCATCCGCCTTCATCGACGACGGCAAGCGAACCGACACGATCGTGCTTGCTTGCACCCATTACCCACTCGTGATCGAGCGCTTGCGGCAACTCTCGCCATGGCCAGTCAATTTCATCGATCCCGCGCCCGCGATCGCGCGGCGCGTTGTGGATTTAATCGGCTCCGCACAACCCGCGGGGCGCGCCGGGACCTCCCGTGCGATTTTTACTTCGGGCCGCGCACCGCCGGCCGTGCTTGCGCGCTTCGGCATCGGTACCTACGCGCCGGCCGCGATTGAAGGCATCTCATCGTAGCGCGGCGGCAAGTCGGCAGCCACAGCAGGGCCGAGCCAGGGCGATCGCATGTGACGCAACTCAATTTTCCTCCCCTGAAAGCGGGAGGTCCCCACCGTAGTTCGCGAAGCGAGCGAAGGCGCGGCGGGGGGGGGGTCGGGTCCGGAGTATTGCGCGGCTCACGACCCCTCCCCGGCTCTTCGGGTCGACTCTCCCCTTTCAGGGGATGGAAAGTTCAAATGCAATAGCCCCCGGGCTGAGCTGGCTCGCTTGTCGCCGCCACCGCTCTGCATTACGCTCCTATCATATTGCCGGACGCTCATGGGGGGCACGCCAATGACCGCCGCTACAACTGCGACTCCAGCAAAGGCTTGGTACCTCAATCGGTGGAATCAGCTCATCCTGAGCCTGATCGCCATGATGGCGATCTCGAGCCCGCAATATGTCTGGACGCTGTTCACCGGACCGCTCAATCAGAAACTCGGCACGACGCTTGCCGAACTGCAGTGGGCGTTTTCGTTGCTCATTATTCTGCAAACATGGTGCTCGCCACTGCAGGCCTACTTGGTCGACCGCTTCGGGCCAAGGCTGTTGATCTCAGTTGGGGCGCTGATGTCCGGCGGCGGCTGGGTGCTGTCGGCTTATGTCGGCAACGTCTGGGCGCTGTACTTGACCTACGGCGTCGTCTGCGGCTTTGGCACCGGCATCATCTATGTCGGCATCATTGGCTTGATGGTGCGCTGGTTTCCCGATCGGCGCGGGCTTGCCACCGGCCTTGCGGCCGCCGGCTATGGCTTCGGTGCCATCTTCACCAGCTTCCCGATCGACAGCATGATCAAGAGTTCGGGCTACGCGCATACGCTGATTGTGTGGGGCATCATCCAGGGAATTATCGGGATTATCGCGGCGCAGTGGCTGCGCGTTCCGCCGGACGGTTGGCTCCCGGCAGGCTACTCGCCCGCCGCTGCGTCAACTATCCAATCGAAGCGCGACTACACTCCAGCGGAAATGCTGAAAAATCCAGTTTTCTGGCTCCTATTCCTCATGATGAGCATGATGTCGACCTCGGGGCTGATGGTCGTCTCCAACGTCGGGCCATTCGCCAAGGAATTTGGCGTCGCCAACGTGCTGGTGTTGGGCATGGCGGCGCTGCCACTGTCGCTCACACTGTCGCGCCTGACCAATGGCCTGACCCGGCCCTTCTTCGGCTGGGTGTCCGACCACATCGGCCGCGAGGGCACGATGGCGCTCGCCTTCTCGCTCGAATGCGCGGCGATCCTGGTGCTGTTTGCCTTCATCGACCGGCCGGCGCTGTTCGTGGTGCTAACCGGCCTGGTATTCTTCGGCTGGGGCGAAATCTTTTCGCTGTTCCCGTCGACGCTGACTGACACGTTCGGCGCCAAATTCGCCGCCACCAATTACGGCTTTCTCTATATCGCGCAAGGCGTCGGTTCGATCCTGGGCGGGCCGGCGGCGGCCTATCTGCATCAGCAGACCGGAAGCTGGACCGCGGTGTTCATTGTCGTCGCGATCCTGGATGCCGTGACCGCATTGCTGGCAGTGACCGCGCTGCGCGGTATGCGGCAAAAGCACTTCGCGAAAGCCTGAAGGGCTTCCCGCTGACCATTTGACACGTCGCGGCTTTCCCCCTAGAAACCGCGCACTTTGCGGGTCAAAGCATGATCCCGAAGAGTGGTCTTCCGGCTTCGGATAAGATCATGCTTCGGGAAATCTGGGCCCGCAACGTGTTTCGCGACCCGTGGTTTTGCTTGGCCGGCGCTTCGGCGCAAAACCTGTCGGTCCGACCTCTCCGAACGAGACGGTCCGTGACAGAGGAGGGCGCGATCCTCAACACTCGGTTTTGAGAGGACGCGAATGACCAAGCGCCATGAGGCGAAGTACAAGATCGACCGGCGGATGGGACAGAACATCTGGGGTCGGCCGAAAAGTCCGATCAACAAACGCGAATACGGCCCCGGCCAGCACGGACAACGGCGCAAGGGCAAGCTGTCCGACTACGGCGTGCAGCTGCGCGCCAAGCAGAAGCTGAAGGGCTATTACGCCAACATGTCGGAGCGGCATTTCCGCGGCATCTACGACGAGGCGCGGCGGCTAAAGGGCGACACCGGCGCCCACATGATCGGGCTACTCGAACGCCGGCTCGACACGATCGTCTACCGGGCCAAGTTTGTGCCCACCGTGTTCGCCGCGCGGCAGTTCATTAGCCACGGCCATGTCAAAGTGAACGGCCGCCGGGTCACCGTCTCGAGCTACCGGGTCAAGGTCGATGACGTCGTCGAGGTCAAGGAAAAGTCGAAGCAGCTGGCGCTTGTGCTGGAAGCCACCGCGCTCGCCGAGCGCGACGTGCCCGACTACATCGACGTCGACCATAGCAAGATGACCGCCAAGCTCTCCCGCGTGCCGGGCATGGGCGACGTGCCGTACCCGGTGGTGATGGAACCGCACCTCGTGGTGGAATATTACTCGCGCTGATGCCGAGTGCCGGCGAGACATCCATGGCGACGGCCAAGGATTTCCGCCGTCTCGCACTCTCGTTGCCGGGGACTACGGAAGCCTCGCATTTCGATCGCACCGCATTCAAGGTTCGGCGGATCTACGCGACACTGGCGCCTGACGGCAAATCAGCGAATCTAATGTTCAGCCCCGATGAACAGGCGCTCAGATGCGAAGTGGCGCCGGACGCATTTTGTAGAATCCCCAACGCCTGGGGTGCGCGCGGAGCGACGACCGCGACGCTCTCGGCGCTATCGGCGGAGGAACTGCGAAGCGCCTTGGAGACGGCATGGCGAGACGCGATATCCAAGCGCCGATGAATGTCAGGTTGTGGCCGGCGCTTTTGTCGCCACGCCTTTCTGTTGCAACAGAGACTGCAACTCGCCGGACTGGAACATCTCACGAATGATGTCGCAGCCGCCGACGAACTCACCCTTGACGTAAAGCTGCGGGATAGTGGGCCAGTTCGAGTAGGACTTTATGGCCTGCCGCAGATCGTCGTTCTCCAGAACGTTGAGCCCCTTATAGGCCACGCCAAGGTAATCGAGAATCTGCACGACCTGGCCGGAGAAGCCGCACATCGGAAATTGTGGCGTGCCTTTCATAAAGAGCACGACCGGATTTCCCTTAACCTCGTTATCGATGAATTGATCGACGGGCATCGTCATCGTTCCTTGCCTGTGGGCGGAAGCTCCGCGCCGAATCCCAGCCTTCACGGCTGAATATAATACAGCCCATGGCGCCGACAAAGCCCATGCGCCCGTTCCGCCCGAACGGAATACCGCGAAAAGAGATGCCGGCGGGCGCGGAATGGACGAGCATCACCGCTCGGGCACGCCGGTCTGCAGCGCCAGCGCGTGCAGCTTGCCACCCATTTCCACCTTGAGCGCCTCATAGACGATCTGGTGCTGTTGGACGCGCGATTTGCCGCGAAACGACTCGGCAATGACCGTCGCCTTGTAATGGTCGCCGTCTCCGGCGAGATCCTGAATGGTCACCTCGGCATCCGGAATACGGGCCCGGATCAGCCGCTCTATGTCGCTCGCCTCCATCGCCATGGCGCAGGCCTCATCGTTTGCTTCGCATTCTCAAATAGAGCCCTGCCCGCAAAACCGTCAATGCATCCCGGTTATGCAAGTTTTGTTATGCAAGTCCCGCCATATAGGCTGGCAGCCACGCTTCGAACCAACTTTTGATCTCGGCGACCGGCATTGGCCGTTCACCATCGATCGCAACGAGCTTGCCGCCGGTTGCGCCCAGACGAGTCACCACCACTCCGGCCGCTTGCGCCCGCAGGGCGACGGCATCGGCATTCTTTGCGGTGACGATGTAACGGCCCTGATCCTCGCCGAACCAAAAGCCACAAGCCGCGCCCTGCCCCGGCCCTTCCAGCACCGCGCCGATGCCGGATGCGATGGCCATCTCGGCAAGCGCAATCAGAAGTCCGCCATCGGAAATGTCGTGGACTGCGGTGATCAAGCCATCGTGAATGAGGCTACCGATGAACTCGCCGTGGCGGTGCTCGGCGGCAAGGTCGACAGGCGGGGGAGCGCCCTCTTCGCGACCGCAAACCTCGCGCAGGTAAAGCGACTGGCCCAGCCAGCCTTTTGTTTCGCCAACGAGGATAATGGCTTCGCCCTCGGCCTTGAAGCTGTTTGTCATCGACTTCGTGAAGTCGTCGAGAAGCCCTACCCCGCCGATCGTGGGCGTCGGCAAAATCGCGCGTCCGTTGGTCTCGTTGTAAAGCGACACATTCCCCGACACGACGGGGAAAGCGAGCGCACGGCATGCTTCCCCGATGCCGCGGATGCAGCCGACCAACTGGCCCATGATTTCCGGCCGCTCCGGATTGCCAAAATTGAGGTTGTCGGTCACCGCAAGCGGACGCGCCCCGACCGCGACGAGATTGCGGTAGGCCTCGGCAACGGCCTGCTTACCGCCCTCATAAGGATCGGCTTCGCAGTAGCGCGGCGTCACGTCGGAGGTGAGAGCGAGAGCCTTCGGACCGTCGTTGATACGAACCACGGCCGCATCGCCGCCCGGCCTCCGCACCGTGTTGCCTAGAATGACGTGATCGTATTGCTCGAAGATCCATCGCCTGGAGCAGAGGTCGGGCGAGCCGATGAGCTGTTCCAGCGCATCAGCGATACCGACCGGAGCCTGCGCTGCGGCCACGTCGACGACAGATTGCTTGGGCGTCTCCCGAGCGGGCCGATCATAAAGCGGCGCTTCGTCGCCCAATTCCTTGATCGGCAAATCGGCCATCGTCATGTCGGCATGCCTGACGATGAAGCGCCTCGTTGGGGTGGTTTCGCCGACGATGGCGAAATCGAGACCCCATTTGCGAAAGATCGCTTCGGCTTCCTTCTCCTTGTCAGGCTTGAGCACCATGAGCATGCGCTCCTGGCTCTCCGAGAGCATCATCTCGTAGGCGCTCATTCCAGTCTCGCGGCACGGCACCTTGTCGAGATCGAGGGTGACGCCCAGATCGCCCTTGGCGCCCATCTCGACCGCCGAGCAGGTGAGTCCGGCCGCGCCCATGTCTTGAATGGCAATGACGCAGCCTTTTTCCATGATTTCCAGACAGGCTTCGAGCAGCAGTTTTTCCGAGAATGGATCGCCGACCTGTACGGTGGGGCGCTTCTCTTCAGCATCGGTGCCAAACGCGGCCGAAGCCATGGTGGCGCCGTGGATGCCGTCACGGCCGGTTTTGGAGCCGAGATAGACGATCGGCATCCCGACGCCCGTCGCCTTGGCGTAAAAGATCTTGTCCTTCTCGGCGATGCCCACCGCCATCGCATTGACCAGGCAATTGCCATCATAGCCGCGGTGAAAGCGCACTTCGCCACCGACCGTGGGAACCCCGAACGAATTGCCATACCCGCCGATGCCGGCGACGACGCCCGAGACGAGATGGCGCGTTTTGGGATTTTTGGTATCGCCAAACGACAACGCGTTGAGACAGGCGATCGGCCGCGCGCCCATGGTGAAGACATCGCGCAGGATTCCGCCGACGCCTGTGGCCGCGCCCTGGTACGGCTCGATGTAGCTCGGATGGTTGTGACTCTCCATCTTGAACACCACCGCGAGGCCGTCGCCGATGTCGACCACGCCGGCGTTTTCGCCCGGCCCCTGGATCACCCAAGGCGCCTTTGTGGGCAATGTGCGCAGGTGAATTTTCGAGGATTTGTACGAGCAATGCTCGTTCCACATCGCCGAGAAAATGCCGAGCTCGGTGAAGCTCGGCGTACGGCCCAGGAGCGCCAGGACGCGCTCATACTCGTCCGGCTTCAGCCCGTGCTGAGCGATCAATTCGGGGGTGATGGCAGGCTCGCTGGAGATCACGGGTGAGATTTAGCGCGTGAGAGCGCCGATTTCACCCTCTACAGGGCCGTTATCCCGACGAAAAGCGGCGCTTCGGCTCAGCACTGCGGAAACAACGGCCTGCGGCGCCGTTGACAAGAGGCCGCCGGAACCGGCGCGGCTTTCATTTCAACCCGCCTGACGCGGGCTCCATTTTTTTCCCCGATCAGGCCGGACCATGAATTCACCCATTCGCGGCTATTACGTGCCTCAGTTGTGGGCAGCGCTGTTTTCACTCGTTCCCGATATTCTCGTTGCCGGCGGCACATTCATTTATGAGCAAGACCTCATCAAGGACCTCCACACCAGCGAGACAGCGCTGGCGATCATCCAGGGGCTTAATATCGCCGGCTATGCCTTCGGGGCGATGCTCACGAGAGGACATTGCTGCTCGCGGGCATCGGTATCCTTGGTCTGGGCGCCGGGGCCACCGTCGCTCCCGGATTGTTTACGGCCGGCCTTGCGCTTCCCGCCCAGATGCTCGGCCGTGTTTTCGCCCTGATCGAGCTGGTCCGCTCAGTGGCCGATTTTCTGCTGGCGCCGGTGGTCACCCGAATTGGTCGCGATCTATCCGCTCCGGGCGGCAAGCTTGATTTCGACGGCTATCATGCCGCGGTCTGGATCACGTTATGGATCGGCATCGGCGGCTTGATCCTGGTGCTGTTCCTGCACGTTGCCAGCCGCGTGCGCCTGCATCGTCCCGATCTGGAAGGCTGGCTGAAACAGCAGCGAACCGCCATCGCCTCCACGCCGCTTTTGGCGGCGCTGCGTCAGCTACCGCCGTGATGGCGTCAAGCAGCGCGGTCGAAATGATCCACAAGCCCCGCGAACAGGCCGCGCCCATCGGTGCAGCCCATCAGGGCTTCGACATGGTTCTCAGGATGCGGCATCATGCCGAGCACGTTGCCGCGGTCATTGATGATTCCGGCTATGGCATTGATGGCGCCGTTGTGATTCCAGTTCGGGTCGATCATGCCGTCGGGCGCCGCATAGCGAAAAACCACCCTGCCCTCGCCTTCGAGCCGCGCGATAGTCTCGCCGTCGGCGATGTAATTGCCCTCGCCATGCGCCACCGGCACGCGAATGACCTGGCCGGCATTATAGCCGCGGGTGAACGGCGTATCGGAGCGCTCGACGCGCAGATAAACGTCGCGGCAGATGAAGCGCAATTGCGCATTGCGCATGAGCACGCCAGGCAGCAATCCGGCCTCGCACGCGATCTGAAAACCGTTGCACACGGCGAGCACGAGCCCGCCTTTTTGCGCAAACGAACGCACCGCGTCCATGATCGGCGCCCGCGCCGCGATGGCGCCGCAGCGCAGGTAATCGCCGTAGGAAAAGCCGCCGGGAATCACGACGAGATCGGTGCCGTCCGGCAGGTCGCTATCGCTGTGCCAAACCATGGCCGGCTCGCGTCCGGAGATCAACCGCAACGCGCGCGCCATGTCGCGCTCGCGATTGATTCCGGGAAAGACGAGCACTGCCGATTTCATGGCCGTCCGGGGCGTCTCATTCTACGAGCTCAATCCGATAATTCTCGATCACGGTATTGGCGAGAAGCCTCTCCGCGGCGCTTTTGAGCGCCGCCTCGGCACCGGGGCGGTCGCCGCCTTCGATCTCAATGTCGAACACTTTGCCCTGGCGCACACTCGCCACCCCGCGCACGCCCAACGACCTCAGGGCGCCCTCAATGGCTTTGCCCTGCGGGTCCAATATTCCCGATTTTAAAGTCACCGTGACGCGGGCTTTCATCCTCTTTTCAATATGGATGAATCGCCCCAACCGCAACCGACCGGACTATTAATGCACCGGCTCGCGCGCCTGTTCGAACAGGCGGCCGTAGCCTTGGATCCGGCCGCTTTCGCCGACCAGCCGCATCGCCGCCCAGAATGCCGCGGTAGCGGAGGAGACGACGGGAATGCCGTGACGCGCTTCGAGCGGTTCGGCGACGCCCAGGGTGCGCAAGCCGCCGCACGAGATCACGATGCCATCGGCGCCATCGGCGCGTTCCACGGCACTGCCGCTGAGCGCGATGATGTCGGCCGGGTTCTTCTTGCTTGGCCCGCCGAATTCGAGCAGATCGAAGCATTCGAGCGAAAGAACCTCGATGTCCGACGCCGCCAGCAGTTCCTTCAAACGGCGGTTGATCACATCGTTATAGGCGGTGGCGACGGCAACGCGCTTGGCACCGACTTCGCGCGAGCCGTCGATGATGGCTTGGCTCATGGTGCTCGCCGGCAGGCCCGTCCTTTTCCGCAATTCGCCAAGAAGCCAGTCGTGTGCCTCTGGACCGCGATAAAAGGTCAGCGACGTGCCGATCACCATGATCGCGTCGACGCCTTGCCCCGCGAGGGACTCGGCGGCGGGCAGAATAGCGTTCCAGGCCGGCTCGTAGCCCTCGGGCGTGAGTGCGCGCACGCCCACCCCGCGCGGGATAAAGCGCACGCCCGGATACATGATCGGGCCTTCGAACGGGACCTCGTCCTTCGCGAACGGAACGACGAGGCCGATAGTGTGCTGCTTCGACATTCGGGCTAGCAAAGCGCGCGCGGCGTGGCCCGCATTTTAGCCCTTGACCAGGACCGGGCCGGTGCCTTGCGGCCGCTCGCCCTCGCTCATGATGCCGAGCCGCTTGGCGACTTCGGTATAGGCTTCGAGCAGTCCGCCGAGGTCGCGGCGGAAGCGGTCCTTGTCGAGCTTCTCGTTCGACTTGATGTCCCAAAGCCGGCAGGAATCCGGTGAAATCTCATCGGCGACGACGATGCGCATGAGATCGTTCTCCCACAGCCGGCCGGCTTCCATCTTGAAATCGACCAGACGGATGCCGACGCCGAGGAAAAGCCCGGAGAGAAAGTCGTTGACGCGGATCGCGAGCGACATGATGTCGTCGATCTCCTGCGGCGTCGCCCAGCCGAAGGCGGTAATATGCTCCTCCGATACCATCGGGTCGTTCAGCTGATCGTTCTTGTAGTAGAATTCGATGATCGAGCGCGGCAGCTGGGTGCCCTCCTCGATGCCCAGACGGCTTGACAACGAGCCCGCGGCCACATTGCGCACGCAGATTTCCAGCGGAATGATCTCCACCTCGCGAATGAGCTGCTCGCGCATGTTCAGCCGGCGGATGAAATGCGTCGGCACCCCGATGTCATTGAGGTGCTGGAACACGTATTCCGAGATGCGGTTGTTGAGGACGCCCTTGCCCTCGATCACCTGATGCTTTTTCGCGTTGAAGGCGGTCGCGTCGTCCTTGAAATGCTGAATCAAGGTTCCCGGCTCGGGTCCCTCGTAAAGGACCTTCGCCTTGCCTTCGTAAATACGGCGGCGACGGCTCATCGGAGTATACCGTTGCTTGGTGAAATCCATGGGGTGTGCCGTGGCTCCATGCTGGTTTCGAGATCCGCGGCGGCCGAGGTGAGCGGCTCGACTCATCGCAGCGCCCCCTCCGAGCTAAGGCTAACCGATGGTGACGCGGAGTACAATCGACATAGTCCGGTGGGCCGGCGGCCGCAATGACGATGTGTGGTCCAGTCCCGATTGCCTTGACGGGCTACCCCCGATATGCAAGGCGGCAAGCGAGTTGCAGAGCCGCGGGCCACATCGGGCACAGACATGACCAGTTTCGACAAGCGCGAAGAAGCTTTCGAGCAGCAATTCGTGCACGATGAGGAACTCCGTTTCAAAGCGACCGCACGCCGCAACAAGCTGCTCGGACTTTGGGCCGCGGAGAAACTCGGCCTCAAAGGAGCCGAAGCCGACAGCTACGCGCTTTCGCTCGTGATGTCGGAGTTCGAGGATACCGGCGAGCGCGACGTTCTCGGCAAGATCCGCAAGGATTTTGACGCCAAAGGCGTCGATCAATCCGACCACCAGATAAGCCGCCACGCGACCGAACTGATGGCGCGGGCGATCGAGGCGATCAAAACCGGCAAGTAGAGCGGTCCGATTACGTAAGGCTTTAGGGGAGCAAAATCATCATGGCCATCGCCAACTTCACTTTGGCAAGGCGCCTGCATGCCGGCGAGATCGTATTTTCAGGCTGGTGCGGCCTGCCCTATCCGCTTGTCGCGGAAACATTGGCGCGCGACGGCTTTCCCGCGGTGACGATTGAAAGCCAGCACGGCCTCTGGGACGTCGCCGGCATCCTCGCCGGCGTCGCCGCGGTTCGCCAGGGAGGCGGCGCCCCGATCGTGCGCGTGCCGCTCGGCGATTTCGCGCTCGTCAGCCGCGCGCTCGACTTCGGCGCCGAAGGCATCATCGCGCCGATGATCAATACGGCAGCCGATGCCCGCGCCTTCGCCGCGGCGGCCAAATTTCCGCCGATCGGCGAGCGCAGTTGGGGCCCGCACCGGGCGATGACGCTCGGCGGCGTGCCCGACATGGCGACCTATCTGCGCGAAGCCAACGATCTCGTGATCACGCTCGCCATGATCGAAACGCGGACCGCGCTGCAGAACTTCGACGCGATCGTCGCGACGCCGGGCATTGACGGCTTTTTCCTCGGACCCTCGGATCTGTCGATCGCGCTCTCGAACGGCACAAACGTCGACCCAATGTCGAAGGAAGTCGACGAGCACCTCGATCGCATGATCGCCGGAGCGCAACGGGCGAAGAAGATTCCGGGCGCCTATTGCCATTCGGCGGAACGCGCCGCGGCCCTCGCCAAACGCGGCGTGAAATTCCTGGCCGTGTCCAGCGATCTCAATATGCTGCG
>JBOHIU010000138.1:0-53111 GCA_050725855.1 Xanthobacteraceae bacterium | reverse complement strand
CCGTCGATCACGAACACGCCGGGCGCACCTTCGGCCACCCATTGCTTGAGCGGCGCGAGATCGGCGGCCGTGCGAACCGTGGCAGCGCGCGCGCCGTAGCCGCGTGCAATGGCGGCGAAATCGGTCTCAGGAAATCGCACGATGTCGACGGAAAAACCCTGTCGGCGGAAGTAATGCACCTCGGCGGCGTAGGACGCATCATTGTAAACCAGGATGCACAGGCGGAGTCCAAGCCGGACCGCGGTTTCCAGATCGGCAATCGACATCAGAAAACCGCCGTCGCCGGTGCCGAGCACGGCGAGCTTGCCCGGATGGGCGATGGCGAGCCCAATCGCCGAGGGAAGACCCAGCCCGACCGACTGAAACGAGTGGCTCAGGCATGACGCGCGCGCGTTCGGCACGCGTAAATATCGCGGCACCCAGCCGCAGAAATGGCCCGAGTCGGAGGCCACGACCCGATCCGGCGGCAGGATGGCATCGACCGCCTTGCTCAAGGTTCGCGGGTCGATGAACCGACCGGTCGATTCGTCCGGCCACGGATAGTGATGGTTGTCGCCGGCACGGATGCGCTCGCTCATCGCGTCAGCTCTGCGGCCGGCAGCTTTTACATCGCGCCGAAGGAGTTCGGCGAGCAACGCGTCCACGGTCGCCTTGGCGTCGCCCTGCACCGCGATCTGCACCGGCATCTGGTAACCGAGCTTTGGCACCTCGATATCGACCTGCGCGACTACGGCGTTGGGCGCGATCAGCTTGCCTCTCTTGGTAGTCCACTGCGTCAGGCTCGCTCCGAACGCGAGGATGACATCGCTTTCGGAGATCAGCTCGTCGGCAACCGGCGAAGAGAAGCCGCCGCTGATGCCGACCGACCATGGATTGCCGGCGAACAGGCCATGACCGCACACGGACGTTGCCAGAAGCGCGCCAACGCGGTCGGCGAGCGCGACCAGACTCTGCTCCGCACCTGAAATCACCGCCCCTCGGCCGCCGAGGATGAGCGGCCGCTTGGACGCCGCGAGCGCATCGGCCAAGCGGACAACGTCACGCGGATCGGGATGGATTCGGCCGGGCGCCGGCGGCAATTCGAGCGGCGGCTGGTTGGTCGGCAGCGGTGCGTGCTGCACGTCGAGCGGCATCGACAGCACGACCGTCCGCCGGTCGCGCAAGGCCCACGTGACCGCGCGTAGCGCGTCCTCGCGCGCCGAGGTCACCGTGTGCAGCCGTTCCGATACCGCTCCGACCGCGCGCACCATGTCGGCCTGCTCGATGTAAAAATTGTTCTTCACCGCCCCGTTCGGCACATCGCCGGCGAGCACGACCAACGGCGTACGGCTCTTGGCCGCCTCTCCGATCCCGGTGAGCGCATTGGTCAGGCCCGGACCGGAATGCACGCTGACCAGCGTCAGTTCGCCCGTTGCCTTGGCATAGGCGTCGGCCATGCAGGCGGCGTTGCCCTCGTGCCGCGCCGAAATCAGCTCGACGCCGGATTGGACCAAAGCGTGGGAAACCTTGAAGTTGGCGGTGCCGAGAAGGCCGAAACAGCGGCGGGCGCCGTAATGGGCGAGATCCGCCGCGATCACGCCGGCCACGCTTGGATTGCCGTCCATGCCTTTTCCCACCGCCATGAGCTGTCAAAAACCCAGTCAATACAAGCTCATATTGCACACGTCGGGGTGCGCCGGAAGGCCGGCGGCCGCGTGCCAGCGATGCAAGGCCGGATAACATTTCAAACTTGAAAGTTTAATCTTGAAGTATCTAGTCGGCGGTGCCATGCTCGTCGGCGGTTTAGAGCGGGAAGGCTCCCAGCGCATGAAGATCGCCTGCCTCGGCGGCGGCCCCGCCGGGCTCTATTTCGCGATCAGCATGAAGCTGCGCGACGCCGCGCACGACATCACCGTGTTCGAGCGCAATCGGCCCGACGACACGTTCGGCTGGGGTGTGGTGTTCTCCGACGAGACCTTCGAGAACATCGCCGCCAACGATCCGCCGAGCGCCGCGACAATTCGCGGCCATTTCGCCTATTGGGACGACATCGCGGTCTATTATGGCGGCGAGCGCGTCGTTTCCGGCGGCCACGGCTTCTCGGGCATTGCGCGCAAGCAGCTCTTGATGCTGCTGCAAGACCGCGCGCGCGAACTCGGCGTGAACTTGCGCTTTCAGACCGAGATCGCCAGCGCCGGCGAGTTGGCCAAATCTTACGATCTCGTTGTCGCCGCCGACGGCTTGAATTCGAAAACGCGCAACGAGTTTGTTGCACAGTTCAAGCCCGCTATCGACCTGCGCAAGAACAAGTTTATCTGGCTCGGCACGCACCAGAAGTTCAACGACGCCTTCACCTTCATTTTTCAGGACACCGAACACGGCTGGGTCTGGGCGCACGCCTACCAATTCGATGCCGACACTGCGACCTTCATCGTCGAGTGCTCGCCGGCGACATGGGAAAAGTTCGGCTTCGGCGCGATGAGCCAGGACGAGTCCTGCCGCACGTGCGAGCGCATTTTTGCCGACTATCTCGGCGGCCATCGGCTGATGTCGAATGCCCGCCACGTCCGCGGCTCCGCCTGGCTGAATTTTCCGCGCGTGCTCTGCCAAAAATGGTCGCACGACAACGTCGTGCTGATGGGCGACGCGGCAGCGACGGCGCACTTCTCCATCGGCTCGGGCACCAAGCTCGCGATGGAAAGCGCGGTCGCGCTCGCTGATTTTCTACGCAGTGAGCCGAGCATGCCGGCGGCGTTCGCAAAGTATGAGGACGCGCGCCGCACCGAGGTGTTGCGCCTGCAATCGGCGGCGCGCAATTCGATGGCATGGTTCGAGGACGTCGAGCGTTATCTGCATCTCGATCCGGTACAGTTCAATTATTCACTGCTGACGCGCTCGCAGCGCATCAGCCACGAAAATCTGAGACTGCGCGACAAGAACTGGCTGGAAGGCGCGGAAGCGTGGTTCCAGCGCCTTGCCGGCGCGCCCGACAATCACCTGCGGCGGCCGATGTTCGCGCCATTTCGGCTGCGCGATATGCGGCTGAAGAACCGCGTCGTGGTGTCGCCGATGGCGCAATACAAGGCAATCGACGGCTGCCCAACCGATTGGCATCTTGTGCATTACGCCGAGCGCGCCAAGGGCGGTGCCGGCCTCGTCTGCGCCGAGATGACGTGCGTGAGCGCGGAAGGCCGCATCACGCCGGGCTGCGCCGGCCTGTACGCGCCGGCGCATGAAGCAGCGTGGAAACGCATCGTCGATTTTGTCCATGCCGAGACGGATGCGAAGATCTGCTGTCAGCTCGGCCATTCCGGAGGCAAGGGTTCGACCCAACTCGGCTGGCAGGAGATGGATGCGCCATTGCCCAACGGCAATTGGCCGGTGATATCGGCATCCGCAACCGCCTGGTCGGAGTGCAATCAAACTCCCCGCGCCATGACGCGCGCCGACATGGATCGCGTACGCGAGCAATTCGTCACCTCAGCCGAAATGGCGGCGCGTTGCGGTTTCGATATGCTCGAAATCCATTGCGCCCACGGCTATCTGCTCTCCTCTTTCATTACGCCGCTGACCAACCGGCGCATTGACGAATACGGCGGCTCGCTGGAAAACCGCATGCGCTATCCGCTGGAGATCTTTCACGCGGTGCGCGCGGCGTGGCCCGCGCAAAAGCCGATCTCGGTCCGCATTTCAGCGAATGACTGGGTCGGCGATTGCGGCATAGAACCGCACGATGCGGTCGCGATCAGCCGCCTCTTGCAGGACGCCGGCGTCGACATCTGCGACGTCTCCGCGGGCCAGACCTCCATTGGGGCGCAGCCGGTTTACGGCCGCATGTTCCAGACGCCGTTCTCCGACCGCATCCGCAACGAGACCGGCATGGCGACCATGGCGGTCGGCAACATCTACGAGCCCGACCACGTGAACTCGATCCTGATGGCGGGCCGCGCCGATCTAGTCTGCCTCGCCCGCCCGCATCTCGCCGATCCATACTGGACGCTGCATGCGGCCGCGAAGCTCGGCGACCGCGACGAGACTTGGCCCAAGCCTTACCTGCCGGGCCGCGATCAACTTTATCGGCTAGCCGCTCGCGACGAGCCGATTCCAACAACGGTATGACACCATGACCGATCTGACAGGAAAACATGCACTGGTGACCGGCGGCGGCAGCGGCATTGGCGCCGCCATTGCCTTTGCCGTGGCGCAGGCTGGCGCGCAGGTCACGATCTGCGGCCGGCGCAAAGACGAACTCGAATTCACCGCCGAACGCCACCCGAATATTCATGCGCAGGCCGCCGACGTCACGGACGAGACCTCGATCGCCAAGCTTTATCGCACGGCGCAAAAGGCGCGCGGCGCTTTCGCCATCGTGGTTGCCAATGCCGGCGGCACCGAGAGTGCGCCCGCCGAAAAAATCTCGCCCGCGCTCTGGAGCAAAACGCTCGATGTCAACCTCACGGGCGCGTTCTTCTCGGTGCAGCCGGCGCTCGCCGCCATGCGCCAGCAAAAATGGGGACGCATCATCTTCATCGCCTCGACCGCGGGCCTGAAAGGCTATCCGTATGTCGCGCATTATGTTGCGGCCAAGCATGGCATCGTCGGCCTGACCCGCGCGCTGGCGACGGAGACGATCAAGGAGGGCATAACCGCCAATGCAGTGTGCCCGGGCTTTACCGAAACCTCGCTGCTCGATCGCGCCGTCGAACGCGTCGCCGAGAGAACGAAAGTCGGCGAGGGCGAGGCGCGAAACCTACTGCTGGCCCACAATCCGCAGGGCCGTTTCATTCAACCGCAGGAAGTCGCAGATGCCGTGGTGTGGCTGTGTCAGGAAGGCAGCGGCGTCATCACCGGGCAAACCATCTCGGTATCGGGAGGCGAGACATGGTGAGCGCGCCGCTCTCCGCGGCGCGGCCGCAGCCCGACAGCAAGGCGCGGCTGCGGCTATGGATCAGGCTTTTGCGCGCGAGCCGGCAGATTGAAGGTGTCACCCGCGAGCGGCTCAAAAGGCAGTTCGACGCCACGTTGCCGCGCTTCGACGTCATGGCGGCGCTCCATCGCAGACCGGACGGCATGCTGATGAGCGAGATTTCGCGCTTCCTCATGGTGTCGAACGGAAACGTCACCGGTATCGTCGACCGGCTCGTAGCGGACGGCTTGGTGGTCCGTTCGCAAAGGAACGGCGACCGGCGCACGTCCTTCATCAGCCTGACCCGTAAGGGCAATGGCGCGTTCGCCAACATGGCGGCCGCGCACGAGCGCTGGATCGACGAACTCCTGGGCGGCGTTTCCGCGCGCGAAGCCGTCGATCTTTCGACCAAGCTGAAATCGTTTCGCAGCGATTGGGAGAACGAAGCATGAGCGCCAAATCGCCTTCGAAAATGGCGGACATCAACCCTTCGCATTTTCTCTGGCGCATGGACGGGGCGGTCGCGGTCATTAGGCTCAATCGCCCGGAGCGCAAAAACTCGCTGACCTTCGATTCCTACGCCGAACTGCGCGACACGTTTCGCGCCCTGCCCTATGCCGACGATGTCCACGCCGTCGTGTTCCTGTCCAACGGCGGCAACTTCTGTTCGGGCGGTGACGTGCGCGACATCATCGGCCCGCTGGTCGCCATGGAGGCGAAGCAACTCTTGGCGTTCACGCGCATGACGGGCGATCTGGTCAAGGCCATGCTCCACTGCGGCAAGCCGATCATCTGCGCGATCGACGGGGTCGCCGCCGGCGCCGGCGCCATCATCGCCATGGCTTCGGACCTGCGCATTGCCACGCCGGCCGCGCAGACTGCGTTCCTGTTCAACCGTGTCGGACTCGCCGGCTGCGACATGGGCGCGTGCGCGATCCTGCCGCGTATCATCGGTCACGGACGCGCGGCGGAATTGCTTTACACCGGCCGCACGATGACGGCACAGGAAGGCGAGCTTTGGGGCTTCTACAACAAGCTCGTCGCCGCTGAGGCCTTAGAACAGGAGGCGCTCGCACTGGCGCGCGGCATTGCCAGCGGGCCGACCTTCGCCAACGGCATCACCAAGACGCAACTCAATCAGGAATGGTCGATGAGCCTCGATCAGGCCATCGAATCCGAAGCGCAGGCGCAGGCGATCTGCATGCAGACGGCCGACTTCGAACGAGCTTATCGGGCCTTCATTGCCAAACAGAAACCGGTATTCGAGGGGAATTGAGGAAATGTGTGAGCCGATACCCGCTGCACACGACCCCCTCATTGATCCTTCCCCTTCCAGGGGGAGGAAAATTGGAGCTGCTCATTTCTCCCTCCCCCTGAAAGGGGGAGGGTCGGGGTGGGGGCCCGTTCATGCCTGACCGATCGTTCCTCACCTGGCCTTTCTTTGATGACCGTCATCGCGCGGTGGCGGACAACCTCGAGCGCTGGTGCGCAGCGAACCTGCCGGTCGGCCATGACGACGTCGACGCGGCTTGCCGGGAGCTGGTGCAAAAACTCGGCCGCGACGGCTGGCTTCAACACACTGCGCCCGATCCGGATGCGCCCTCGTCGCTCGACGTACGCACGCTTTGCCTTGTGCGCGAGACGCTGGCACGTCACGACGCGCTTGCCGATTTCGCTTTTGCCATGCAGGGACTTGGCGCCGGACCGATCAGCCTGTTCGGCAACGCTGCGCAGCGGCAATGGCTCACATCCACTCGCAGCGGCGAAACCATTGCCGCCTTCGCGCTGACCGAGCCGCAATCCGGTTCTGATGTCGCCAACATCGCGATGGCGGCCAAGCGCTACGGCGACGGCTATATCCTCGACGGAGAGAAGACCTGGATTTCCAACGGCGGCATTGCCGGCCTGTATGTCGTCTTTGCACGCACCGGTGAAGGGCCGGGAGCAAAAGGTCTTTCCGCTTTTCTCGTTCCGGCCGGCCTGCCGGGTCTGTCGGTCGCCGAGCGCATCGAGGTGATCGCTCCGCATCCGCTCGCACGGTTAAATTTTGAACGCGTTTGCGTTCCGGCATCGGCCCTGATTGGAGTGCCGGGCGATGGCTTCAAGGTCGCGATGGCAACGCTCGACGTTTTCCGCGCAACGGTCGGCGCCGCCGCGCTCGGTCTCGCTCGCCGCGCGCTCGACGAAGCGGTGGCGCGCGTGCGCGCGCGAAAGCTTTTCGGCGGCCCGCTGGCCGATCAGCAGATCGTTCAGGCCCACATCGCCGACATGGCGGTTGCCATCGATGCCGCGGCACTGCTGATCTATCGCGCCGCCTGGGCCAAGGACAACGGCGCCACGCGGGTCACGCGCGAGGCCTCGATGGCCAAGCTTTACGCCACCGAATGCGCGCAGGAGGTCATCGACAAGGCGGTGCAGCTACATGGCGGCGATGGCGTGCGCCGCGGCCAGATCGTGGAAAAGCTTTACCGCGAAATCCGCGCGCTCCGCATCTACGAAGGCGCATCCGACGTACAGAAAATCGTCATCGCACGGCAAACCCTTTTGGGAGCATGACCATGACTTTGCAATCCCCTTTGCAATCCCTTGGCCGTTCGGTCCACACTGACACGTTTACGCGCGATAACCTGCCGCCATCGCAGCAGTGGCCGCTCATCCCGCTCGACGGCTTCGATTATCCGGAGACGTTGAACGCCGGCGTCGAACTGACCGACTCCATGGTCAAGCGTGGCTTCGGCGACCATGTGGCCCTGATCGGCAACGGCCGGCGCCGCACCTACAAGGAACTCTCCGACTGGACCAGCCGCATTGCCCGCGCGCTGGTCGAGGATTTCGGCGTCAAGCCGGGTAATCGCATCCTTGTGCGCTCGGCCAACAACCCGGCGATGGTCGCCTGCTGGCTCGCCGCGACCAAGGCCGGCGCCGTGGTCGTCAACACCATGCCGATGTTGCGCTCGGTCGAGCTTGCGAAAATCGTCGACAAGGCTGAGGTGGCGCTGGCGCTGTGCGACACGCGCCTGATGGACGCGCTGGTCACCTGCGCCAAGACGTCGAAATTTCTCAAGCAGGTGATCGGTTTCGACGGCACCGCCAATCACGACGCCGAGCTTGATCGCATCGCGCTGTCCAAGTCCGTCAGCTTCGACGCCGTCAAAACCGGACGCGACGACGTGGCGCTGTTGGGTTTCACCTCCGGCACCACCGGCGAACCCAAGGCGACGATGCACTTTCATCGCGATCTGCTCATCATCGCCGACGGCTATGCCAGGGAGATCCTCAACGTCGGGCCGGACGATGTATTCGTCGGCTCGCCGCCGCTCGCCTTCACCTTCGGTCTCGGCGGCCTTGCGATTTTTCCGCTGCGCTTCGGCGCCACCGCAACGCTTTTGGAAAACGCCTCGCCCGCCAACATGATCGAGATCATCGAGACCTATAAGGCTACGATCTCGTTTACCGCGCCGACCGCCTATCGCGCCATGCTGGCGGCGATGCATCAAGGCGCCAATCTGTCGTCGCTACGCGCCGCCGTCTCCGCCGGCGAGACGCTGCCGGCGCCGGTGTTCAACGATTGGGTGGGCAAGACCGGCAAGCCGATCCTCGACGGCATCGGCTCGACCGAAATGCTGCACATTTTTATTTCCAATCGCTTCGGCGATGCCGCACCGGCGGCGACCGGCAAGCCTGTCGTTGGCTACCAGGCCAAGATCGTCGACGACGACATGCGGGAGAAGCCGCACGGCGAAGTCGGCAAGCTCGCGGTGCGCGGACCGACGGGTTGCCGCTATCTCGCCGACAAGCGCCAGGAAAGCTACGTGCGCGACGGCTGGAACCTCACCGGCGACTCGTTCACGCAGGACCAGAACGGCTATTTCCATTTCGCCGCGCGCAACGACGACATGATCATTTCGGCCGGCTACAACATCGCCGGACCGGAAGTGGAAGCGGCGCTGCTGGCGCATCCCGACGTCAAGGAATGCGCCGTGATCGGCGCGCCCGACGAAGGCCGCGGCCAGATCGTCGAGGCGCACGTGGTGCTGAGAGACGGCGTCATCGCCGGCGTCGATGAGATCAAGCTCCTGCAGGAGCACGTCAAGGCGACCATCGCGCCGTACAAATATCCGCGCTCGGTCAAATTCATCGATGCGCTGCCAAAGACAACGACCGGAAAAATCCAGCGCTTCCGCCTGCGGCCGGGCGCGCAGTAAGCCGTCATTCCCGCGAAAGCGGGAATCCATAAACGCAGTGCCAGATGCATTTCGACTGGGAGTATGGGTCCCCGCTTTCGCGGGGACGACAGGAAGAGATACCAGCACATGACCCAACCGCACCAAGTCCTTCACCCCCGCACCTGGAAACGACCGCCGGGCTACGCCAACGGCATTGCCGCCGAAGGCCGGCTCGTCTTTCTCGCCGGCCAAGTCGGCTGGAATGCTGATCAGGAATTCGAGAGCGGCGACTTCGTCGCGCAAGCCCGCCAGGCCTTGGCCAATATCGTCGCGCTGGTGGCGGAGGCCGGCGGCAAGCCTGAGCACATCACCCGCTTGACCTGGTACGTGCTCGACAAGCGTGAATATCTGTCGCGCCTGCAAGAACTCGGCGAAGCCTATCGCGGGGTGCTCGGAAGGCACTTCCCGGCGATGACGCTCGTGCAGGTCGGCGCGCTGGTCGAGGACAAGGCCAGACTTGAGATCGAAGCAACCGCGGTCGTTCCGAAGTAACGTTCAGAACGTCTTCCGCGCTCCGCCGGTCACGCCGCGACCGCTCCTTTGCGGGACGATCCTTCCTTCAAGATTTTGGTGCGGATGGCGAATTCGATCCGGGAAAGCGCATTTTCGCACTCCTCGGCCCGCGCCTCGGCGGCTCTGGCGCGCATCTCCAGCCGAGGCAGAAGATCTTCGGCGGCCTGAACGCGTGCGCGCTCCTTTTCGAATGCTTCGCCTGCTTCCTGCAGTCTGGCATTGACGTCGTTGATGTGAGCCTCGGCTGCCGCGTGTTTTTCCTCGAGCGCCTGGATTTGCTTTTCGGAGGCCTGGAGCCGTTTGATTGCATCCTCGGCCAGGCTTCTGGCGCGGGTCTCAATGTCGGTCGCGTTGTCCTCGATGCTCCTGACCAGTTCGGCCGCCTGCTCCACCAGATCCAGCGCCGTTCGGCCGCGCGGGGGGATTGCCGTGGCAGGCCGCCGTGGAAAACCTGAAAGGCCTTCCGCCGCCCGCTCGATCGGCGTTGGGCCGGAAAACTGGTTTCGCATGCGTTTGTGCAACCATTCGAGGTTGTCCATGATCAAGGCCCGCCGCTGAAAAGAGGGTTTAAGGATAGTTAAAACGGGCAAAGTATTGCGTCGAATGGTAAAGAATTCCTTTCCGAACGGCGGCTCGCGAGCCGCAGGAAACCTCTTCTGGAGCGAAATTGACGTTTGCGGCCCACTTGACGGCGATTGTCTCAAGCGGCGCACAGATCAGGTTGCACCTTCGCGCCGGTGAATATCCTTCACCTCGGAAAACACCACATCCTTGTTGTGCGCGCCGGTATATTCGAGGTCGAAGGCCGTGCGTGCCAGGAAGACGGGATCGCCATCGGCGTCATTGGCGATGGATGACGGGTAGCTTGTCATGAACCGATCGAGAATCTTCCGCTCGCCGGCCGCGATCCATCGCGCGAATTGAAACTCGGGCGTGGCCCAGTCGATCTCCAAGCCGTATTCTGCGGCCAACCGGGCCTTCAGCACATCGAGTTGGAGCGGTCCGACGACGCCGACCAGCAGACCGGAGCCGTCGGCCGGCAGGAACACCTGGGCGACGCCCTCCTCCGACAACTCTTTGAGCGCCTGCTTGAGTTTTTTGGCCTTCATCGCGTCAGTCAAACGAACCCGGCGCAAAATCTCGGGGGCGAAATTGGGCACGCCAACGAAGTTCAAATTCTCCCCTTCCGTCAGCGTATCGCCGATGCGCAGCGTGCCATGGTTGGGAATGCCGACCACGTCCCCCGCATAGGCCTCCTCAGCGAGCGCCCTATTCTGGGCGAAAAAGAATTGCGGCGTGCGGAGACTCATCGGCTTCGCAGTCCGGGTGTGCTGAACCTTCATGCCGCGCGTCAGCTTGCCGGAGCAAAGCCGCACGAAAGCGATGCGGTCGCGATGGTTCGGATCCATGTTGGCCTGGATCTTGAAAACAAACGCCGACATGGCGGGCTCGGTCGCCAATACGACCCGCTTGTCAGCCGCTTGCATGCGCGGCGGCGGCGCCAGATCGGCTAGAGCACTGAGGAGATCGCCGACGCCGAAATTCTTCAGCGCGCTGCCGAAGAAGATCGGCGTCATGTGACCCTCGGCGAAGGCGAGCGGGTCGAAGCGCTTGCAGGCCGCGCGGACCAGATCAAGCTCGCCGCCGAGCATCGCCGCGTCGAGATTGGCGTTGAGGGCGGCGACGTCCGCCAAGGCCATGTCGCGCAATGAGCCGACGGAGCCGGAATCGCCATCGAGGAGCCGCACGCCACCCGACGCCACGTCGATCGTGCCGACGAAATCGCGGCCGCGGCCAACCGGCCATCCGACCGGGGCGGCATCGAGCGCCAGCGTCTTCTCGATCTCGTCGATCAGGTCGAACGGGTCACGGCTTTCCCGATCCATCTTGTTGATGAAGGTAACGATCGGAATGTCGCGCAGCCTGCACACCTCGAACAGCTTGCGGGTGCGCGGCTCAATGCCTTTGGCGGCATCGATCACCATGACCGCCGAGTCGACCGCCGTGAGCGTCCGATAGGTGTCCTCGGAAAAGTCTTCGTGCCCCGGCGTATCGAGCAGATTGAAGACACGGCCGCCATATTCAAAGGTCATGACCGATGTGACGACGGAGATACCGCGCTCGCGTTCGATCGCCATCCAATCCGAGCGGGTCGAGCGGCGGTCGCGCTTGGCCTTGACCTGACCGGCAAGCTGGATCGCTCCGCCAAACAGCAGAAGTTTCTCGGTCAAGGTGGTCTTGCCGGCATCGGGATGGGAGATGATCGCGAAGGTACGGCGCCGATTCACTTCGGCCGCGATGGGCGATGAAATTTCGGCGCCCACCTGGGTCCGCACGGGCATGTTCATGGCCGGCTGGATGTGGCAGGTCAGGCGGTTTTATTCAAGGCCGCATGGGGTTAAGGCGTGCCGGCAAGCTCTTCGCGCAGGATTTCGAGGGCGAGCCATTGCTCCTCCGCGGCGGCGATATCCTGCTGGAGCTTGGCCAGCGTGCTGGCCGTTTGCTCGAAGGTGGCGCGGTCCCGCGCATAGAATCCGGGATCGTCGAGCCTGGTCTTCAGCGCATCGGCGTTCGCCTGCAGCGCCGCAATGGCCGTGGGCAGCGTATCGAGCGCGTGCTTGTCCTTGAAACTTAGCCGCCGTTTCGCCGGCGGCGGCTGGGAATCGGTCGGGCCCGGCTTTGGGGCGGTCTTCGGCGGCTGTTGGTTGAGACGGTCACCCGTCGGCGCCGCCCCGCGTTGCGCCAGCATATCGCTATAGCCGCCGGCATATTCGGTCCAAAGGCCGTTTCCTTCCGGTACGACCACGCTGCTCACCAGGCGATCGAGAAAATCGCGATCGTGGCTGACAATGAGCACGGTGCCCGGATAGTCCCCGAGCACCTCTTCGAGCACGTCCAAGGTCTCCATGTCGAGATCGTTGGTCGGCTCATCGAGAACGAGCAGGTTGGACGGTCTGGCGAGCACCCGCGCCAGCATCAGGCGGCCCCGTTCGCCGCCCGACAGTTTGCGCAGCGGGGTGCGGGCCTGTTCGGGGGTGAACAGGAAATCCTTCATGTAGCCCACGACATGCTTGGGCTGGCCATTGACCATCACGGTGTCGTTTTTGCCGCCGGTCAGCGCCGCGGCGACCGTGACATCGGGATCGAGACTGTCGCGATGTTGCGTGAGCGTCGCCATGGCAAGATTCGCGCCGAGCCGGACCGAGCCCACGTCCGGCGGCAGCGCGCCGGTCAACAGATTGATCAGCGTCGTCTTGCCCGTGCCGTTAGGACCGACGATGCCGACACGGTCGCCGCGCTCGATACGGATCGAGAAATCGCGCACGATCGAAAGCTCGCCGAAGCGCTTTCCGATGCCGCGCGCCTCGATGACCAGCGCGCCGGATGGCGGCGCCGATCCGGCCGTGATGGCGGCGTTTGCCGGATTAGCCCGGTAGGTGCGGCGCCGCTCGCGCAGTGCTTGCAATTTGCCGACCCGGAGCAAGTTGCGCTTGCGCCGTCCGGTGACGCCGTAGCGCATCCAATGCTCCTCGGCGACGATCTTGCGGTCGAGCTTATGCTGTTCGCGCTCTTCCTCGGCCAGCAGCATGTCGCGCCATTCCTCGAAATGGCCAAAGCCCCGGTCGATGCGCCGGGTCGATCCGCGATCGAGCCACACGGTCGATCGCGACAGATTAGAAAGAAAGCGCCGGTCGTGACTGATGAGCACAAGCGCGGTGCGCCGAGCGTTGATATCCTGCTCCAGCCATTCGATGGCGGCGAGGTCGAGATGATTGGTAGGCTCGTCGAGTAACAGGATATCGGGTAAAGGCGCCAGCACGCGCGCCAGCGCCGCGCGGCGAGCCTCGCCGCCGGATAGATGCGCCGGATCTTGCTGCCCGGTGAGGCCGAACTGGTCGAGGGCATGGCGCGCGAGATGGCGATCGTCGCTCGCCCCGAGGCCTGATTCGACATAGGCGAGCGTCGATGCGAAGCCTGAAAAATCCGCCTCTTGCGGCAGATAGCGGATTACCGCGCCCGGCTGACTGAAAACCGAGCCACGATCCGGCTCGACCAGTCCGGCCGCGATCTTGAGCAGGGTCGACTTACCCGACCCATTGCGCCCGACCAGCGCCACCCGCTCGCCGGAGGACACCGACAGCTCGACGCCGGAAAGAAGCGGCGTGCCACCGAAGGTCAACGCGACGTCTTTGAGCTGAAGAAGCGGTGCAGCCATTTCGCCTTGTCGAAATCTGAGTGGAATTGAGCAACCCAGGACTGGGCCCCAGCACATAGAAGCCGCGTTCCGTCGTGGCAACCGCACTGCCGCCCGAGAGTGCGGAACTTTCGGTCCCGCCAGGGCGTTGCTTGGCGACCAAGGGAGAATGCCATGGACGAAAATCGCGCTGAAGGAACGATCCGCAATGCCGGCGGCAAGATCCAAGAGGGAGTTGGCCGCGTCACCGGCGATGCCGAAACCCAGATCAAAGGGCAGGCCAACCAGGCGATGGGGGCCGCGCAGGATCTTTACGGTCAGGCCGCGGACACCGCCCGCGACACCGCGGCCTCGCTGGGGCAATGGTTCCGCGAAACCGTCGAGAGCCAGCCCTACACGACCGCACTCGTCGCGCTCGGGCTCGGCTGGCTATTCGGCCGGATGCACCGGCCGCTGTAGCGGCAACGCACGACGAATGTCGAACAAAGCGCCGCAGCGATGGACATCTCATGCGCGGCGCTCCAAGCCTGCCGTCGCAAACAAACACAGCAAAACTTTCCGCAGCGGGACCGACGGCCCCCATTCCATCCGCTCCGAAAAGCGCGCTTAAGTTGGCTAGCGGCTCGCGAGGAGCCGGCTGCACTGGCCACATGCTTCAGGCTAACGGCTATTCCGCGGCGAGCTTGCCCAGCGCGCCGTGATCGTAGCCGGCCATCAGATCGTCGACGATCCTGTTGAACTCCGCCCAATCGGTCTCACGGAACGAATGGTTGCGGACGATGAACGAGGCGCCGGCATAGAACTTCTCGTATTGCAGATGGCGGCCGGCGAATTCCGAACCGACCATGTCCCAGGCGAGCTTGAACAGCTTCATGCGGGTGACGGCGTCGTTCTGCGGCGTCTGCCAATAAGTCTGGAAGTCGCGGGCTAGATTAGGCTCGCGCAGCACCGAAATATTCGCCGGCATCTGAAACACGCCGCCGCCCATGAGTTCGCGCAGCTCGTCGATGAATTTCGAATAGTTCTGCGTGCACCATTCCAGCGCGCCGTACATCATGCGCCGGTTGAAGCAGACATAGCCGTTGCCGGGCCATTGATCATCGAAGGCGTTGATCTGGCCGTTGACCATGCCAGCGATCTGCGCCTCGTAAGAGGACACGCGGCCGAGCGCCTCGCGCACCGCCGGCACCTGATCGGCGCCGGTGGCGTGCGCGATCTTGCTGCACAGCCCGAGCAGAAGCCGCATCTTCGACCAGTAGCGCACATTCGATTGATGATTGCCGAAGCAATGACTCGGCGTCTTCACGTAGATGTCGCGCGACAAGAGCGCATCGCCGTGCACGAAGACGCGTTCCCACGGCACCTTGACCTGATCGCAGAGCAACATGCAGTCGGACTCGTCGTAGCGATAGCCCAGTGGCGAATCGAATTCCGACACGGAGGCGGACTCGAACGGCTGCCGCGACCACAAGCGCAGGCCCGGCGCATTGCACGGGATCGCGCAGGTGATCGCCTCGTTCTTCTGATCGGGCGCGAGCGGAATGACGTTGCCGACCCAGATGTCGTTGGCGAAGGCGGCGCCGGTCGCCAGCATTTTCATGCCCGAAATAACCACGCCGGAATCGTCCTCGCGAACGACGCGCAAGGTCGGAACCGGAATGTTCTGCCGCTGATAGAATTCCGGGTTGCGGGCGGCCTGCGGCGGCACCACGGCATAGACGACGTAGAGATCGTTGTCGCGCGCGGTGCGATAATAGGCGAGCAGATTGTCGGGATGACCGCACGGCGGCTTCAGCTCGTCGGGCTTCATCGCCATGCCGGCGATGAAGGAGGCGACGTGGTCGGGCGAGCGGCCGAACAGCCCGTGGGTGAAATCGGCGATGCGGCGGTGGCCGAGCATGCGCCGCTGCAGGTCGTCGCGCGATCGGGCACGCAGGAAATAGATCGAATGCCGCCCGCCGTCCTCCTCATAGCTCAGCACATCGCGGTTGGCGGGATCGGCCTTCAAGTCGTAAAGCGCCGCCACGGTGGCCGCGGCGTTGCGGAACGCCGGATGGGACGTGACGTCGTCAACGCGCTCGTCGCCGATATAGATGGCGCGGCCGTCGCGCAACGATTGCAAATGCTCTTTTCCGGTACGCAGCATGAGGATAAGACAGTTGTTGAGCCGGGCTTGGCGACGAGTGCCGAACGAACCGTCATTGCGAGCGAAGCGAAGCAATCCAGGAGCGCTCGCAACCGATTCTGGATTGCGTCGGCGCCCTTTCACGGCGCCTCGCAATGACGGCGATTCAGTGCGGTTCTTGCGCGCCTGAGTCAAGGCCGAACGAGGATGCGCAATGACGGATTCGCTTGGTTATCGCAAAAAGTTCGGCGTGGTGGCGCCGTCGACCAACACGGCCGTGCAGCCGGAATACGATTCCATGCGGCCGCCGGGCGTGACCAATCATTTCGGCCGCATCCACATCCCCAACGATCCGATCAGAAACGATGACGACTTCAACCAGCTCATGGTGAATATCCGCACTGCCATGTTCGAGGCGATCGACCAGGTGATGACCTGCGAACCGGATTATCTGATCCTCGGCATGTCGTCGGAGACGTTCTGGGACGGGCTCGAAGGCAGCGAGCGGCTTCGCGAGCGGGTCGAGAAACACGCCGGAATCAAAGTGGCGATGGGCTCGGACGCGAGCCAGGCCGCGCTACGGGCGGTCGGCGATATCCGCCGCATCGGCGTGATCACGCCCTATATGCCGCTCGGCGACGGTCAGGTGCGCCGCTTCTTCACCGATTGCGGCTTCGAGATCGTGCGGCTGAAAGGCCTATGCTGCGAGAGCCCGGTCGCGATCGCCCACGTGCCGGAGCGGACGCTGCGCAACGCCATCCTGGACGTGAACGGGCCGGATGTCGACGCCATCATCCAGGTCGGCACCAACCTGGTCATGACGCGGCTTGCCGCCACGGCCGAATTCTGGCTCGACAAGCCGGTGTTGGCGATCAATACCGCGACATATTGGTATGCGCTGCGCGCGAACGGCATCGATGACAAGATCGCCGGTTTCGGCTCGCTGCTGTCGCAGTATTGAACGTTTCCCGGGCGCAGCGCAGCATGAAGCGAAGCGAAATGATGCCCTGCAGACCCTAGGGATCGTGATGAACGCGGAGTTTGGTACGATCCCGGAACAGCGGCGCACCACTTGGTGCTGCGCCGCATCCGGGATACGCCATGCAAATAACGACGCATGAGCCGCACGCGCACCGCCTATGACGATGTCGTGGTCGCCTGCCCCACGACCATGCCGTATGTGCGCTATTCGATCCGCGGCGCGCACTGGTTTCTGGCCGGTGCGCTGGCGCAACTTCTGAAAACCTCGGGCCTCGCCAAAGACAAGCTCGACGGGCTGTGCGTATCGAGCTTCACGCTCGCGCCCGACACGGCGGTCGGCCTGACGCAGCACCTCGGGCTGACCTTGCGTTGGCTCGATCACATTCCGATGGGCGGCGCGTGCGGCGTCGTGGCGCTGCGCCGCGCCGCGCGCGCGGTGCAATCCGGCGATGCCGACGCGGTCGCCTGCATTGCAGGCGACACCAACCACACCGATTCGTTCCGGCTCAATCTCGCGACCTTCAGCCAATTCGCGCGCGATGCGGTTTATCCTTACGGCTCAGGCGGGGCGAATGCGAGCTTCGCATTCCTCACCGCTTATTACATGCGCAGTTACGGCGTTAAGCGCGAGGATTTCGGCAAGATCTGCGTCGCGCAACGCACCGCGGCGCTGAAGTTTCCGTTCGCGCTGATGAAAAAGCCACTGACGCTCGAGCAGTATCTGAACGCGCGTGTGATCGCCGAGCCATTGCGGCTTTACGACTGCGTCATGCCGTGCGCCGGCGCCGACGCCTTTCTGGTGCTGCGGCGCGCCGAGGCGGAAAGGCTCGGCCTGCCCTACGCGCGCATTCTGTCGACGATCGAGCGGCACAACGCCTTTCCCGACGATCCCATCCAGTATCGCGGCGGCTGGGCGCTCGACCGCGACGAGCTCTACGCGCAGGCCGCGATCGGCCCGCGCGACATCGACGTGCTTGCGACCTACGACGACTACCCGGTCATCACGCTCATGCAGATCGAGGACCTCGGTTTCTGCGCGAAAGGAGAAGGCGCCGACTTCGTCCGGCGGGAAAACCTCGGCGCCGACGGCTCTTTTCCGCTTAACACCTCGGGCGGGCAACTGTCGGTCGGCCAAGCGGGAGCGGCTGGTGGCTTTCTGGGCCTGGTCGAAATCATGCGGCAGGTCACGGGCCAGCCGCTCGGGGCCAAGGTGCCCGAAGCGCGTCTTGGTCTCGCCAGCGGCTTCGGTATGATCAACTACGATCGCGGGCTGTGCAGCGGCGCCGCGATTCTTGCCGCGGGGAGCTGAGAAATGACCCGGCCATTGGTGCGGCCGCCGCGCAAAAATCCGGTTCTGCGCACGCGTCTGCCGACGCTGCCGCCGGGTTCGCGCAGCCGCGTCGCGCTGGGCCTGACCGCCGCGGCGACCCGTGGCCGCTTGGAGCTGCAAGTCTGTCGCGATTGCGGAGCTGTGCAGTATCCGCCGCGCGAAGCCTGTCGGGTTTGTTTGTCGCATCGGCTCGACTGGCGGCCGCAGGATGGCTGGGGCGAGCTTTTGTCCGAAACGCTACTTCATCACAGCAACGAGTTGTTCTACCGCGAACGCATGCCGTGGCGGCTTGGTCTCGTCAGGCTCGATTGCGGGCCGCTCGTGGTCGCGCATCTGCATGGTGATTGCGCGGCGGCGCCCACGCGGGTGCGCGTGTCGCTTCATCTCGACCGCGCCGGCCAGGCGGCATTTGTCGCGCTCCCCGAAAAGGATACTCCCCACATGGCTGACGATCGGCACCTGCGCGAAATGACCTGCGATCCGAAATTCCGCAAGGTTCTGATTACCGATGCCAAGACGGCGCTGGGACAGGCACTGGTTGAAGCCGTCGCGGCGGCAGGCGCCGATTTGGTCTGGGCCGGACAGGCGGAGCCTTGGAAGAAGCCGCCGGGATTCGAGCGCTTGGCGTCGATCCCGCAGGTCGCGCCGGTGCCGCTCGATCTGACCAACTCGCGCGCCGTGAAGGACTTGGCCGGCGAGATCGGCGGACGTGTCGATATTCTTATCAACACCGCCGATTATCATCGCAATTTCGGCATCGCGACGCGAGACGGCATCGAAACGGCGCGGGCGGAAATGGACATGAATTACTTCGGCCTGTTACGGCTCGCGCAGGAATTCGCACCCGCCATGCGGGCGCGCGGCGCCGATGGCCAATCGAGCGCCGTCGCCTGGGTCAATGTTCTGTCCGTCTTTGCGCTGTCGAATTTTCCGCCGCACGGCACCTATTCGGCGTCGAAGGCGGCGGCGCTATCGCTGGCGCAATGCCTGCGCGCCGAATTGGCGCCGGCAGGCGTGCGCGTCGTCAACGTCTTCCCCGGCCCGATCGACGACGAGTGGAATCAAACGCTGCCGCCGCCGAAAATCTCCCCAGCCCGGCTTGCGGCCGACATCGTCGCCGCGTTGCGCGGCGGCACCGAGGACGTTTTTCCGGGCGACATCGCCCAGGACTGGCTGGCCCGCTGGCGCGACAATCCGAAAGCGCTCGAGCGCGAGCTGGCGGCACAGCAATTATAAGGATCGAGCGTGCCCAAGAACGAACCCGTCTTGCCGAAGCTGATCGCCGCGCTTGCCGGCGGCGGCGTGCGCATCGTCGATCTCACGCAGACTTTATCGCCCGATTTTCCGCAGATCGTGCTGCCGCCCGAAATGGGACAGGCTTGGCCGTTCCGTATCGAGGAGGCTTCGCGTTACGACGCGCGCGGCCCCGGCTGGTATTGGAACAATTTTTCCTGCAGCGAGCATACCGGCACGCATTTCGATGCGCCGATTCACTGGATTTCCGGCCGACACCTTCCCGACAATTCGACCGATACGATCCCGGCGCGAAATTTCGTTGCGCCGGCTTGCGTGATCGATTGTTCGGAAGAATCCGCGGTCGACGCCGATTTTTTGCTCACCGTCGCGTCCATCAGAAAATGGGAGCGCCGGCACGGCCGCATTCCCGCCGGATCGTGGATATTGATGCGCACCGACTGGTCGAAGCGCACCGATCCGGTCGCCTATCAGAATATCGACGAGACCGGACAGCACACGCCGGGGCCTGACAGCGAAGCCGTGCGATTTCTGGGCGACCAACGGCAGGTGCTGGGCTTCGGATCGGAAGCGATCGGCACCGACGCCGGACAGGGTTTTCACCTCAAGCCGCCCTATCCATGCCATTACTACATGCACGGCTCGGGCCGCTTCGGGTTGCAGTGTCTCGCCAATCTCGATCTCCTGCCCCCAGTCGGAGCGGTGATCATCGCCGCGCCGCTGAAGATCAAGGACGGGAGCGGCAGTCCGCTGCGCGTACTCGCATTGGTGCCTGATGCTTCCCTCCCCCTTTCAGGGGGAGGAAATAAACGCACGACACGAACGAGCAACAAACGTCGCAAAAAACAGAGGCGCCGATGAATCCCGACGCCATTCTGGCTGATTTTGCCTCGTCGGAACGCACCTTGCCGGCGCTACTGGAGCGCCAAGCCCGCCACTACGGCAGCCGGCCGCTGTTTTCGGCCGGCGATTTGACCTGGAGCTTTGAAGAAATGCCGCGCGTAGCGGCATGCTTCGCTGCAACGCTGGCAAGCGTGGGCATTCGGTCCGGCGACCGTGTCGCCCTGATGTGCGGCAACCGCGCCGAGTTCATGGAGTGCTTCCTCGGCTGCGCTTGGCTCGGCGCCATTGTCGTGCCGCTCAATACCGCGTCGCGCGGGCCGCAGCTCACGCATTGCCTGCGAAACTCCGGCGCGCGGCTTCTGATCATCGAGGTGGAATTGCTCGAGGCGCTGGCCCATGTCGATTGCCACGAACTCGCGCTTGAGCGCATTTGGCTTATTGGCGGCGCCGAAGCCGCCTCGATCAACGGCATTCCGGTACAAGGCGTTCCGCCGCCGGCTGCGGCCATCGATCCATGCGTCATCGACCCGGCGCAAACGCTGGCGATCCTCTACACATCGGGGACCACCGGACCTTCGAAAGGCGCGTGCTGCCCGCACGCGCAATATTTCTGGTGGGGACTGAACGGCATTCGCAATCTGGAGATACGCGAAGGCGACATCCTCTCGACCACGCTGCCGCTATTTCACACTAACGCGCTCGGGACGTTTCATCAGGCCTTATTGTCAGGTTCGACGCTGATCGCCGAGCCGCGCTTTTCGGCATCGCGTTTCTGGCAGCGGCTGATTGAGCGGCGCGCAACGATCACCTACGTGCTCGGCGCCATGGTGCCCATTTTGCTTTCCAGGGAACCATCGCCGAAAGAGCGAAATCATGCGGTGCGTCGCGCGCTGGCGCCCGGAGTGCCGGCCAACCTGCATCGCGCATTTTGCGACCGCACCGGCATTCTTCTGCTCGATGGCTACGGCTCGACGGAAACGAATTTCGTGATCGGCAGCACCGCCGCCGAGCAACGCGCCGGCAGCATGGGCATGGTGCGCGACGGTTTCGAGGCGCGCGTGCTCGATCGCAACGGCGGCGACGCCCCTCCGGGAGAACCGGGTGAACTCATATTGCACGCCGACGAAAGGCTCGCCTTCGCCACCGGCTATTTCGACATGCCGGACAAGACCACCGAAACTTTTCGCGGGGGCTGGTTTCACACAGGCGATCGTGTCGCGCGCGAAGTCGATGGTTATTTTCGCTTTGTCGATCGCATGAAGGACGCAATCCGCCGCCGCGGCGAGAACGTTTCGTCGTTCGAGGTCGAGCAGGTGCTGCTCGGTCATCCTGAGGTCGGCAACGCCGCGGTTTTTCCGGTGCCGTCCGAATTGGCCGAGGACGAGGTCATGGCTGCCGTGGTGCGGCGTCCGGGCAGCGCGCTGACCGAAAGCGCGCTTATCGAATTCTGCCGGGCGCGGCTCGCCGCGTTCGCGCTGCCGCGTTTCGTCGAATTTGTCGATGCCTTGCCGACAACCGAAAGCGGCAAGGTGCAAAAATACAGGCTGCGAGAGCGCGGCGTTACCGCAAAGACCTGGGACGCACAGGCGGCGGCGCTGCTTCGGGCATGACGGCTCGGGATTTGCAGCTATAATCGGCATTCCTGCCGGCGGCCGGAGGGGAGCACACGATGACTTTCAAAATTCAGCGACGGTCCTTTTTGCACCTGGCAGCGGGGTCGGCGGCCGGTGTTTTTGCGCCGTTCGTGCGCACTGCTTCCGCCGCAAACGACGCGGCGACGATCGGCTGGCCGAACGACGTTCCGTCGTGGGACCCGAACCAGCGGTTTACGCCGGACGCCCAACCAATCTTCAAGGCGGTGTTCGACCAGCCGCTCGATCAAAATCCTCAACTCAAATTGATCCCGCGTCTCATCAAGAACTGGAGCCTGGCACCTGACGCCATGAGCATGGCGGTCGAATTGCGCGACGACGTGAATTTCCACAACGGCGATAAGATGAGCACGGAGGATTTTCGCTACACCTTTTTCGAGCGTATCAAGTCCGGCACAAAACTCGATACCGCGAACTCGTGGCGCAAGGTGCAGGACATCGTCATCGAATCTCCGACCAAGGCGACGATGAAATTTAGCGCGCCCGATCCAACGGCGCCGCAATGGATGGCGTTCCTCGGCAGCTACATCGTGCCGAAAAAATATATCGAGAGCGGCGGCGTCGACAACTTTGTGAAAAAGCCGGTCGGGACCGGCCCCTATAAGCTTGCCGAATATGAGCTGAATTCGCGCATCGTGCTCGAGCGCAACGATAACTATTGGGGACCGAAGCCCAAGGTGGCCCGCGTCACCATCGAGATCATCAAGGATCCCTCGGCGCGCGTGGCCGCCATTCAGTCGGGCCAGACCGATTTCACTCTCAACGTCCCGGTACGCGAGGTGCAGCGGTTTCAGAGCGAGGGGGGTTTTGCCGCCGAGCTTGATCCGATCACGCGGGTGATCCTGCTGCAGGTGCGCGCCGATCTCAATTTTGCCGACCAGAACGTGCGGCTTGCCGCGCACCACGCAATCGACAAGGCCGCCCTGTCGAAGGCCTTTTACGGCGGCGCCGCGGTGCCGCTGTCTGTGGTCGCGACGCCCGGTACGCCGGGTTATTTGCCGGACTTTACTTTTCCGTATGATCCGGAGGTGGCCAAACAGCTTCTGGCCAAGTCCGGGCATAGCCCGAGCAATCCCGTCAAGATCGGACTGGCCGCGACCAACGGCCAGTTTCCGAGCGACTACGACATCGCGCGCGCCATCGTGCAGATGTGGAACAAAGTCGGCATCGACGCCGACCTTCAGGTGATCGAATACGCCAAGTATTTCGAGCTGAACCGCGCCAGCAAATTGCCGGAGGCGACGCTCTACAGCTGGGATAATGCCACCGGCGACCCGGAAATTTTCAGCGGCTATCTCTTGAATCCGAAGATGCCCTTCTCGGCCTGGAAGGACGCGGCGGTCGGCGACAAGATCCTGAAGCTCTTCAACGTCGCCAATTATGACGAGCGGATCGCGGGATATCGCAAGGTGGAACGCTTTGCAGTCGAGCAAGGCGCCACCATTCCGCTGCTCCAAAGCGTACTCACGGTCGTGCACAAGAAGAACCTCGCCTATACCAAATACGGCAATGGCTGGGTGCTGCCGCAGACGCTGCAATGGAGCTGATTGACTGGCTCCCAACGCAAGAAGATCAATCAACATGGTTTGTCATTCCGGAAGCCGAGCGCAGCGAGGCTGTCCGGAATCCATAACCACCGTTCCTGAATATGGATTCCGGGCGTGCGGACAAACGTCCGCAACCCGGAATGACGACAAATGCTCGCAATCGTCGCCAAGCTGATCGCGCGTCGGCTACTTACGGCCATCCCGATCCTGCTCATCGTCTCCGCGCTGTTGTTTTGCGTGCTGCGGCTCCTTCCCGTCGACCCGGCCGCGATGTCGCTGCCGCCGACCGCGACGAACGCCCAAATCGAAGCCCAGCGCCGCGCGATGGGCCTCGATAAGCCGCTGCCGGAACAATATTTGATCTGGCTCAAGGCGGCGCTGCACGGCGATTTCGGCCGTTCCATTGCATTGCGCCGCGACGCCGGTTCGCTCGTGGCCGCAACCTTGCCGGCGACCATCGAGCTTGCCGGCGGCGCCATGATCGTCGCCGCGCTTTTCGGATTCGGCGGCGGCCTGCTTTTGTTTCATTTTCGCGGCACCTGGATCGAGTCCGTTGCCGACCTCGGATCGATACTGCTGCTGTCGATACCGGAATTTCTGTGGGGGCTCATTCTGCTATTCGTTTTCGGGGTGGTGCTGCATGTCCTGCCCTTCACCGGCGAAGTTTCGCCGGATCTCCCGCAGCCGCATATTACCGGCTTTATTCTGCTCGATTCCCTGCTGATCGGGCGCGTCGACGTTTTTCTCAGCGCCTGTCGGCACCTGATCTTGCCGGTCTTCGCGCTGGGCCTGGCATTTTCGCCGACCATCATGCGGGTTCTGCGTTCCAGTCTGTTTGACGTGTATCACGAGGATTACATCGCACAGGCGCGGCTGCGCGGCCTGTCGGAGCGGCACATCCTGCTACGACACGCGCTGAAGAACGCGGCCCTGCCGACGCTGACGCTCGCCGGCGTTCAGTTCGGCATCCTGTTCAGCGGCACGCTTCTGATCGAGCTGATCTATGCCTATCCGGGCATGGGAAACCTGATGATCGATGCAATCCGCAATGCCGATCTGCCGCTCATTCAGGCCATAGCGCTGACCTATTGCGTCGTCGTGCTGTTGATCAACACGCTGGTCGACAGCCTTTATATCGTGCTCAATCCGAAGCTGCGGGTGCGTTGATGGCTGGACCCATCAGCCGTTCGCTACGCTCGCCCCGCGTCATTGTCGCGCTCGCCCTGGTGCTATGCATCGCATTCTGCGCGGTGTTTGCCGGCTTCATTGCCCCGCACGACCCTTCTGCGCAAAATCTGCTCTCAACCCTTGCGCCGCCGGTTTGGGAAGCCGGTGGCGACGCGCATTTTCTGCTCGGCACCGACAGCCTCGGCCGCGACGTGCTCTCCCGCCTGATCTACGGCGCGCGCACCGCGATGATCGTCGCGTTCTTCGCTTCCGTCGGCGCCATGGTGATCGGGTCGGTCCTGGCGCACATCGCCGGTTATTTCGGCGGCATTCTTGATTGGATCATCGGCCGACTGGTCGACGTGTGGATGTCGTTTCCGCCCGTCATCTTGTCGCTCATCCTGATGGTCGGACTGGGCGTCGGCCTCGACCGCGTCATCCTCGCCATCGTGCTCGTCGATTGGACCCGTTTCTGCCGCGTGCTGCGTAGCGAGGTTCTGGTCGTGACCCGGAACGATTATGTTGCCGCCGCGCGGCTCCTCGGCTTTACCCATTGGCAGACCATCGTCCGCGAGGTGCTGCCCGCGACGCTGCCGCTGCTCATCACGCTGTTCAGCCTGGAGATGGCGATCGCGGTGGTGGTGGAGGCTATTCTTTCTTTCGTCGGGCTTGGGGTCGGCCCCAATCAGGCGGCGTGGGGACAGATGATCGCGGACGCGCGGCAATACGTCTATCAATCGCCGTGGAACCTGTTGCTGCCGATGCTTTGCATCTTCTTTGCGGTCGCCGCATTTAACCTGCTCGGCGATGGCCTGCGTCGTACGTTCGACGTACGGCTCGCCGAAGCCAGGCGGTGACGCGATGATGACTTTGCAAGCTCGTGCGGTGACGGTCAGCGCCCACGTTGGCGGCAAGCTCATACGCGCGATCCGCTCGCTCTCGTTCGACCTTGCCCCGGGAAAGGTGCTCGGACTGATCGGCGAATCCGGTGCCGGCAAGACCATGGTTGGCCGCGCCATCGCGCAGATGCTTCCGGCCGGATTTTCGATCACCGCCGGTTCTTTGCTGTTCAATGGCAAGGATTTGGCGACGATGGCTGCGGCGCGGCGGCGCGCCCTGCTCGGCCGCGATATCGCCTTCATCCCCCAGGCGCCGATGGCCGCGCTCAATCCGGTCAAGACCATCGGCGCCCAATTCGACGAGCACCTGGCGCGGCTCGGAATACGCGGCCGAAGCCAGCGGCGCCAACGCGCAATCTCCATGCTGGCGGCGGCAAGGCTGCCGCACGGCGAGGATTTGCTCCAACGATATCCGCATCAATTGTCAGGCGGCATGTGCCAACGCGTGCTGATTGCCTCCGCATTCGCCAGCAATCCGCGTCTGGTGATCGCCGACGAGCCGACCACCGCGCTTGACGTCACGCTGCACGCGCCGATCCTGCGCCTGATCGTCGACATGCAGCGCGAGCACGGCACCGCCGTGATTTTCATCACCCACGACCTGCGGCTGGCGGCGCAATTGTGCGACGAAATTATCATTCTATATGCGGGCCGCGCGGTCGAGAGCGGGCCGGCGCGCGCGGTCCTCTCAACGCCTGCGCACCCCTACACGCGCTGCCTGCAGCTCGCCAATCCGTCGATGAGCGGACAACGGCGCACGCTCTACGTCATGCCCGAGCAGATGCCGAGCCTGCATCAGCTGGAGACGATGACCGGATGCCATTTTGCGCCGCGCTGCCCGCTCGTTGGCGAAGAATGCCGCCGCAATGCGCCGCCCGAAGCGGCGATTGCCGGCGGCCACCGCGTGGCCTGCGTTCGCGCCGGCTCGGCGCCAAGCATTTCCACGCCACAGCACGCGTCCGTTATTCCGGACGTTGCTGAAAAGCCGGTGCTGCTGGTCGAGGCCCTCGCCAAATATTATCCCATCGGCCGGGGCCTTTTCGACGGGTCTCGCAGGCTGGCCGCGGTCAAGGATGTGTCTTTCAGTATCGCCGAAAGCGAATTTGTCGCCCTCGTCGGCGAGAGCGGCAGCGGCAAGAGCACGATCGCCAGGATGCTGGTCGGATTGGACCAACCGTCCAGTGGGCGGGTCATGTTCAATGGCGAGGATTTGACCGACCCGTCGCTGCGCAATCGAGCGCGACGGGCCATGACCGTGCAGATGGTCTTTCAGGACCCGCAATCGGCGCTCAATCCGCGCCGCCGCGTCGGCCGTATCGTCACTCAGGCAATGGAAGCCGGTCACCGTCACTCTAGCTGGGATGAGCGCGCCAAGCGCACCAAGGAGCTGCTTGCCGAGGTCGGGATGGCGGACGAATTCGCCGGGCGCCTTCCGGGCCAATTATCGGGCGGTCAGCGCCAGCGCATCAACATCGCACGGGCTCTTTGCAATCTTCCCAAACTTTTGGTCGCCGACGAGATCGTATCGGGCCTCGACGTTTCCATTCAGGCCCAGCTCCTCAATCTTCTGGCGCGGCTGCGCGGCGAGTTTGGCTTCGCCATGCTGTTCATTTCCCACGATCTCTCGGTTGTCCGTCATTTGTGCAGCCGGGTGCTGGTCATGTATGGCGGCGAGCTCGTCGAGCAGGGCCGGGTCGAGACCGTGTTTGCTCATCCGCAGCATTCGCACACGCGGGCGTTGCTCGCGGCGGCACCGCCGGACGAGCCTGGTGCGACGTGGCCGCTGCTGCGGGCGAATTAGAGTTTGGGACCGTTTCAGCCATGGTTCAGAAATTCCTGAAGCGACTGCGGCGACGGCAGAGCAAAGCCTGACTGCGGATGACGGCTTGCGGCTGGAAATCCGAGGCGATTCAACTTGACCGCCATCTCGGCGGCTTTGATGACCACCGTCACACCGTTGAGGATCGGGGCGCCATCGACATTGGCATCCGGTTCGTCGCCGAACAGCATCATCGGAATGCCGCCGGTCGGCACGATGATGTCAGCGCCGGCATCGATCAGGCGTCGTGCCTCGCTCACGAAGATGGTGCGCAGCTCCGCCTTCTTGGCTGGCATGGCGAAAGCGTCCATGTAGTCCGCGATGCCGGCATTGATCGCCCGAATACCGGCGACGCGCTGTTGCAGTCCATAGCGATGAACCTGCTCGGCGTGCCCCGGGATGAAGGCGGGATTGATCGCAAGCAGTCCCAGCTTGCGGCCCATCGTGCAGGCATGCAGCAACGTCGCTTCACCGAGACCAAGGACGGGGATATTCACAGACGAACGGGCGTCATAGAGGCCGACGTCTTGAAAATGGTTCATGAAGAACACGTCATAATTCTCGCGCTCGGCCTGGATGGCGCCGCGGATCACCTGGCGCGAGAAGCGGTGTTCGGACAGCGCATGCACCGTCGTGACCGACGGCGTCATGGTCTTGAATTCCAAGTTGAAGTCGGGATCGGTGCAGGCCTTCATGTGCGGCAGCAGCTTCGCCAGGTAATTGTGGTGGGCAACCTGATCGGTGGCGCCCTGCGCCCAGATGCGAAACGTCTTCGTTGTGGTCAATTCTCCCTCCCCATACTCGACATCGCGTCATTGATATACGATGTAGCCGCAAAAGCAGAATTCAACCCATGAACGTGTGTCTGTTTCTCAGCTTCAAGTCCGGCGCGCCGCCGCCAAGCGCCGAAGCCGCCAGGCTGGACGAGCTTGTTCGCGCAACGCCGCAGCTCGTCAAGGCGTTGATCCATGCACCGGCAAGCACGAGCGATCCCTACGTGAAGGACGGTCCTTCTGCCGCGCTCTTGCTGCAACTCTATTTTGCGGAACTGACCGCGCTCGAGGCGGCCGTGTCGCGCGATGGCCATCTGCGTGCCGCGACCTCGCACGAGCTGTTTCCAATACTGGCGCGGGCCGAGGCCAGCCAACAGGCGATGCTGGTCCGTCCGTTCCCCGTGCCGGATCCGGTCTTCAGGACGCCGCCGCGCGAGCCGCGCTGCACGTATCTCGTGTCTTACGAGGGCGAGGCGGAGGATTTGAACGCTTGGCATGCGCACTATCTCGATCGTCATACGCGCCACATGGCGATGTTTCCCGGCATACGAGAGCTTGAAATCTACACGCGGCTCGATTGGGTCAGCTTGCAGCCCTGGACGCGATCGAATTTCATGCAGCGCAACAAGGTCGTGTTTGACAGTGCCAGCGCGCTTTCAGACGCGCTCAATTCGCCCGTGCGGCATGACATGCGCGCGGACTTCAAGACTTTTCCCAGATTCAGCGGTCCTAACAATCATTACGCGATGGCGACCCGTGTGGTGAAGCCGCGGTAGATCCAGCCCGCCTGCATTGCACTTGATGCTCCAGACGGTTGCTATTGCGGGAGCGCGGCCTTGGATGCGACAACACAACTCGATTTATCCCGCACAGAGATCGCTCATGACCGAACCGCCCCGTGCCGCAAAAATTTGGTACCAGAGCTTTGTGCATCCGACCGAGCAGGCGCCTTACTTCGAGCGTCTGCAGGCGTTTGTCGATCACGCCGCCGCTCCGGACAGGCGATTTGAAGTTCACGGGCTCGATCCGCCCGACCGGCATTTTCATCCGCTGACCGAATTTCGTTGCGCGGCGCAGACCATCCGCAACGCCCTCGAAGCCGAGCGCGCCGGCTACGATGGCTTCGTGATCGGCCATTTCCAGGAGCCCGGCCTCCTTGAGATCCGCGGGGCCGTTGACATTCCGGTCGTTGGACTTGGCGAGGCGACCATGCTGGCGGCGCTCAGCATGGGCAGTCGGATGGGGCTCGTGACCATCGATCCGTGCTTCATCGATTGGCATGACCGGCAGGTCCGCGCTCATTGCTTCGATCGGCGCGTAGTCGGCGTGCGGGCGCTGCACATGGACCTGCCGAGCTTCATGCGCGCGTTCACCGATGAGGACACTTACGCGAGGGTCCGCGCCGATTTCGTCGAGCAGGTGCGCCCGCTGGTCGACGCCGGGGCGGAGGTCATCCTCCCTGCCGGCGCTTTGCCGATGCTACTGTTCGCGCGCGAGTGCCCGTTCGTCGTTGACGGCGCGTTGGTGCTCAACGGCATCGCCGTGGCCGTGAAAGCCGCCGAAATGGCGCTCGCGCTTCGCCATCTCACCGGCGCTGCGGTCAGCCGGCGCGGCACCTACGCCAAGGCCTCGCCTGCCTGTGTGGCCGAATACCTGCGTGCCCGATGGTGAGCGCGGCGCCCGACTCGGCGAGCCGCGAAGCACCGACCCTAGCGGACCTGAAAGACGAGCTTGCCATGGAAGTGCCGTCCCTGGCTCAGCCGATGAGCTTCGGCGGCCTGTGAGAGGCGGAAGAGCTTCACCTCCGGCGGCCGCACGGCTGCCGCCTCGCATAATTGCGCGATCCGCTCCATCGCCTTGCGCGAGCGCGGCACCGGCGGCCGCAACGCCGTCACGTCGCCGCGTTCCGGCTTCGGCGCCTGGGCGCCCGAGGCGATGAAGGCGGCGCGGCCGCCCGGCTTGAGCGCCGCGAAGGACTTCTGCGCTACGTCACCGCCGACCGTATCGAACACCGCGTCGCAGTCCTTCACGACCTTGGTGAAGTCTTGAGCATTGTAGTCGATCACCTCGTCGGCACCGAGGCTGCGGACGTAAGCGATGTTCGCCGCGCTGGCGGTTGAAATCACCCGCGCGCCGATATGTTTGGCGAATTGAATGGCGAAACCGGCAACGCCGCCGGCACCGCCTTGAATGAGGATGGTCTCGCCGCGCTTGAGTTTCAGCGTGTCCTCCAGCGAATCGATCGCCGTCAGCCCGGCGAGCGCCAAAGCCGCGGCGGCGACATGCGAAAGGCCGTTCGGCTTCTTGGCGACGACGGCGGCTCTGATCGCCACCTTCTCGCAATAACTGCCCTCCTTGCCTGGCTCCAAAACGCCGAATACGGCATCGCCGACCTCAAGATCACGGACGTTGCCGCCGACACTGCCGATCACTCCGGAAAAGTCGCGCCCTGGAATTTGCGGAAATTTCACCTGGGCGTGCCGTGCGTATTCGCCGCCGCGGAATTTCCAGTCGGCGGCATTGACGCTGGCGGCATGCACATCGACGATCACCTCGTCCGGCGCCCCGACAGGGTCGGGCACGTCGCCGTATTGCAAGACGTCGGGACCGCCGAATTTTTCAAAGTAAGCAGCTTTCATATCGGTTCTCGCTTCGCGATCTCACGCCTTGCTGTTGCAACGGGGCTTTATCGAGCCACCTTAATTGGAATTGACCGCGCCTGCACGCCCGATCTGGCGTGTCCAGACGAAACGCGTTGCCTGCAGGACGCCGACTCCAATAGGCGTGGGCACCGAAACCCTGAACGGCACCATGAACCGAGTACCGGAAAGTGGCACGAGCCATAGCTCCATGCCGCGATCGGCTTGCAGATATTTGATTGCAGATCGACCCGGATCGTACCCCGCGAGCGGATGAAAATCGATCGCGCAGACCACGGCCGGACCATGATAGCCGGTCTCAGCTCTGACCTGTTCCATCCGTTTGAAAGTTAGCCTCAGATCATAGCGCATATGGCCGTCGAATACTGCGATTTTGCGCTCGCAGGCCGCTGGCGTCGATGCGTCGCCGCTGCCTGGAACGTGAACGATCAGCGCCGTCATGGGATCGACAACCCCCATTCGGGACGCATCCGTGAGAGGTATCAGGTGCGGGTTTGGCTTCGGCGGCTGTGTCAGACGTTCGCTGGCTTTGCCGCCGGTAAAAACGATGTTGATCTTCTCCGAAGCGCTCCCATGATTGTAACTGACCGTGAAATTGGACGCGTGTGGTTCCTTGCCGGCCACGCTGCCATATGCGTCAGCCGCGCCGTGGCCGCGTGCAAAGATACGCAGTAGCCCCGCGGTCTTTCCGGTGGCTGCGGCCGAGAAGCGGCTGTCATGCAGTTCGATGGTCCAATGGACGTAGCCGATCGGGATGCCAAGCAGCGTTGCCGCATAGCCGGCGTCGAGCCTTGCCACCGAGTGGATGTTTGCGGCGCCGGCGTCGACTGAAGCGGGCGGGATGAAAACCGCCAGGCTACAAACGGCTATGAGACACCGCACCACCCCGAGCCGCGGTCTCGCGCAGCCCGCCACTGTCACACGACGTGAGACCGCCGCGCGGCACGAGCCGCAACGAATTGCCGATCGAGGTTTCACCTGAAACACATCGCCCGCTCCGCCGCCGGCTGTGTTGGCTCGCCAATCGTGGCTCGATCAAGGCGTGCCGGTGAATCAAACTATCGAACGAGCTTCAAATTGACGGCGTATTCCTGCCAGCGCTGGAAATAAATCTCCGACGCTTTTTCAATAAGCTTAATTGCGGCATCGTCAGTGTCCCGAATTTTGCGCCCCGGAGAGCCGACAACGAGCGAATTGTCTGGTATCGTCTTGTTCTCAACGATCACGGCGCCGGCGCCGACGATGCAATTGGCGCCGACCTGGGCGCCATTCATGACAATCGCGCCCATGCCGATCAAGCTATTGTTGCCGATCGAGCAGCCATGAAGAATGGCGTTGTGCCCGATGGTGCAGCCGATCCCGATCACCAGTGGATAGCCGGGATCGGTATGCAGCGTACAATTGTCCTGGATGTTGCTGCGTTCGCCCAGCTCGATCCATTCATTGTCGCCTCTGAGCACGGCGCCGAACCATACGCTGGCCCCGGCCTTGATCCGCACCTTGCCGATGAGGATCGCGCTGTCCGCAACGTAACACGTATCGGCAGCCGCCAAGTCCGGCTTCTGTCCCGCCAAGCTGAAAAGCGGCATCGACGATCTCCGTCGCAGTCCTGGCGCCGTTACTTCTTGCCAGCTGGCTTCAGCCTGAGCAGTGCGTCGGCGTTGCCGTAGCACAGCTTTTCCATGTCGGCCGGCGACAGCGAGATGCGCTTGAGAAAGCCGCGACCCAGTGCATCGGCTGCGTAGGGATAATCGACCGAGAACATGATACGATCGATCCCGAACGTCAGCAGCGCGGCGAGAAACGGCGGTTCGTCGAAAATACCGCTGGTCGTGATCCAGACCTGTTCGAGGATGGTACGGCGGACCGGGCGCTGCAAATGATCGATGTCGAGCGCAAACACCTTGTCGGCGCGGTCCAGCATCATTGGCAGCATTTCGCCCATATGGCCGATGATGATCTTGAGCCGCCGATGCCGGTCGAACGTTCCGGCAACGACCATGCGCAGCACATGCACGGCAGTTTCCGAGTGCCATCCCCACCCCGCGGTTTCGAGGACGCGGCCGGCGCCGGACGGCAAGTCGGAAAAATAGGCCTGACGCACCGCCTCGGGCGGAATGTGCGGATGTATGTAGATCGGTACATCGAGGTCTTCGGCCGCGGCCAGAATGGGATCGAAGCTCGGATGATCGAGGAAACGGCCCTCCGTGGTGCCGTGGACCATGGCGCCGACAAATCCCAGCTCTTTGACGGTGCGAACCAACTCCTTCGCCGCGGCGTCCGGACTCTGCAAAGGCAGCGCCGCAAAGCCTGCGAAACGATCGGGCCGGTTGGCGATCACCTTGGCCAGATAATCGTTGGTCTCGCGCGCCATGGTGACGCCGTCGGAGCCGGGCACCAGATCGGGCCCCGGTCCGCTGTTCGAAAGAACCTGCACCGAAATGCCGGCGTCATCCATGGATTTGAGCCGCCGCTCGCCGATCTCCGACAGCAGCTCGAGCGGGTTCGGCGCGTCTTTGGGCAAGGTTCGCGGCCGGTATCCGCGCCGCGCAAGCACGGCCTTGTCGATGCGGCTGGCGATGGAAGGAACCGAAAAGTGCTCCTCGAGTGCGACGGTGCGCATGGGCGATTTACTCCATTTGCCTTCGTATTGTTGGGTTCTTGTGGCACCGTTGCCGCGTTCGAGCAAGCGTCTCCCAGGAGCAGAGGATCGCGATTGGCTGACGCGGCAACGGCGCCGATTGGACAGCATCAGCCCTACTAACGGATGAATGCAGACGCGTCACATCCAGTCGGGTCGGCACATCGACGCAGCCAATCGTTTGGGTGAGTGATCCTTTGCTCCTCAAATTTGGAAGACAACCTGACCGAACAGCCGACAGATATAACCGCGCTTTCCCGATCATTGATTTGGTGTCGGCCATAAACATGCCGTAACTTTCTCGCAAAAGCCTTGCGGGGCGGGGTGTCCCCGTTAAAGCGAAACTTGGTCCGGAGGATTTGATGGATAAGAGAATTGCTGGATTGCTCGGGGCGGCGGCTGCCCTGACCACGGTCACCACCACGCAAGCAGCACCAGCCCAGCCGGCTGCAGCGGCGCCGACTGTTAGCTACGCGGACCTGCTGCAGCCTATTCCAAATGCCGTCGCTACATTGAAGGCCGATGATGCGGAGCGCCTGCAATCAGGCCCGATCGCGAAGCTGGAGCGCGTCCAATATCACCATCATCATCACCATCATCATCACGGCTTTTTCCCCGGCGCCGTAATCGGCGGAGTTATCGGCGGCCTACTTGCCGCGTCGCCGCCACCGGCTCCGTGTTACTGGACGTATGGCCGACCTTACTGGGACGGCTATCGCTGGGTCCACCCGCGCGTTCAAGTGTGCCGGTGATCCGTTCCCGCAATTTCGTAATCGAAACTCGCCCTTTCATGGGTCCAACTGATGGCACGCGCGTCTGATCCCGAGCCCGTTTGCCTGCAGGATTGAACCAAAGTCATTGCCGCGCCGCCGCGGTTTGTTCTGGAGCTCCGATATGACCGCTACGCGAGCCCTTTTGCTTGCCAGTACCGTACTTTCAGGCGCCGTCGTCATGATACCGGCTCCGCGCGCATCCGCGGCGCCAATGCAATTCGAAGTGCTCGCGCAAGCCACGCCGGCCAATCCGGCCGAAGACGCAAAGCATCGCGGCGAAAAGAAGCCGCCCGGACATCCGATCGCTCCCAAGCCGCCTCGACCACCGGTCACGCATGCGCCGCTGGCACGGACTCCGCAGCCCCCGCGCCCGCCGAAGGGCGCCAATGTGGGGCAGCGCCCCCGGCCGCAACCACCGAAGGTTAACCCCGCCCAGGCGAACAAGCCGGCTGGTCCCGGTCGAACTCAGGTGCCGCAGCGAGCCCAGCAAGAGCATCCCGTGGGCAAACCCAGGCCGGCCGAAGTGCCTCCGTCTGGGCGGCAGCGGAACGTAATCGTTCAGCCAAAGGCTAGTCCGCAGCCGCCTTCTGCCGCCGTGCGCGGTGCGCCGCCGCCGAAAGGCAATCCCGGCCCTGTGCCGGCCGCGGGACAGCGGAATGCCGTCGTTCAGCCGCCGGGCCGACCACAGCCGCGGTCACCCGGCACGGTCGTGCGCCGTGCGCCGCCGCCGAAAGGCAATCCCGGCGCTGTGCCGCCGCCCATGCAGGCAATCAGCAAATCTCAATTCATCGTGCCTAAAGGCCAGGCGCCGGTTGCCGGTATCAACGCGATCCGCGCGGAGCGTCACGAAGTGCGCGAGGGAAACCGGACCATCATTCAAGAACCGGGCCGCGCCATCGTTCAGGAAGGAAATCGGACGTTCATTCGCCATAACGAAGACGATCGTTTCGCCGTCGGCGCGCGCACCGTCCAGGTCGAACGGCACGGCAACCAGACGATGACCGTCGTGTGGCGCCCGAATGGCGCGCAGATTATCGATTACGACGACGACGGCCATCTCATCCGCCGCGTCCGCCGCGATCCGGACGGCCGTGAAACCGTGCTCATCGACAACGGTTTCGCCGGTGCGCGAGCCGATACGATGTTTCTCGACCTTCCGCCGCCGGTGATTCACGTGCCGCGCGACCACTATATCGTCGACGCCGACGATGCCGATCAATCGGCGATTTACGGTGTTTTGGTCGCGCTGCCGGTCGAACGGATCACGCAGCGCTATACGCTCGATCAGGTCCGCTATAACGAGCCGCTGCGGGCGCTGATGCCGCGCCTGGACCTGGAAATCAATTTCGATTCCGGATCCTGGCAACTGACACCCGATCAGGCCGATCGATTGTCGATCATCGCCGCAGGGCTCAATCGTGCGATCCAGCGCGATCCACGGGAGGTATTTCTGGTCGAGGGCTACACCGACGCGGTCGGCTCGGCGATTGACAATCTTTCGCTCTCCGACCGCCGCGCGGAATCGGTGGCCGTGGCGCTCACCGAGCAGTTCGGCGTGCCGCCTGAAAACCTGGTGACACAGGGCTACGGCAAGGAATTTCTGAAAATTCAGACCGCCGCCCCAGAACGAGCCAATCGGCGCGTGGCGATCCAACGCATCACGCCGCTTATCAATCCGCAGGCGGCGGGTGCGCGTTGAACGGCGCGTGCCGGGACCGCATGGTGGCAATCGAATTTGATTGATCAGCAATCGCCGCCTGCCCCGGCGTGCGGCCTTCTAAAGCCGACGCGCCGCGCTTATGTGCGCGTCAGCCGCACAAGGCTTGGAAGCTATGCGAAGCCAAGCGAACGCCGCTGCTGGGTACGGGCGGACGTTGTATTTCGGCTAAGCGGCCCACATATCGCGATGAAAGATACAGAACTGAAGCAGTTGGCCGCGCCGCCGACGCGAGGTTAATCTGCACAGTGGATAAAGATTGCCAGCGTTGCCCATCTTCCTACATTCCGGACCGAGCGATCGTATGGCGCGTTCGCTGCAACGTCTTAAGATCCACCGATGACTGTCGATTTTGGTTTTGATCGCCTTGGAAACTTGGTCCGTTGGGAGCGTAGAGCGGCGGCCAGCCCTGACGGTCAGCGTAATCCGTCATGCTCAAGCCGAACAGAAAGGACAGCCAGAAAAAACCGCTGACTGCGAATATCAATTTCAACGAGGGCGATCCCTTCAGCCGCATGAAAAAGGCGAACACGGCCGCCACCTCGATGGCGACAATCCCGAATTGTGCGATGGGCGCCCAAACGCCCATTACAAAGAATGCAGTCAGCACTTTCAGGCCCGCAAGCGAGAGCAGGATCGCCCACACGACAACAAAAGGCATCGCGCGCGCGCGCTTTGGATGGATATCGGGCCCCAGCGTCATGATCGTCCCACCAGGTAAATGCATGGGTAGAGGAAAATCCACACGACGTCGACGAAGCTCCAATAAATTCCGACGACTTCCAGCGGAGCATAATAGAACGAGGTGATCTCGCCGCGGCCGATCCGCCAAAGCAGCATGTAGAGAACCAGCCCGATTCCGATCGTCAGATGGATCGCATGCAATCCCGTTGCGACCCAATAGAACACCCAAAACAGTTCGCCGGCGGAACCCTCGCCCGGCTTTGCTACAAAATCGACGACAGGAACGACGTGGTCTTGGAAGTCGAGATAGTACTCGTAACCCTTGATGAACAAAAAAGAACAGCCCAGCGCCATCGTGGCGATCAGCAGCACGATCATTTCACGTCGCCTGTCCTGAGCGCCGGCGTTGATCGCGAGCACCATTGTCAGGCTGCTCGTCAGCAGAAGCGCCAAATTGACGCTGCCGCACCACAGCACCGAGTCTTTCGCGGCCACGGCAAATTCGTGCGGATAAGTCATGCGGTATATGAAGTAGGTAAAGATCAGGGCGCCGAAGAACAGCGTCTCGTTCACCAGAAAAACCCATATTCCGAGCTGCGCCGTATCGCCCTGCTGCTCGAGGTTGGCGTACTGGATTTCCGGGGTGAGCGAAGAGCTATTCGGCATGCAAGACGCCCTCCTGGGTGACGAAGGTGCGGCGTTCGGGGTCGTAGCAATACGGCTCGGTGACGACGATCGGCGTGCGTTCGAAGTTATGCGGCGGCGGCGGCGAGCTTATGATCCACTCGAGTCCGGTCGCTCCCCATGGGTTAGCGCTCGCTTTGCGGCCGCGAAACAGCGACCAACCCAGATAAAGCAGGGGAAGCACATAGGCGATCGCGAGGATCGAGGCGCCGGCCGACGAGAGCAGATTCCACGACTGCCATACCGGGGGATAGGTGTAGGACCGCCGCGGCATGCCGAGGTAGCCGAGGATGAATTGCGGAAAGAACGTGAGGTTAAACCCGACATAAGTGAGAATCGCCGCAAACCGCGCCCACATCTCGGGATAAAGCCGTCCGGTGATCTTCGGCCACCAGTAATGCAGCGCTCCGAAAAATGCACTGACGGTGGCGCCGACCATGATGTAGTGGAAATGAGCAACGACGAAATAGGTGCCATGCAGATCGACGTCGACGGCGAGCGTCGCGAGCATCAGACCGGTGAGGCCGCCAACCGTGAACAACAGGACAAAACCAAGCGCATAAAGCATGGGCGCATCGAACACGATGCTGCCCTTGTGCAGGCTCACGGTCCAGTTGAACACCTTGATCGCCGACGGCACGGCGACAAAGAACGTCATCAAAGAAAAAACAACGCCGGCGTAAACTGAAATGCCGGCCACGAACATATGGTGCGCCCAGACGAAAAACGACAATATCGCGATCGACATGAGCGCGATCGTCATTCCGGAATAGCCGAAGATCGGCCGGCGCGCAAAGCAAGGAATCAATTCGCTCACCACGCCCATCGCCGGTAATATCATGATGTAGACCGCAGGATGGGAGTAGAACCAGAACATGTGCTGCCACAGCAGCGGATCGCCGCCATGGTTCGGGTCGAACAGTCCGACGCCGATAAATCGTTCGACCGCGAGCAAAAAGGTATCCATGGCCAGAACCGGCGTGGCCGTCAGCATAACGATGCTAACCGCGTAGATCGCCCAGACAAACAGCGGCAGCCGCATCCAGGTCATGCCGGGCGCGCGCATTCGGTGGATTGTGACAATGAAATTCAGTGACGTCATGATCGATGAAAAGCCGTTTATGAAAACGGCCATCGCCGCCGCGAACACATAGCCATTGGCGTAGACGGTGGAGAGCGGGGTGTAGAAAGTCCATCCGGTATCCGCACCGCCCATTACCAGAGCGTAGAGCACCACCAGACCGGACAGGTTGAACACGTACCAGCTGCCCAGGTTGACACGCGGAAAAGCGAGGTCGCGGGCGCCTATCATCAGCGGCACGAAAAAATTACCGAACGTGGTCGGTATCGACGGAATGAGGAAGAACCACACCATGATGATGCCGTGCATGGTGAACATGCGGTTGTACACGGCCGGCTGCAGCAGACCCTGCGGGGTGGCGAGGTTGAGTCGCATCAACGTGGCGGCAACGCCGCCGACGAAAAAATAAAAAGTGATTGAGCCCATGAAGAGCAGTGCGATGCGCTTGTGGTCGCGCGTCAGCAGCCAGGAAGCAATGGTGTTCTCCGAGGCGAGATAGCTCGAATGGAAGGCGGCCGGCGGTTCGGCCGATGCAGCGCGCTCGGCAGTGGTGACGTTCATTTGCCAAGCTCCTGTGCGCCCGCGAGAGATTTGATGTAGGCGATCAGTTCAAACACATCACCTTCGCTGAGCTGCCCGGAAAAGTCCGGCATGATCGGCGGGTAACCCGCGACCGTGAAACTGCGCGGATTGAGAATGCAGTCGCGGATGTAGGCTTCGTCGGCAACGCGCACCGAGCCGTCCTGCAGATGCACTGGCGTACCGTATAGATCGACAAGCGACGGCGCGTGCACCGTGCTGTTCTCGTCATGACAGCCGCTGCAGCCGTGCGCGCGGAACACCGCCTCGCCCTGCTGAGCGAGCGAATTGTGCACGCCTTGATCGGTCAGCCAGCGCGCGTAGTCGGCGCCGGTCAGGACGTCGACCTGGCCGGTCATGGTGGCGTGCTGCAGCCCGCAGTATTGCGTGCACTCGAGCCTGAAGACACCGGTCTTGTCCGCCTTGAACCAGATCGTTTCGAGGGTTCCGGGCACGACATCGTGTTTGATGCGGAATGCCGGAACGAAAAAGCTGTGGATGACGTCCTCGGATGCCATTACCAGCTCTATCGTCTTATTGACCGGAACGTGCAGAGCATCGATTTCGCGCTGGCCGCCCGGGTGCTCGATTTTCCACATCCACTGCTTGGCGACCACATAGTCTTCCTCATCGGCCGGCGGAGGCTCGAACAGCCAGATGTAGATCTGGGCGCCATAAACAAACAGGATGAGGAAGGCCGCCAGCGTGGCGACGGTCCAGGCGATCTCGAAGCGCCACGTCTTTTGCACCCGATTGGCGCGGGAGGCGGAGCTGCCGCGCCAATAGCGAATGCAAAACGTCAGCATCATGCCAATGACGGTCGCCAAGATAAGGCCTGAGAGCCCGAGCTCGGCGATGTAGAGATTGTTCACTACGACCGCGTTCACGGCGGCCGTATCGGGCCAGAATGGAATCCAGTGGTACATGGCCCTCAACCGTGACGTCGGCGGCGGATTGCGGCGAATACGCCGATAAGCGTGAAACCTGCTGCCAAATTTGCGGCGGTGAACGCCGCCAGCACCGGCACCGTGAAGCGGCCGAGCGGTGCCCCTTGCACATGGCAAAACAGCACCACCCGGGCGAACAGACTCTGCGATTTGTCCTGCTCGGCGGCGGCAAAAGCGCCGATCAGGCTGTGGGAAGATATGCCGATGCCTTCGACATAGCGGGTGATCACGCCGTCCGGCGACGCGATAATGAAGCCGGCAGGGTGGATGTAGGCGTCGAGCAAAGAATCGTAGCGGTAGCGGAATCCGACCGTATCGGCGATCTCTCGGCTCGCTGCCGCCGAACCGGTCAGAAAGTGGATGCCGGCCGCTGCGCCCGGACGATCAAACAGAGCTGCATATTTGGCGCGGGCGGCGGCCGCATCGACCGGCCGGTCGCGCGGATCGATGCTGACCGCCACGACCTGGTAGTCGCGTCCGGGCTCAAGCGGCAGCGGGTTGAGCGTATCGGCGAACAGATTGTGCAGCGTCACGCCGCAAAGCGAGGTGCAGCGCAGATATTCGAGAATGAGAATGACCGGCGATTTGGTGAAATATTTCCCGAGCGCGACCGCGCGGCCGGCCTCGTCAACGAGACGAGTTCCTAGCGGCAACCGAGTTCCCAGATGCGGCTGAAAAGCAAGGCTTTGGGCATCGCTCACAGCGGGGTCGCCGGTGCCGCTCGCGGCGCCGCGCGGCGCCGCCCCCGCGATGAAGGCGATTGCTCCAAAGCCGGCGCCCAGCGCGAGGCAGATGATCGATATACGAATTGCCCGCATCACGGCTGGCCTTTCGGAAAGCCGGGAATTCCCGTGGTTGCGAGTTTCTTGATCGTCTGTTCGATCGGGATGTGGACGATGCCCTTGGGCTTATTGATCCAGTAATAGGTATTGAGACGCTTCTCCTCTTCGGCTCGGAACTGGCGGAGATCGCCGCGCGGATCAGTCTGCAGTCGCGGACCCGGCGGAGCGATGCGGAGCGTGCGACGTACGTCCGGCACGGCGTTCGGGTAGGCGGCGATCAAGACGAAGCACGAGATGACCAGCAGCGCCACGACACCGACGTATACCACAGCTACCGGCCACAGTGCCCAGTCGGTCGGCTCAAATGCGGGACGCGACTCTTCCTGCTGATGTTCTGAAGCGCCTGCCGCAACCGGCTCGGGTGCAGGCGCGCGTCTGCGCGGCAGCAACACCTTCCAGGCAATGAGCGACAGCCCCCCGGCGAGGGCGGTGACCGAGAATGCGAGCCGCTGGTACGTTCGAGCTTTGGAGCGATGCGGATCAGCCATAATCCGCTCTCCAGGTCGGTCCATTTGCAACGGCGAGACGATAAGCGGAACGCAACGCCCAGGCGAACAACAGCAGCATCGCGCCACCCAGAGCCAGTATCGCCGCCACATCGAGCCAGAACGGAGTAGGACTCGGAAATTCCGGCATGACCAGCAACCACGTGTGGGCAACGCGGCTGATCACGATGGAGACACAGGCGGTGATGATGATGCCGCGATTGCGTTTACTCGGCGCCCATAGCAGCAGAAAGAACGGCACCACAAACCCGAGAACGGCGGACACATAGATCGCCGGATACCATGCCGAATTGAGACGCGTGAGATACCAGGGGATTTCAGTTTTTAGATTTTCCTCCCAAATAATCAGGAACTGCATGAATTCGACATAAGCCCAGAAGATCGTGGTGGCGAGCAGGATCTTTGCCAAGTCGCTCATGTGCTCGCGGCGCTCGCCGGCAGGCCACGCGAACAAGACGATGCTGAGCATGGCGATCGACATGCCGGTATTGAACCAGCTTGACGCCTGCGTGTAAGGGAAGATCGCGGACCAGAATTTCGGTTCGAGGGAGAGAACCCAGTCGATGGCGGCAAAGCTGGTTGATAATGCAAGCGCAACGAGCCCCAACCCACTGAGCCAGGACAGACCCGGCGCGATCGGCGCCGCGCCGTCTCGCCGCCAAAGCGCAAAGGCCGCCAACACGTTCCACAGCACGACGTAGACACCGTAACGAATAAAGAAATCGGTCGGATTGAGATAGAAGACGTTCGCCAGCCCGACCGCCGGATGAGTCCAGACATAGAGCGAATTCAGGCCGACAAAGGCGGGAATTCCCGCAAGGCTCGCTACCGGCATGGTTATGATCGCCGCATCAAGCGCCGGCCGCGCCGTCGCCATCCACTCGCCGCCGCTGAGGTCATGCACCAGGACCAGCGTGATCCCGGCGAGCGGGAAGCCCAGCCAGAACAGATAACTGCACAGCCACGCGCGCAAAAAGGCGGGCGGATCCAGGAGTGCGCCGATAACGGTCCCGGCGATGCCGAGCACGCCAAGCGCGATGGCGCATAGCGCGAGCCTGTTAAGACCGGACCTCATTGCAGCGCACTCCGCTCGTCCGGCGGTACGTCGGCGACCGTTGCGCTGGCGCTTGCCTGCAGGGCGCGGATATAGGCGACGATCGCCCAGCGGTCCGCCGGGTCCACCCGTTGGGCATAGGGAAACATCACGCCGTAGCCGTGAGTGATGACGTCATAGAACAGTTGGTTCGGAGCGTTGCGGAGCGCATTGCTGTAATAGGAAGGCGGATGCGGAAAGCCGCGCTGCACGATCATGCCGTCGCCGTCGCCGAACCGGCCGTGGCAGGGGGCGCAATAAATGTCGAACCGCTGTTTGCCGCGCTCGAGCAGCGCGACGGTGACGGGCGGCGGTCCCGGCGGATGCAACGGCTGGTCGCGCGCGATGGTGTGCGGCGGCTGCGTTACGGGCCATTGCGTCTGCGAACCGTAGGGCAGTTCGTAGGGATTGAGCTTCGGCTGATTAGCCATGTTATCGCAGCCCGCCAGCGCCGCCGCCAGACTCAACGCCACGGTGCGCGACATCCAGCTCACGCGCGCACCTCTTCAATGTGCTGCGCGCCATGTTCCTCGAATACGCGTCGGATGGCATCGCAATCGAAGCGCGGGTCGGCCCGTTCGACGCAAATGACGAAACGATCGCGCGAGGCACGCTCGAACGATCGGGCTTCGAACAACGGATTGTAAAGCTTCGGCAATCCGGATGCCGCCAGCATGCCGAAGAACCCGGCGGCAACGGTGATCAGGAGCATGATTTCAAAGGTGCCGACCGTGAAGGCCGGCCAGCTATTGTGCGGCCGGCCGCCGACATTGATCGGATAATTCAATGCCTCGTCCCAGTACTGAATCCAATAGCCCCAGGCCGCACCCAGGATCGCAGCGCCGAACATGACAAGCGGCAAGAGGAGGTTGCGTCCCGGCCGGACGATCCGATCAAGACCCTCCACCGGATACGGCGTGTAGGCTTCGAAGACGCGAAAACCCGACTGCCGCAGCTGCGCGGCCGCTCCGGTGAGCGCTTCCGGAGTGCCGAACTGCGCAACGATGCCGCGAAGCTCTGTCATTTCGATCTTTTTTCCTCGATGATCTCGCGGACCTCGGCCAACGAGACAATCGGCGCGAACCGCAAGAACAAAAAGAACGTCGTGATAAACAGCCCGATCGTGCCGGCGAGCGTCGCCCAGTCCCAGAACGTCGGGTAGAAATGACCCCAGGAAGAAGGCATGTAGTTGTGCTCGAGGCTCGACGTCGTGAAAACGAAACGCTCCTGCCACATGCCGACGATGATTCCCGTCGAGATCAGAAACAGCAGAGGCTGATTGCGGCGAACGAATGGGAGCCAGAGCAGCTGCGGGACGAAGACGGTGAGGATTTTCTCGGACCAGAACGCCGGCGCCACGAACCCGAACGCCCGCTGGAGAAATTCGGTCTTTTCGGCGGCATCGCTTCCGTAAAACGGTCCGAACGCCTCCCACACATAGGCGTAGGTGAGCAGCAGGCTGCCGACCAGCATGACCTTCGCCATGGCGTTAAGGTGATATTCGGTCAGCACGTCCTGCAGGCCGTAGCCCCAGCGCACCATGATCGTGAGCATGATGATGAGCGCGGTGCCGGAAATGACCGCGCCAAAGAAGAAATAGGGCGGGAATTGCGTGTCGTGCCAGCCCACCGTCAGTCCGCCGGCAAAGTCGAGGCCGACCACGCTGTGCACCGAGATGACCATCGGCGCCATGATCGCGGACATGATCGCGTAGACGACGCGCTGGTTCTGCCACTGTTTGACCGAGCCGCGCCAACCGAGCGCCAGAACGCCGTAAAGGATTTGCTTGGACCGGCTCTTTGCCAGATCGCGCACGGTCGCGAGATCCGGCAAAATACCGGCGTAGTAGTACATGACCGACATCAGGATGTAGCAGAGCAGGCAGATGAAATCCCACCACAGCGGACTGCGCACCTGCGGCCACACCCCCATCACGCTGGAATAAGGGAACAGCCAGTAGAACAGGCCCGGCCGCCCCAGATGCATGATCGGCATCAGGCCGGCGCAAGGCGCCGCCGACAGCAGCATGCTTTCGGCGATCCGGTTAGTGGCCGATCGCCACGGCGAGCGGGTGAGAAAGAACAGGGCCGAGACGATGGTTCCGCCGCTTGCCAGCGCGATCCACCAGACATATTCGGAGATCGCCAACCCCCAGGCGACCGGAATATTGACGCCCCACACGCCGATGCCGTTGATGAACAGCCACGACATCTGAATGATCAGCAGCAAGAACAGCACGGAGCCTATCGCAAAACCGATCCGCCACCACAACGGTGCCCGGTTCGTCAAAACCCGGTCGCTGACCTGTCGGCTCAACGACGTCATGGTGACATCGGCAGCGATCACCGGCGCGTCGGGCGGCAGTTCGGTCGAGAGGGTCATCGCCATAGGTTACCTGCAGATAATCAGGACTGGCCGGCCTTGATCGCGGGATTCGGGTTTCTGACGAGCGCGCTGTAACTCGTGCGCGGCAAGGTGTTCAGCTCGTCGAGCAGCACGTAGTCGATGGGAGTGGCCTTGCGCTTGACGACCGCGCTGTCGCGATCGTTTCGATCGCCGAAAATGATCGCCTGCGTCGGGCAGCTTTGCTGACAGGCGGTGACGACTTCGCCGTCATGAAGCTTTCGATTGTCCCGGTCGGCGGCGATCTCGGCGATACGTATCCGCTGGATGCAATACGTGCATTTCTCCATCACGCCGCGGTCGCGGACCGTCACTTCCGGATTCCAGGATTCGGGAGGGCGCTCGTTCTGGTGCGCGTAAGCATAGAAGTTGAAGCGGCGCACCTTGTAGGGGCAGTTGTTTGAACAGAAGCGCGTGCCGACGCAGCGATTGTAGACCATCAGATTGAGGCCTTCGTGGTCGTGCACGGTCGCGTGCACCGGACAGACCACTTCGCACGGGGCGTTCTCGCATTGCATGCAGGGCATCGGCTCAAACGCGGTGTCGGGGGTGTCCGGTGATCCGGAATAGTAGCGGTCGATGCGCAGCCAATGCATCGCGCGCCCGTCGAGCACCTGATCCTTGCCGACGATCGGCACGTTGTTTTCCGCCTGGCAGGCGATGACGCACGCTTGGCATCCGATGCAGGAGTTCAGGTCGACCGCCATGGCCCAGGCGCGGCCGGTATAGTGATAAGACGGATAAAGCGACTCCGCCTTGGTCTTCTCGACAATCGATCCCGGATCGTTGCTGAATTGATCGAGGCTTCCCTCGCGAATGAGATCGCGGCCCACCACATGGTCCTGGTCCTGCGTGGTCGCCAGCCGATAAACCTCGCCTGTCTTGCTGATCGCGGTTATCGCCGCGAGCCATGGATCGGCGGCGCGGCGCGCTGGATACGCATCGAAGCCGATCCCGGCGCCAAGTCCGCCCGCCGCGCGGCCCCAGCCCAGCGGCAAGGTCACGCAATCGGGCGCCTGACCCGGCAGGACATAAACCGGCGCTTTGAGCTTTGCCGGGCCGATCTGGATTTCAACGACATCGTGCGTCTTGAGGCCTCGTTGCGCCGCGGTGCTCGGCGCGACGACAGCGGCGTTGTCCCAGGTCAGCCGCGTGAACGGGCGCGGCATTTCCAGGAGCCACGGATTATCGGCGTAGCGGCCGTCCCAGTTGGCTTCATCGGGCCGAAACAGGGCCAAGAGACCGCCTTGCGGAGGCGCGGTCGTCGCGGGCGCGGCAACGCCGCTCTTCGGCGCGAGCGATAGCGGCTGTTCCGCGGTGTCGGCGACGACGCCGCTGCGAATAGCCCCATGCCAAAAGCCTTCAAAATCTCCTCTATTCTCCTGTTGTGCGCGCTTCTGCCAATAGCCGCGCAGGAGCTGGTAATCGTCCGGGGCCGATCCGCCGAGCAGGATCGTCAAGACCTGTTGCGCCGAATGGCCGCCGTAGAGCGGTCGCACTTGCGGCTGCATGATCGTCACGGTGCCATCGAACGCGCGCGCGTCGCTCCATGTCTCGTACTCATGGGTTGCGGGGACCCGCCACGTCGTGGCGAGCATCGTCTCGTCTTCGTAGAGACCAAGGCACACGGAAAGTGCGACGCGGCGGAGCGCCGCCGCAAATTGCAGGTCGGCAGGCGCGTCATAAACCGGGTTGGCGCCAAGGATGAGCAGCGTGTCGACCTTTCCGGCCGCCATGTCCCCGGCGAGATCGGATATCGACTGGCGCATCGAGGCGGCGTCGACAATGACCGGCGCAATCAAACGCACGGTGTTGCCGTACGCGCCAAGCGCGCCGTTGATCGCGTCGGCCAAGACATGAACTTCCACCGGCTGTTCTCGGCCGGCATGGACGAGCGCTCTGCCCTTGCTTTGCGCCAGATCGTCAGCCGCGGCTTTCAGCCAAGCTGCGTTCGCGCCGTCCGGCGGCGATGATGGCTGCGGGCCCGCTCCAAGCAGGCCGGCCAAGTAACGCATGCACGCGACGATGTCGTTTGGCCGCATGGCGAGCCGATGATCGGCCTTGGCGCCCAGCAAAGTCGGCGTGCTCTCGATCGCATAGACGCGGCTCATCTTGGCGCCGGTCTCGCTCGGCCGCCGGGCCGCGGCAAAACTGCGCGCATAGGCGAGCCAGCCCGGCGCCGACGAAATAAGATCACTGCCGACCCCAAGGATTCGATCGGCCTTGGTCAAATCGAAGGTCCGTTCGACCGGCTGCCTGAAGCTGCGCGTTGCGGCCGCGAGTTCGTTATCGCGATCAAGCGCCTGCCATTGGTGCCAGCGCATCGACGGAAATTGTTGCTGGAGGGCCGCGAGCTGCGCGGCAAGCGACGGAGAACTGACTGCACCGGTCAGGATGCGCAAGCCGTCGCCCTTGCGGGCCATGAGGCGCGCCCGCCGATCATAGGCGGCGCTGACGAAGGCCTCCCAGGTGGCAATCTGACCGTCGCCGAAAATGGTTTGGGCCCGGCGCGGATCGTAAAGCTGGAGAATACTCGCCTGAACGATGGCGCTCGCCGCGCCGCGGCTCGCCGGATGATCCGGATTGCCTTCAACTTTGATGGGGCGCGCCATCTGATGGGCGATCAGAACTCCGGTCGCATAACCGTCTTCAGTCAGCGCGCTCGCGTAGTAGCTGTTGCGTCCAGGAATGATGTTGTCCGGCTGCTCGACATAGGGGAGGAGCTGGCGGGCATTTGGCTCCGGTCCGCACGCCGACAGGCCGCCGAGCGCCATCGACGCCGCCATGAGCTGAAGAAAGCGCCGCCGGTCGAACGTGTTGAGCAACTCCCGAAAGCGCGGCGTTACGCGTTCGACAATAGCGGCAAACTCCGGCGTCTCGGCCAGTTCTTCGAGGCTGCGCCAATAGGTGCGCGGTGATTGAGTCATCGGTGACACGTCCCGCAATCGGATAACGTGCGTGTATGAATGTGATACTCTGCCATCAACGCCTGCCCGGACGGTGTAGAAGGCGTGCGATGCCAATGAACATTGAAAACTTGGTCCACGGGGCGCAGATGCGGCGCCGGATCGCGGTGACAGGACAGGCACCAGCTCATGTACAGGGTCTGCGCCTTCCAGGTCAGCGGCATGTCGCCGATCGGACCGTGGCACTCGGTGCAGCCGACACCCTTCGCGATGTGAATGCTGTGATCAAAAAACACGTAATCGGGAAGCGTGTAGACGCGCGTCCAGCGGAGCGGCTTGTTTTCCGCCAGGCTCAGGCGGTCCGGCGCAAGCATGGCGGCGTTGGTCCAGATCTGCGAGTGACAGGTCATGCAGATCGCGGTCGATGGCATTCCCGCATTGGAAGATGTTTCGACCGTGGTGTGGCAATAGCGGCAGTCCAGTCCCAATCCGCTGACGTGATGCTTGTGGCTGAACGGGACCGGCTGTTGCGGAGCAAATCGCTCCTGCGTGTTGTATCCCATGACCGGAACGACCCAGACCGCCAACAGCAGGAAAACCGAGAGCCCTCCGGCAGCAGCGAGCGCCACGGTCATAAAGAGATTTGCACGTGGCCCGAAGATCGCCATTCGATGCGCCCTCGCGGCCGCCCCGCAGTCTAGTTCAAAGGTGCAGACCGGATTATCGGCAGGCTCCCTCCGACTTCCCGTCGTTTAACCCGGTTTGCCTGTTTTGGTTCCACTCGACGCGTAGCGACACACCCGCACCGCAAATACCGGCGAAAAAGAGAAGGCGATTTTGCTGGAATTTCAGATATCGAGGACGCGACGAGCGTTGGTGAGCCGTGGAAACCCTGTTAACAGGAACGTTGAAACAGATCGTTCGTTATCGATGGTCTGCTGGGTGACAACCGGCCAAAATGGGGAAGACGGACGTAGCTAATTTTGCCGGCTTCTGGCTACGACACCGACGCATAGGTACGCGCTGACGTCTAACCTGTTCCCAGCAGGCGTCCACTCGCGCGGATCTCGGCTATAATACCAACCTTCGTAATGGCCGACCCTCTCCGCGTCATGGCCGGGCCGGTCCCGGTCGTCCCGATTCTTGTTTCGCCTCGCGGTCAAATCGGGATGCCCGGCACAAGCATGCAGCCGGGCCGGCAACTTCGGGCCGGACCCGGCCGGTCGGGCATGACGAGTCAGCACCTCTGAAACTTGGTATAAGAATTGGCGGCCGACGTTCACCCCACGTTGGGAACGATTGCTACCACGCGGCGCGCATTGTCATCAACGACCACGAGCTGATGACCAACAAGCACGTAATCGTCGCCTCGAAAACCACCGAGAGCGGAAATGATTGCAGCAGGCAGTCTGTGAAGTTCGATCTGTCGCGGTACTGCTGCGCCGATGGATAATGAAAACCCGACGCTGTTTAGCTCCTTCGTTCGCTTCTCCGCAAAATACGATTTGATTTTCTGCTGCTGTGCAGCGCTGAGCTTGAGCGGTGCCGCGCTTTGCTCGATCTGCGCCGCCTCGCCGGTGCTGCTTTGGCCGCCGCCGCCGGTCAAGCTTTTCTCGGGCAAAACTGTGCTGTGCTTGGCTGCCTTGCTCTCGCCCGAGCCTTGATTGGATTTCGGCGCCGTGGGGCCGGGGCTCTCTTGCGCAGCCGCACCACTCGCGGCGATGGTAACCGCAAGGGCGACCGAAACAAGGCGCAAGCCGCTTTGCTCCATGGATTTCTCCTCTTGCGCACTTCCCGCCTCCTTCAAAGCCAATCGCGAATCGATGTCGTTGTTCCCATTTTTGCGCGTCCGGTGGGCGTTCGTGGAAGCATTCGAAGGTCTTCTCGGTTTCGCGTCAACAAGGCCACGCATAAAGGATCGGTGTTGCCCCGCAGAGTATTCGACGCTGCTGCAACGCAGTAAAAACTCGCTCGCCAATCAACGCGCAGACCGAGAAGCTACCTTACCCGGATCGGACCATCGATCTCGATCCAATGTGCGCGACGACTGGGTCTGCCAGCGTTGCGGGTTACCTATGACTGGCGGCGGCCAAATGAACGCGCGCGTGTCGATTTCGTCCAAAAGAAGCTGATCGAAATTGGACAGGCGATGGGCGGTGTCGAGGTTTGGCCAGCGCCGGTCAGTCCGGCGGGCGCACCCGGCGCGCACCATGAAGCCGGCACCCGCATGGGCAGCGATCCAAAGGATTCGGCCGTCAACAAGTACGGCCAGACCTGGGATCACCACAACCTGTTCCTGGTCGGCAGTTCCACCTACCCGACCATGGGCGCCGGCTTCAATCCCACGCTTACGATCGGAACGCTTGCCGACATGACTGCGGACGCGATCGTGAATCGTTACCGCAAGAATCCGGGTCAATCGTTATAGCGGCTGGCGCCTGACCACGGGGCGCTCCGTAGGTCGATGACGAATAGACGGCCCCACGGGTGTTGGAACGGTCCAGTGGCTCTCAGCCGTCGCGGTAATCCTTCGGCATCGGATGGCGTCTAGGCAGGCATTGCCCGGCACCTCAGTGCCGGACAACCTCAAAGCCGGGGCGAGATGGCTTGCCCAGGTTCTTGGTGTCTGACTAAGCCCGGCCGGGGAGCTTGGCGACGTTGGCCGCATGCGCCGCGGTTCACGCTAGGTCAGACGATTGGTCAATCAGCCGAAGGGCCACAAATCGTGAGGCCGCTTGGGCGGGATGACGCCCACAAACAAAGCGAGCAGAACGCAAAGGGCCAGAATGCCGGCGAGAAACTCAAGAAAGTAAGTCACTGCTTACCTCCTTAACGCTGAGCCAGAGCCTTCGCCTCAGCGGACGAATTGTACTTCGACCAGATCATAGAAGCCCTGCGGGGCGGTGAAAAGCGGCAATCGGACGCGACTTTAACCGCCATCGCCAACCGCGGTACCGGAAGCTCGCGATCGTCAAGCGCGATGAACTTACCAGGGCGGCACTGCCGCACGGTCGACCGCCGCGAGCGTCGACCGCGACGGCATATCGTGGTTACGATGGCAGAGATGAGCTTGGTCGGCAACGAGCAGCACGGGAGGAATGACATGACGATGAAACGACGCGACTTGCTGAAGGGTAGCGCAGGCATGACAGCGAGCATGACCGCGCTGGGCTTCGCCACGAAAGCGGAAGCGCAGCCCGCGCATCCATTGTCCATCAAGGTGAAGATGCCACTGCGCGGCGTTGTGCGCGAGCGGGCCATTGTCCCCGACCTCGCCTTCGGCCTCTCGCTTGCCAACGGCTGGCGCCGATATTTTGTCGTCGAGATCGACCGCGGCACCATGCCGGTCGTCCGCTCCAATTCCACGCAGACCAGCTTCGAGCAAAAGATGCGCACCTATCTCGCCGCTTACGCATCGAAACAACACGAGCGATGCTTCGGCTGGAAATCATTTCGGGTGCTCACCGTTACGTCGGATGACAATCGAATGCAATCAATGATGGACGCGTTACGCAATCTCCGCGTCTCACGTGGACAGAGCCCATCGCTATTCCTTTTTGCAACGCGCGCCGAGCTCGCTTCGCGCGATCCACTATCGAACGTCTGGAGCGACGGCAATTGCCGGCATAGCGGTTTGAGCTAACCCGCCCGTCACGTACTCGATCACGGAGGTTGCGGCATGCGTGCGTTAGGTCCATTTTGCCCGAAATCTGGGATTCTTTGCGCTATTGCAGACGACATTAAGTACATCGCGGTCGTTTGATTGACCGTCCGGGTGGAGCGCACGAAAGAAGTTACGAAGGCCGATCGTGAAAATTACCTTTAGCAGGAAAGGCTTTGATAGCGCGGCCGGCAAGGCCCCATCTCCGATCATTGAGGGGGAGCCAATTAGTCTTCCGATCCCAACCAGGCGGCGTTCCGAGACCAGCTACCGCCTCCTGGGGCTCGGCAATATCGTAGAGAACATGACCAAAGGGTGAATCAATGCCGATGATTACTGCCACGAAGACCCTATGTTCTTCAACGGACGGTGGCGTTCGGGCAGACTGGCGCCACCCAATCACACTTGGAAAAGAACGCCGTCGGCGTCGGCGACGTATTTATATTCTTCAGCTTGTTTTCATCGCGCGATCGTCGGGACCGCCATCATCGGATATTTGGAAGTCGATGAAGTTCGCCGCCTCGGCCGCCATCCTTCGAAGAACGACAACCCTGAAGGATTCCTGCGCAGGCATCCGCACACCATTGGAGAGTGGAACGAGAACAACACACTTTACCTCGGCTCTGGTGCCAAGGCGCGGATTGCACATCCGAGTTTGCGTCTTACCAAACTTGGCGCTCCGGTCTCTGTCTGGACCGTTCCAGTATGGCTCAAAGCGGCGGGCCTGACCTATCACAACGATCCAATTAGGTGGGTGAACACTCAAGAGCTTCGCGTTGCTTCCCGTGGACAAGAATTTGTGTCAAATATTGGTGGCCAGTTCTCGGCCATCAAATGGCTTCGCGCCATACAAAACACAATTCAGTAGGAGTATGGGCCGCGCCCACAATGAACACATGCGAACGCTGATTTACAAAAAAACTCACACCGGCGATCCTGATCCTAAAACCGGCGTGTTCGGCAACAACGATTGCATGGGATCAGTCCGCGATTGGCAATTCGACGCGGTGATCGGCGTCGGAGGGATAGGATCGGAACCGAAGCGCCACGGTATAGCTGGTAAGTTGAACTGGATCGGAATCGGTCCGATTTATGGCCGCCGCGATCCTCACAGCCGCGGGCCGCGAGTCGGTTTTCACCATTTTTGGTATCGCGGAGAAGATGGACCGCCCTTGCAGGATAAGTATCCAGCACTAGCGAGCCGAATGTACGATAAGAACGTTAGATCATTCATGGACTTCCCGTCCTCGGCGGGCGGGCGTCTCGACCAGGATGTCGGAAAAATCCTTCTCCTTGCGAAGGCTGCGGCGGCTTCAAACCATTTGGGTAAACAGCATTCGCGACCGACCAGAGGCAAGTGCCTGCCAAAATCTCGCCGTAGATGCTGAGCTTTTCACTGCTTGACGAGTGGCAGCCCGCACGTATCGTGTCGGCAGTCCCCGCCATTTTCTTGAGCTGTGATCCGCGCTGGCAGGCACCAGGCCGTGCGTCCCTGGCGCATGCTCACGCAGGACATCGCAATCCGCTCGAAAGGAGACTCCCGTGGCGGAGAAAAGTGAACCGAGACAGCCGACGCACCGCGCCTATTCGGTGATCATGCGCGAAGGCCAGGACGACTTCTGGCTCAACATCGGCCTGGTCTTTCCACACAAGGACGGCGGCGGCTTCAACATTATGCTGCAAGCCTTCCCGCTCGACGGCAAGATCGTCTGCCGCGAGATCACC